>LSSI01000066.1 GCA_001595945.1 Thermoplasmatales archaeon SM1-50
CGAATGGGTCGTTTCAAAATGTAATCTTGTTTTGATGGGGGTATATGCATGGTCGACACTCAGGGGTAGGGGAAGCAGGGCTAAAAGATTTTCCTCATTTCTTTTTCAGACAAAAGGTGGTCCAGCCTATTGGTTCAAGGAAGGGAAACGGATTATGGCGGATTTGTTTAATTATTTCAATATCACGATGTGCATCAAGACATTGAAGGATATTAATAACCGCTATATCGACCTCTCTCACTATAATCCTGCTGTGTGGTTTTGCTTTCTGAAAAAGATGCTGAAGGATTTGAACTTTGGGTAAGGAACAGCTGGAGACTATGATGACGTTAAAGTCCTCTATTGAAAAGTCAAGACCATCACCATGGGTGATGGTGACGCAATTTTCAAGTTTATTTTTTATAATGATTTGGCGTGCTTGTGTTACGGTCTGTAGATTTTTATCAATGCCAACGATATGTCCTGTGCTACAGTGTGCTAAAACAATCTCTGTGAGAGGGTACGATCCACAACCGATATGAAGGATGTTTGCATTGGATGCGATGATGCAGCTTTCATATTCTCTTTGATATTCCTTCCCTATGAATCTATTATAGAGTTTCGCGATTTTTTCGTTTTTGTAAGACCAGGTATCAGCAAGTTCCCAGAAATAATTTGATATTTTTTTAATGAAGAATATAGCTATGTAATCCAAAATGGTTTTTTTGTTTGTATGTTGTTTCATACCCTGTTACCTTGATGAGGAATTACGTCAGTTCTTATTTTCTAAGATGTATGCGTTCTCATAGTATTTAAGATATTGTTTAAAAGAAAAAATACGATCGATCTACTAGGAATACCGTTTTTTCATAAGAAGGAGAAGGATGTTACAGAGAACACCAAAGGAGTTTGCCGCGATAATTGCGATATCATTTCGTAACACTCCATATATGAGCCATAGTGCCATACCGCTCATAAGAACCATAGGCATCCAATAGGAGATGTCATGAAGTTTTTTCGTGCGGTATCCTCTGATTAGTTGTGGGATGAAACCAACAGAGGTGACTGCACCTGCAGAAAAACCAAGCAAGGTGAAGAGGTCAAAATTCATACAGTGTCTTCATCTAATAAAGTATATTAAGGCTTTCTAGTATGCACGCAATAGCTTTCCAAGAAAAAACGTAACAATCATCCTTAGGGCCCGTGGGGTAGCTTGGTATCCTTCTAGCTTGGGGTGCTAGTGACTTGAGTTCAAATCTCAACGGGCCCACTGAATGATTTTGATTTCGATTCTGTGATCTACTTGCAACATTTGCAAACTGTAAATATTCCTGTAGTTTTATCTCAAGAAACTTACTTATAATTAGACCGGGGTCTCTTGCTTTTTGTAATAAACTAGCATTAAAAAAAATAGATTCAAGTGTTTTTTCATCATACGTATATATACGTATTCCCAAGCACAAATTTTCAAACTTCTCTTTGATGGTATATCGCATATTTCAATATTCCTACACGATGTGGTTGAAATAATACAATAGAGGAAATGAAGTCCTCAATCGGCTTACCGAATCTTTCTTACAAGTCATTTGGTTCCAGTTATGGAATAATACTTGAAACATCCAAAGAGTGAAAGTAGCGCCAAAGGAAATGAGAGCGCCATATGGGTATCGAAATCCTTATTGTAATCATAGCCTTCTTTGAAGTGTATAATCATCTTTATCATTGCAGGAGCGAGGTACAGGGAAGCGATAAGGATTACATAAAAATAGGAAGAGATCACATGGGATGATATATCCCTTACAGTAATATTACTAAATCCATGCTTTCGCATGCATTCGGTAATACCATGTATTAATTCTAAATCAATGAGCGCACGATCATCTAACCAGTATTTGTAGATTTTTTCAATTACGAAGGTATATTTTCACCTGCGCGAAAACCGTCAAGAATCACAATTCGCCCACCGGGTTTCAACACATGTTAGAGTTCTGTAAGAAGATCTTAATCCTTATGCGCGTAGTTGACTGATTTCAAAGCAATAATCCCATCATACGAATGATCAGGAAATCTGGTTTGACAGTAATTTTGTAATAGGAACCGCGTGTTTGTCGTCACTTTACGTTTGGCTAAAAACCTCTCAGCCATGGTAACATGCGTTGGAACGATGTTAATACCGGTGAAGGATAGCAAGGGGGTATTTCTGCGCCAAATAAATCAAATTACCACCCGCTCTACATCTTGCATCAAGAATTTGACAATGCTTTTTCCCATCAAATTTAAGAAGCTGCCATGCGACATCATTCATATGAAGCACTGCTTTGGTATGAGAACGAATACCTTTGTCGTAATATCCCAGATGAATCGTAAGGGTCTTATCAGCCTCCCACCAGAATTCTGCTCTCGTCCAGAACCGCTCATAATATTTGATAACGTCTTCTTCGTTACCGACCATAGGTCTTCATACCTCTCCTTGGTGATATCAGTATATAGCTATTAATTATATGAGAGTTATGAAAAAAAATGAAAAAAATATTTGACATTTTGATATTTTTCTAGACGGAAGATGAATTGAAAAAAAAAGAAAGAAATTACTTCTTTTTCAGGTAGGGAAGGCCGGTACGTTTGTTGACGCCAACACCATATCCAGGTGGTAATTCACAAGCAGTTCCACTTTTTGGTGATCGTTTGCTAAAGAAATAAATCGTTTGGTTACGTCCGCCTTTGAGGGTGACATCCCTCTTATATAATGTCCATCCTTCATACATGTATGCCATACTTCGTTCCTCTGAATTAGAAATAGGAAAGGTTGATTTAAAGTTTCTCTTAATTCTCATTGAAAAAGAAACAATGGTTTCAGTTTTGTTGGTTCGGTTGCAAAATCAGCTTGTTTTGATGTTTCTGAAAGATAATTTCATGATCCTCGAAAATAGGGTGTCTTCCTAGGAGGACTGGCAGATCATTACGATCAGAGATATGAACTTCAAGGTTTTCGTAGGTGTATCTTTGATTCTCGTTAAAAATAATCATAGAAAGAACAGATTTATACAATGTCGTCTCCCCAGCTGCAGTATCAACGACGCCTGCTTTTTGCAGTTTCAGTCGTAGATACTTGGCGATAGCATAGGGTATTACGATAAAATCTCCACCAGAATCAAGCAACGCATCAATCAGTGGTGTCTCCCGTCCGTTTGTAAGAAACTTGATGGGAATCAACGGATAATTTCTGTATTCAAAGATAAAAGGTGTTCCTGACATAGATATCCTATTGTAAATGAATGCTGCCAGATAATACTTTTGATATTTTTATGTTATCTTCTGGGAATTTCTCTGCAGGGTACTTCTCGTCAGCAGCTCGCAGTACATCCTCGAGATTTTGGCTATGGTCAACGATCTGGTCGTTGAACAATAAAATCCATTCACCTGAGTATTTTTTCAGCATCTCTTCCTGTTCCATTCACCAGTAATTACCGAGATTCTGTATATAAACCTTCGCAATTTTTTGAAAAGAAAAAACTATTCCTGCTGTTCTTGGGTCTTGTCAAAAGTTAGGGATAGAATCGCTCCAATCAAACCACCAAGGATAAGAATAATGGTGAGTGAATAAATTCCAACATCTACCCAGACGCTATAGCGAAGCCCCCAGGTGACATAAAAAAGGAGTCCGCCAATTAGTATAATAAGAGCTACAATCGTATATCCATTGATGTTTCTTAGACTTGGCTTCATTTTTTCCATACCTCTTAATTATTGTGATGAACTTGGATGGGAGCACTGGGATTTGAACCCAGATCGACGGGTCTCTTCGTAGGTCATCGCTCCAGTTACTCATCATACGTCAGATGACCCTCTTGTAATCATACCTAACTGGAGCCCGTAATGATGCCGGGTTACACCATGCTCCCATTATGATATGATTTTATTGTTTTTGTCTGCGCATCCGTTTCTCTCGTCGCATTCGTTTCTTGCGCCATTTCCAGCGCATCTTCCTTCGCTTCTTCCATACTCGTGAGCTGCGTTTCATTAGATTTTCCTCTGATTTGTCTATCTTGCCCCTAAAATAGATAGCTATATTTAACTGTTTAGGAGCATACACTATCCCTTCTCTTCAGTATCAAGCCATACGTATTTACAACGGCTGCAATACCATGCAGTTGAGATCCATTCTTGTTTTCCTCTCACAGGGTTTTTATGCCGGAACAGACGAACAAGCTTCAAGTCACAATTTGGGCATTTTCCACTACATGATTTCTTGAACACCTTACCACCTACTGGATACATAAGGGTGTCGGAGGCGATGGTATAAAGGAAGTGACAATCAGTGCAACACCATGCGGTGGGAACCCATCTGCGTTTTCCATTAATGGTTTTGTTTTGGTACAATCGAACTGATTTTCCCGTACATTGAGGACATATCTTTTTTATAGAGGACACCTTTCTTTTTTTGTTCTCGTACACCTACATCGTTTGCTGGTTTAAAAGTTTCTCATAAGAAAAATTTAGCGGGCTTGGAGGGATTCGAACCCTCGGCCAATCGGTTAAGAGCCGATTGCTCTAGCCTAGCTGAGCTACAAGCCCAAAGAGGTAGGTATATGGAATAACATGCGCCAATATTTAGGCTTAACGATAAGACTTGCTTTTTAGGTGTTTCTTTCGATGCAAGGAATATTCTTTAGAAAAGTTTTTTTGAAGATTTTTTATTTATTTATATTTTATATATTTGTATGTTTGTCAAAATATTATTACTTTAAATTGTCTATGATGTTTTTTCGTTCTCCATCTGACAATTTTGATATTACCAAGGGGGCAGGTTTATTTTTAGGTGCTTCTATGTGCTTTACTTCTTTGACATTTATAACAACATTTGGTCCTACCTTCTCTGAATAAATTTGTTTAATTTTTGTAGCCAATTCTTCAAAGGTAGGTGCTGAGTCTCTTAGGTCATCATCAATAACAAGTAATACGTCGAATTCATCTATTTTATTTTGGATTATTTGGAATTGCTTGACCTTACGTGTTTTCATTTGATTAAAGACAACTGAAAGAATCGCAAATGATGCAGCTGGGAAAATTCTACCATCTGCCAGCATGATACTTGTGCTTCTTCTTCCTTCAATGCCGTTTTTAAAAATAGAAGTACGAAGTCCACAAGCACATTCATAGTCCTCGCATATTGTGACCCAATCATCAAGACCAACGTATCGTATTAGTGGAGTGGCCTTTCCAAACAATCGTGTCACGACAATGTGCCCAATTTTTCCACTATCTACAGTAATCATATTTTCATCGACTGACTCTACGTGATAGAAATCCTGGTTGATATGCCATATTTTTTCAGGGCATTCAAACGCTACTGAGGCTTCTGAGGATGTTTCGGCAGCTCCATACCCGTTATACATTTTACACTGAAACGCCTCTTCTACATAAGTTCTTGTGTAATCGTCAAGAAGATACCCGCTTACAAACAACACCTTTGGATTAACGTTTTTCCCATACCCTTTATTTTTTAGATAAGCTAAATTTTGAAAGGTGACTGGATAGGAGAGGATAGCACCTGGTTTAATTTCATCCAATTTTTTCATAATTTCCTTGATCGGTTCGAAAGCATTTAGTGTTATATAATTTTGTGAAGAATACACAAACTTTGCCTTTGAGAAAAACGCACGATAGACAACCTCATCTGCTTTTCCGGAGGTGAAATTCCCCAGATTAACATAGCGAGTCTTTCTCCAATTAAGACCATATGTATAAAAACTACGCAGTGATGCTCCTATTCCTCCCCCATACACTGAAAAATCAAGAAAAATCGATACTGGTTTTCCTGTTGAACCACTTGTGCTGACTACATATGTTTTTTCTTTTTTATATTTCGGTGGAATTATTTTATCGGGGTAATTATGAACGAAATCTTTTTTTGTTATAAAGGGTAATTTTTTTATGTCTTTTATTCCCTTAATATCCTGAGATCGTACGCCTGCTTTTTTATATTTTTCATGATACATAGGTACGGAATACGCATATTTTACAATGCTTCTTAACATCTTATCTCTATATTTTTCTAATTGTTTTGGGTTGATTTTATATAATCTTTTTGCATCAAAAAAAAAATGTTTAAGAAAAGGCAGAGCAGTAATAGGATTAAGAAAGGGATTCATAATTATTCGAATTTGGTAATGCAAATATTAATAATATAATTTATGATTGCGGGAACCGTGAAATATACACTTAAATGCTCGAAATGCGGTAAGACCTACTCTGAGGATTATTATATCTGTCAGTGTGAAAATAAATGTGATGCACTTTTAAAGACAGTCTATGAACAAAAACGTTTTACCATCGATGAAAGCTATAAAGGGATATGGCGATACCATGAATGGCTTCCCATACAAAAAATAGATCCCCGTTTACTTGACCAGGGGAGCTTCTTTCACACCTATAAAAGTACGAAACTCGCAGCTCACCTTGGACTGCAGAACCTGATTATCTGTTTAAACGCCTATCCTTATTGTCATACAGGGTCGTTTAAAGACCTCGAGGCTGAAGTCACCTTGCAACGTATTATGAACACATTTGACGCAGGAAAACCCCTTGTAATGTCCTCTGATGGAAATAATGCAATCTCCTTTGTGTATTATTCTAATGTTCTTCGCTACCCGATTTTTTTGTTTGCAACCGAAGATGCACGGGTGAGACGAATCTGGTCCTTTTCCAAAACCAACCCATATACGCGCCTCTTCCCTATCTACGGAGATTATTACGATGCGATTAGCCTTGCTAATCAGTTCTCCCGTGTTGAAGGGTATCTCTCGGAGGGGGGTTACCGGAATATTGCACGACGTGATAGCGTCGGAACGACAGTCCTTGATGCAACCCGATTCCTCGGTCAGATCCCCGACCATTACTTCCAAGCTCTTGGTTCAGGCCCTGGCGCAATAGCAGCCTATGAGACCGCTGAACGGTTGATTCTTGACGGACGTTTTGGGAAAAAACTTCCAAAAATCCATGGATCTCAAAACTACCCCTATGCGCCGATTTACGATGCATGGCAGAACCATTCCCGGACAATTAATGAACGGTATCAAGATGAGGAAGCTAAACAAATCATTGATCAGACCATAGCACATGTACTGACCAATCGTTTTCCTGCATATTCGTTGACCGGTGGCATCTACGAAGTGTTAACAGCAACCAATGGAGAGATGTATAGCGTTACCAACGAAGAGATTGAAAAAGCACAAGTGTTGTTCGAAAAACTTGAAGGGATCAGCGTTGTTCCGGAGGCAGGGGTCACCATTGCGTCTTTACAACAAGCGATAGAAAAAGAAACAGTCTCACCTAAGGATTCTATTTTATTGAACATCACTGGTGGTGGTCGAAAAGAGATAAAAAGAAAACGGATACATATTGAACCATATAAATTTCTCACAAAAAAATTCCAAATAAGTCAAAAGACGCTTGAGGAAAAAATACAACATTCAAAAAACCTAATCCAAGAAGCCGTACGCAATTACGGGAACAAAGTCGCTGTGGCCTGCAGCTGGGGCAAAGACAGTATGGTGCTGCTGCATCTTGCTCGAACGATAAACCCGGATATTCCTATCTTCTCGGTATTAACCATTCATAAACCAAAGGAGACCTTTAAGTTTGTTGTAAAGGTCATAAACCATTACAACATAAAACCAAAAATCTTTATGGTTGGAGATGCCGTACCAGAAATCTTTGAGAAAAACAACATCGAAGTCACCTTATTACCAATAGAACAATATCGGAGAGAGGAAGAGGACATAAAAAAAGAAACAGGAAATGCAATTTACTATGAGAACCCTGATCTCTGTTGTAAACTTCTAAAAGTTGTTCCTTTTCGTTATGCGTTTAGCACGCTTGGACTACAAGCTTGGTTTAGCGGGTTACGAAATACAGAGGGGTTTACAAGGAGGTATATGGCAGAGATAGAGAAAAAAAGTGAGCAGGAAACAAAAATTAATCCTCTTATCATATGGACTGAAGAGGAAATATGGAAATACATTAAAACATATAAGCTTCCTGCACATCCCTGGTACAGAAGAAAATACAGAGATGGGCGCAAAATCAGATCCTTAGGATGTGATCCTTGTACTGTACCTATTTTTGATCATGAAAGTGAACGGGATGGGCGGTGGAGGAAAACTTTTAAAAAAGGAGGGGAATGTGGTATCCACACGCGTCAGTAAAGTGAGTGGATATGAGAATTGCGAAAGGTTGTTGGTCCTGGATTGCACCTCCTTTGGTACTGAGCATCATTTTTTTAATACTCAGTTGGTTATCACGGTGGTTCTTATCATTATTTATCCCTTTTTTCTGTATCCTTATCTTTTTTCTTATATTCTTCCGTGACCCTGAGCGAAGAATCGGTGATGGGATTATCGCTCCCGCTGATGGGAGAATCAGGGAGGTAAAACAAGACAACGATCAGTGCTTCATCTCGATTTTCATGGAGGTCAATAACGTTCACGTCAACAGAATGCCTATTAATGGACGGATTAGTAAAATGACACATTTTCCTGGATATCATCTCAGGGCTTGGAAAAAAGAATCAGATTTGAATGAACGGGTTGTCATTTCACTAGAAACAGAGATAGGACCTGTCATGATTGTTCAAATCGCTGGGATGATCGCACGACGTGTTTATCCTTATATAAAAAAAGGAGACTTCCTCCAAAAGGGAGAGAGAATAGGTATTATCCGATTAGGTTCACGGGTCGATGTGTACCTGCCCGCCATTAAAATAAAGGAAATAGCAGTAAAAGTTGGAGACCCTGTGTATGCAGGTGTAACCACCATTGCCAAAACCATATGATAAAAAAAATTTATTAAGTAGTTTTCCCTCTTTATCATTTAAGGTCGTGAATTGAGAAGAGGGGATAATTCGTTTTTCAACGGGTGGAAAATCTGTATGATGAATAAATCTGGGATCCTATTGCCTTCGACTACACATGGACCGGTTTCTGTGATAGCGATATCCCAACCAATTATATGATGCATGGGAAATAATCTATGAGCTTGTTTTGCTAGCTCCGTTGTTTCTTCGAAAAAAGGAATTGTTTTTTTATAAAACTCATACTTGGTTTCAGGATGACGAACATATTCCAAATGACCATGTTTATAATTACTCAAACCATTTAACAACATCCCAGATTTCATATCGATATTAATACAAATCCCACCCCTAGCCATGTGATCTAAATTATGGGTTATACTGCGTCCTACTTTTAAAACAGCCTTGATTACAACGATTTCGTTATTTTTTTTCAGGGTTAAAATCCTTAGGGTGTTGAGAGAATCGGAAAATATTTCGTTTAAAAAATGATGTTGGTGAATAAAATCCTCAACCAAGCAGTCGGATGAATAATTCTTAAGAACCTGTGGGTACCGACTGGAACTAACCACTCTTACTCCTTTTCCACCAGCACTTCTGTACGGTTTGATGACGACCTTATCGGTTCTTGAGTTTGTATACTTCGTTATTTTTTTATTATGAGAATCATAAGAAGCAACTAAATTAGCTGTAGTTATTTTATTGCTTATATGTACCTTAAATTGTAATTTGTCCTCTAAAAGAAAGGGTGCATATCTATTAATACATAATATTCTAAAAAAACTAAAAAATGTTAAATAATCTTTATAAGAATTTTCATAAAGTTTATATAGAAAAAACTCAGAAGGTAAAAAGCCCATGAGGGGATATTTTAGTAATGCATTATAGACAATCGATGAAAAAGGGATTTTATATTTTTTTGTATCTCTTTTAAGGTTTTTTATCAGCAGAAAACCTTCGAGTAAATAAAATTTGATAAATAAATAAACCAAAGAAACGAACACACCGATATTACGTAATCTTTCATTATTATGTATGTACAGGAAAAAATTTTTCACAGTGATTGTATATAAATGTTCTTTATAAGATTTCGGCTGTGAAATGCTTTGCATCCCTCTATATTTTCTTGATTCCTAATTTCATTTCATCACATTAGATTTTATTATATATCTACCAATCTATAGAAATGATTGGAAAAGAAAAATTATTTGGTGATATATACACCTTTGGAAGGAAATATAAATCATCCATGATAGTGGCAATCGTTTTTTGCCATGGTATGATAACAACCGAATGTCTGATAGAAACGACTAACCCGAGAAGAATATCATCTTTCCCCTGAAAAAATAAAAACACGTTATTCTGACTTTTTTTCTTTTTTTGCTTTTTTTGTGTCTTTTTTATTTGTTGTAGAACTTTGTTGTTCCTTTGTTTCGTCATTAAGAGCCAATTCTGGCGGAATTTCTTCAGATACTAATTCTTCAACCGTTGTCTCCTTAAGAGGGGGGGGGTGCACTTTAGAAATATACTTTGCGTCAATCCGCTCAGTAATATACACATCCTTACCAGCATGAAATATCTTAATACCATCTTCTCGTGCTTTTTTCCCATCTATACGTAAAATAAGGGGAATCTCTGTTCGTACCTTTCCTGCCTCAATCGCTTTTTCAATGTTCCCGCTGAGATGGACGTTTTTTCTGTCGATAGGATTTAAACCATTTTCCAAGATAATGTCGATTTCTTCCTCTGTTACAGGGTAAAAAAACTCGTCAATCTCCGCAGGTGGTAAATCACCAAGGCTAATGTCAATGGTATGACCATACGTCGCTCGTATCATACCACCATCGATCTGATATCTCCCCTTTGGGTCTGTCAATGCAATAGCCTCAATATGATGCTCTTTTAACCATTGGAATCCTGATCTGGAGATACCAACTGCTTCCACAAATTCAGAGATATCCACCCAGCCGTGGCCATCGACGAACACACCGAGTTTCTCTGGGAAATGGCGAAGAACACCTGCCATTATACGACCAAGGGAATCAAGTTCTCGGTCGCTCATGAGGAATTTGCCTTTCTCTTTGCACACGGGGCAGGTCTCCCCACGGTAATACCCATGTTCATCACATTTTCCTAGCATAGTTCCTAGAGATGTAATTAGTAGAAGATGTATAAGTTTTTGTATTCCTTGTTGCATTACCTTGCTGGTGGATCAGTGGAACAACAAGAAATGAAAAAACAGGCGGCGGATAAAGCAGTACAATATATAGAAGACGGCATGACCATCGGATTAGGCACTGGCTCTACTGTTGAATTCGCGATAAAAAAAATAGGGGAGATGGTAAAAACAGGTCTGCACATTGAAGGGGTCCCTACATCATTAAAAACCAAGAGGTTTGCCACGGAATTGCAAATCCCTTTAACCGAGCTTGACGACCGCACGGAAATCGACATCACCATAGATGGCGCTGATGAGGTGGATTCAAATCTGAATTTGATTAAGGGAGGTGGTGGTGCTCTTACAAGGGAGAAGATTATTGCCTATCATTCAAAAAAAGTCATTATCATTGTCGATGAGACAAAGATTGTAAAAGGACTTGGCTGCGACTGTGCCCTGCCGGTGGAGGTCACGAGATTTGCATGGGCTGCTACCAAGAAAACTCTTGAAAAACTAGGTTGTACCGCAGAATTACGTAAGATCATGGATGAGGCGTTTATTACGGATAATCAGAACTATATCATCGATTGTGAATTTGGGAAGATAGCAGACCCTGAGACATTAGAAAAGGATATTAACAATATCCCTGGTGTCCTAGAGAATGGGTTGTTCATAGATCTGGTTGATGAAGTTATCGTGGGAAGCAAACAAGGGATGATGACGTTAGAACGACAGAATATTGTACAATAAGTCCTCTTATCTTGTTCTCTGAAAGGACGGTTCAAAAGAATGTTTTTCCCGGAGATGACTACAAAAACCGCTTTAAAAATCACAAAACAAAAGATGACAGAATATCACCTCGAGTTCTTAGAACGAATGAACGCCATCGAGGTTGATGCCCATTGGTTTCGCCGTGCCTTCCATACGTTCGCAGCGTCATTTTTGTTCTACTATCTCCTACCAGACGAAACATGGGTCACTAATGTAAAAATCATATTACCCATTCTCATTGTCGCAGGCATGTTTGTCATTGAATACCATCGCCTTCGAGGTGATGTCGAACATAAGAGATTCTTTGGTCTACGAAGCTACGAGAAGAAACGCCCAGCAAGCTACCTGTATTTCGGCGTCGCTGTAATGCTTTTATTTTTATTCTTCCCCCAGCAGATAGCAATTCCCTGTATCCTCTGCGCTTCTTTTACAGACCCAATCATAGGTGAAACACGATATTTCTTTGGAAAAAAATACGCGTATCCCCTTGGTTTTGTTATTTCTTACCTTTTCTTCTTAGTTACCTGGTATCGGGCAGATGGATGGGTTCTGATAATTGTTACTACCCTTGGTGCATCCGGAGCCGTAATCGGCGAAGCAAGGAAATGCACGTATGTTGATGACGATTTCATGATCCAGATACTCCCGGCAGTTCTACTACTTATACTATGCCAAGGTCTGTTACTGATGCAGATTGATATATTGCCTCCCCCGTTAATTCATCCCCTGTCTCAATAAGAGGAAGAAGACCCATGGAAAAAAGAAATATTAAAATAAAAGAGAACATCCGTAAATTGTTACTTCGTTTAGAACTCTGGTTTGCTCCTTTATTAATCATCGTCCCACTTGCTATATCATTATTCTTTGTTCAAGATTGGTATATAAGAGGTTTTTCTACAAGCTCATCAGAATTTAATGGTGAGTTACTTATAGGGCTCCTTATCCTTTTTGGGAACGTTCTGGTAGACATCCCGTTTCTGCGATCGATACGATTGCTTCGTAAAAAGGAATGAATCTTAATTGTATCTATCCATAGAGCCACATGTAAGATTTTCTTTAAAAAAATCAATGCTTTTCATGATGAAGAGATGGGAGAGAAAGATCATTTTTTAATGAATTTTTTATAAGAAGATATAAAAAGAATAGTTCTATTCCAGGCAAGGATGAGAGCAGTTCTCGCAAACATGGGGTTTGTTCTTCAAATCTCTGGGATTTTTATAATTCTTCCAATTATTCTTTCATTTATTTACAATGAAACAGTAGCCACGGTTGGGTTATTTATCACCGCAACGATATTTCTCATAGTAGGGTTTGGTTTTAACGCCTTTTGTGAACGACGGGAGTTAAGCTATAAAGGCTCCTGTGCTTTAATTGTACTCGTCTTTGTATTGTTAAGCTTGATAGGTTCTATTCCTTATTTATATATCAATATTTCAAACGGGGACATCATCCAGACCATAACAAATAGTATCTTTGAAGCAGTGGCAGGCTACACCACAACAGCGTTCTCCGTCATACCAGATAGATCCATACTACCAGCATCTATTCTTTTTTACCGAGTATTAACTCAGTTTATTGGCGGTATTAGTATTGTTTTAGTTCTTCTTGCATTCTTTTACCCTGAGTCAAAATTGCAAGATTTTGCGAAAGGAATGGGGTTTTCCAAAGATCAAAAAATCAAAAAAATATTTGTTTTAATTATCCTTATTTATTGTATTTATACGGCTATTATGGTGGTCATGAGTATTGTGCTTGGGTATCATGATATTGTATATGCATTATCGTTTGTGTTCTCCGCGATTAGCACGGGGGGGTTCGCCCCGATTAATAATATCAAGAGTGTTGCGACAACGTTTCCCATGAACGTTATTCTTATTCTATGTATGGTGCTTGGTGCCTCGAACTTTTTCATCATCGCAGGATTGTTTAAAAGAAAGTTTAAAGAATTTTTCACTTCAGAATTTTCAGTGTTCCTTATAATGTCAATAATTGCTATCGGCATCACTGTGATTTTCTTTAGATTTTCTTCTGGTGAAGCAATGTTCCTTATTATAAGTGCTATGACGACAACAGGGTTTAGCTATGTTTCTATTGCTGAATTTACAGACGGATTTAAGTTCTTCTTGATTTTCCTTATGCTTGTTGGCGGTGCAAGTTTTTCAACTGCTGGGGGAATCAAGATCTATCGTTTTATCCTTATGATTAAGGCAGTGCGAAAAGCAGTTTATGAAAGTATTACTGAGCAGGACTACCCCATTAAACTCTTTGGAAGAGACTATCCCGATTCTGCTATTCTACAAGCAGCAGTCGTGGTTCTCCTAATGATTGGGTTGGTCTTTTTTTCTACATTTATCGTCAGTTCCTATGGGTTCCAACCCGTTGATGCTATGTTTGAAACAACCTCTGCTGTTGCTACGACAGGATTAACCACTGGCATTATCAGTCCTTCCCTCGCCTTAGAACTTAAATGGATATTTGTTGCTCTTATGATTCTTGGTCGAGTTGAAGTGCTTGCTTTTCTTATTATTATTTCAAGAATAAACAAATGGCAATAAATTTATTGATTTGTAGAGCTGATATTATAAGTTTTTGTCTAGTATAGATATGTTCGAGAACCAGTTAGCTGCTGAATTGTAAATGGAATGATGTTTCCTTGGAGAATTTTAATTGTGCCAATCAACCTTTTCGTCCTTTTTTATAAACGTTTCTAAGGTAGGATACTATTAGTTTTATTAAGATTAAAAAAACATTATTTGATTAGCCGTGAGGTTAAAAGGGTAGGTAAGACGCACAGGCTGGCAATAAAGGAAAAGCCGATAAGTGTTATGACAACGATACTAAACTGATGGAGTGCAGGGATACCAACAGCAAAAGTTGAAAGCAGTGCCATACCCGTTGTTGTAGCTGCACCTACCAATGACCAGCCTGTTGTTTCAATCATGGTTTTCACCGCATCTGCTTTCGATACTCCTTTTGCTATTTCTTCACGAACACGTTGGGTCGTCTGAATGCTGTAATCGATACCAGTCCCAATCATTATCGAGGCTATTGTAATGTTGATAATCGAAAGAGGAATGTCAAACATTATCAAAGCGCCTGGTTCCCAGGCAAGGACTACAAGAACGGGAATAATTGCCAGGAATCCAACTCCTATTGAATTAAATCCAATGATTAAGCAGGCAAGAACCAACAACAAAGCAATGAGAAGGGAAATTGCTTGTGAACTCATGATCTGTTTATTGATCACAACAGTTACAACATCCTGGCCAGCAAGCTGAGAGACGCGCCCGTTTTGAGGGATGACGGTGTTCTCTACGATGTTATTGACGCTGTCGATTAGTTTTTCTAATGTTTCTACGCTTGTTCCAGCGGGGAAGGAGACCACAATAAATGTTTTTGAATATTTTTCATCGACAAGTCCTTGTCTTGCAATTTTGTCAAGAATAATTGTGTCGACTCCAAGAAACTCAGCGATTGTGTCAATAATCTTGCTTCGTTCCAACACATCGTTAACTTTTTTGATCTCATCAGCTATCGAATATGCAGAGCCACCGACATTCCGTATTCTTTCTTCCATGTCATAGATTGCCTCAATGACCTCTGGATATGTCAAACCCTGACTATTTGTCTCTATGTAAAGAGCATTGAAATTTGCTCCAGTACCAAAATTTTCCGAGTAATCAAGGAGTTTCTCCACTTCAGGGATACCCTGTGGTGCCATATCAAAGTAATTGACATCTGTTTTTATCTGTGGGAGCACAAGCAAGGAGAGAACAATAAAGAAACAAGAGATGGTAAACAACCTCTTTCTGTTATCAAAAAGTAAAGCTGCAAAACGTTTCCAATGATGATTGGTTTTATGTTTCTCAAAACGAAGAATGAGACACAAACAAGGGACAAGAATTGTCGCGGAAATAAACACGAAAAATATACCAATTGCACATCCAAAACCAAACGCAACCATCGGTGGCATGGAGGACGTCATTAAGGAACCAAATCCAATGATTGTCGTAAAGGCACATAAAAATACTGCCTTTCCTGTTAGACCCAATGTTCGTTCTACCCGTTTTATTTTATCGCTAACATCTTGCTCTTCGGCAAACCGATTCGCAAGATAAATCGAATAATCCACTCCAAGCCCAAGCAGCAATGCGATAACAGCAATAGATAGGATGGTCATCTCAGGTTGAATGGTTCCCAAAATCCCAAATGTAAGTAGAAGCGCGTATGCCAACGGCATAAATCCAATAATAAGACCTTTAAGAGTTCTATGGAAAAAGAACAGAGCACCAGCAACACCAACAGCTGCTAAGGGAAATACAATAGTTAATGATTGAAGGTTTTGTTCTCTCATTGCCTGTTGCATGGCATACGAGCCGGTGATCGTCATGGTTGAATAGCGAGCTTCTTTTACAATCGCGGCTCTTACATTTTCAAGAATCTGATAATAATCTGCGTTATCTGAGAGTTGGAAGATGATGACCGCAACGTCAAAAGTATTAAGGAAAATGACCCCTTGCATTGCCTGCAGACGTGCCAAGTAGGTATTGATTAATTGTGGGTCATCAGGGATTTGGTATACCCCTGTTCCTCCAAGATCTTTGGGCAATGGCGGTTTTGCATTTTCTTCCTTGATGAGTTGAGCGATACTTGTTACCGAAAAGATACCATCGGTTTTTCCTTTGTCGAGTTCATAAGTGTTTATCTTGGTAGCGATTCGGTCCATTTCACGTAAAACATAGGGATCACGGATATCATCTGCTTCGATATAGATGATGATCGTGGATCCTATCTGAAATTCTTCATTAATCTTAGACCAGAGCTGCAGAGTCGGGTCATCCTTAGGTAAAAAGGTAGTCAGATCTGCTTGCATATATACGTTTCTGACCTGCAGACCAATCACGATCGTAATAATCGTATAGATGATGAGAACTGTTTTTGGTCGTTTCACGAGGAGCTTTGCAAGGTGATGGACTATGTTCATTGTTCACCCCCTTGGTTTCCAATCATGATGTGTATGTACTTGTTTCTGGTTGTTCTCCCGCTGAGGTTGGCTATCTTATTGAGTCGTGATTCAATGATTTTTATGCGACGTTGTAGAAGAATAATTGGAGAAATAGCGCCATATTTGTACGGATTTTTTCCGATACTTTCCGTTTTGATTTTCTCCCTAAAAATGATTTTGTTCTCATACATCTTTGAAAGGAGTTCTCGGACGGTGCTCGGATGAAGTTTGGTGCCTCGTATGATCTCATCACTTCGTGCCCCATTTTTTCGAAGGAGGTAGACATAGATGCGGGCCTCTGCCTTAGAATCTAGTAATTCATGGACCGCGGTTTCGATGTTTCTGTCGATAGGCGAACGAGTTTTGTTCATCACAGTGCACCATTTATATGCGATAATAGTAATAAAAAAACGTTGTTTTGTGGGTTTAAATACCTTTCCATTTTGTCGTCTCCCATCCGACAAAATATTTTATCGGCTAAAAAACGATAAAAATATGTCTAAGGAAAACATTTATTTCCTCACACCACCTCCCGTCATTATCAGAATCATGGACGAAAAAACACGAATAGAAAAAGACATCATAATGTTTGAGGAAAACATCAAACACATAAACAAAAAAATGCTCACCAACCGTCAAAAAAAAATCGTTGAACTCGCATCACAATATTACGAAGACACAAAATATTATACCAAGAAAAAAGACTACTTCACCGCGTTTGGCTGTGTAAACTACGCTCATGGGCTTTTAGATGTTATCCTCCAGACAACAACTCAAAGAGATGAACCCTATGAAAGTTAAAGGAAATATAGAAAAATATTATCATTACGCTTTCCCAATGCAAACCATACTTGTTACCTGCAACGACCCGGCAGGTAAAACAAACATCATTACCCTTGCATGGCACACCCCTATCTCCAGTCATCCACCATTGTATGGAATATCCATCTCCCCAAAGCGATATTCATACAAACTTATAAAAAAAAGCAAGGAATTTGTCATTAATTTTATCCCCTATTCCCTTGCCAAAGCAGCAGATTTCTGCGGGACCCACACAGGAAAGACCACTGATAAACCCTGCAAAACAGGTCTTACCCTAGTTTCTTCAAGGAAACTCTCGGCACCTCTGATTAACGAAGGATACGCACATTTGGAATGTACTCTTGTAAAAAACGTTACTCTTGGTGATCACAGCTTTTTCATCGGGGAGGTTGTCGCAGTCTCTGCTGACAAAAACGCCTTTACAGATGAGCTGCTACGAACAGACCACATACATCCCTTATATTATATTGGGGAAAACGTATATACTACGCTTGATAGAGCGAAACGAAAAACATTTTAATGAAAGAGAATCTGAATATCAGCATCAACACTAATTCCAAGCAACTGCGCAGCATTCCCCTGGTTGACACTAAACTCAAGAAAATGATTACTCCCGATAGTACACAGTAACTCCCCTTGTTTTACATAGCCATACGCAGAAACAAACGGCACCTGTTCCCAGCGACGGTCACTATAGACTATCGATATTTTTTTCTGCTCGATATCGCCTGGTAAAATATCCTCGGGGATATTCGTCATTAAATTCCCAAACCGATCAACATAAAGAATCTTCCCAACAATCCGGTCTCCTTGATGTTCCCCAAGGTGGAACTGCATGTCAACGAAATGAGTGGTTTGCGTACCAATCTCGTCAAAAGGAATCCCTCGAGCAATATAGGCAGCGATAGGTGCAAAGATATCGCGACCATGAAATGTTCGAGACAACGGATGAATCATATATTTAGGATTAGTTATCTCATAAACAACAAAATCACCTAACAAATGCGCAGTTGGTAAAAGAAGTCCATTATCTGGACCGATAAGGACCTGTTTTTTCGTTGTGATCATCAACCCTTTTCTCTCTGTCCCAACACCAGGATCGACAATCGCGACATGAATAGTACCAACTGGAAAAAACGGTGCGGTTGTCCACAGGATGAACGCACCTTCTCGGACGTTATGGGGGGAAATCTCATGAGTAATATCAATAACCCGCGCATCTGTGATACTAAAGATAACTCCTTTCATTTGTGCAACATACCCTTCTTTAGTACCAAAATCCGATAAAAACGTAATCCTTTTCATGTCACCGACCTCAATAACCTTTCCTCGATATTATTCTTATGTACAGATGCTTTATTTGTCTTTTTATCCTTACTTAAAGCAAAACTATATATGGGAGAAGCGTCTATAATAATAAGGATTGGAGAAGTAAGAAGAAATGGAGTCAGGAGAGATGACATATAAAAAAACAACTGTAGCAGAAGACATCTGGGCGCAAACTACCTCACGAAACATGACGTGCCCTCAGTGTAAAGGATTTTTAACCATTGTTCAGGTAGAACCTATCTACGATCCTAACAACGCCTACACTCCATACAGGACTATTGTTGAATGTTCCACCTGCTCATTTCGGATGGTCACAGAATCTTTTACAATTCTCGGAGGTATCAAAGATTTTAATGCCGAATATGTGGAAATCGGCAGTTGGGGACCAAGCGGAAGCCGCGTCCTCTCACGATTTAGATATTCAATTAGCTCAAACCTGCTTACTAAGCTTAAAAAATCACAAGAACTTGTAGAATTCCTTATCGTCAACAATCATGTCGTCCAAGTGATTGGATAGATTAGGGAGGGAAAGAAAAAAAGAATACATACAAATATATGTTCTTCTAAAAAATAAGAGATATATTTATAAATTTTTAAAACAACCATCAAAAATATAATAGAAAACAAAAAGCAAAGAAAAAAGTCAAATAAGGAACAAATCGATATAGTCTTGTGAAACTCATGATAAAAAAAGCGGTTGTTTTAGCGGCAGGCGAAGGAAAACGTCTCAGACCGTTCACAGAAACCATGCCTAAAGTAATGCTCCCTGTTGCCAACAAACCATTGCTTGAATACGTGTTTGATGCAGTCAAAAAAAACGGGATTAATGAAATCATTGTTATCGTCGGATACAAAAAAGAAGTTATTATGGAGTATTTTAAAGATTATAAGAACGTAAAAATAACCTATGTCACCCAGGACAAACAACTTGGGACCGCACATGCCCTCCTCCAAGCAAAAAAACATATCAAAAACCCTTTCATAGTTCTAGCCGGAGACAACATCATTGACTCGGGAAGCATCGCACGGCTTATAAAAGACCAAGCAGAATACTCACTGCTGATCAAAGAACATCCAAATACATCAAAATACGGGGTTGTTTTTGTCGAAAAACGAAACATCAGTCGCATCGTCGAAAAACCAAAAGAAGATGTTGGCAAATATATTTCAACAGGGATTTATAAACTCCCCTCCACTGTTTTTACAGACATCGAACGATGCTACTTACAAGGCGTACATGCGCTCTCATCCGTCATCCAAACACTCGTTGACACGGGTAAGCACATCAACACACTTCTAGCGAAATCTTGGATGGACATCGTTTATCCCTGGGATCTTATCGCCGTCAATGAGACGATGATCCAAACAACTAGCGAATCTACAAGTGGTACAATCGAGAAAGGCGTCACTATCAAAGGCTCCGTATTCATAGGAAAGCACACAAAAGTCTACGCAGGCTGCTACATCGTCGGACCTGTGGTCATTGGAGAAAGCTGTGAAATAGGACCTCATGCATGCATCTTCCCTTCCACTAGTATTGGAAATAACACCGTGGTGAATCCATTTAGTGAAATACGAAACAGCGTCATCATGGATGATGTACACATCGCATCAGCCGCATCTATCTCCCATTCCATCATCGGTAAGGGATGTCTTATCAGGGATAACTTCTCAACGATACCAGGAAAGACAACAATAGAAATCGAAAACGAATTTAAAAAACTTGAAAGACCCATTGGAGCAATGGTCGGAGAAGATTGTATTATAGAAAGCCATGTCGTAGTCGACCCAGGAAGGATCATCGGCAGAAAATGCAGAATCGACCCTGTGAAACATATTATAAAAAATATTCCAAGTGAAAGTAAAGTGATGTGATGTGTGCGGAATTATTGGGTATGTCGGATTTCGAGACGCACGAACCGTCTTAATCGAATCATTGAAACGACTAGATTACAGAGGGTACGATTCAGCGGGAATTGCCATTATCGATAAAAAACTAAAGATCTTTAAGGATAAAGGGGAAATTGTAAAAATTGAAAAACAAATCCCCCAAATGAAAGGGACAACAGGTGTAGGCCATACTCGATGGGCCACCCATGGAGCAGTAACAAAAGAAAACGCACATCCACATCTGAGTTGCGATAAAAAAATCGCTATCGTCCACAATGGAATTATCGAGAACTTCAACATACTTAAAGAGGAATTAATAAAGAAAGGTCATACATTTCTCTCTGATACAGACTCAGAGGTCATTGCTCATCTCATCGATGATATCTATAAAGGGAACCTCGAGGAGGCAATGATTGCTGCAACAAAAAAAATCAAAGGGTCCTACGCAATAGTTGCCATCAGCCAGGATGAACCATTAAAAATCGTCGGTGTACGCAAAGAAAGCCCACTTGTCATCGGTGTTGGGGATAGCGAAAATTTCCTAGCTTCAGATATCACAGCATTTTTGAAATACACCAATCGTGTGATGTTCCTCAACGATGGGGAACTCTGTGTTATTACTGCAAATACAATTCGTGTTTATGATAAAAACCAAAGACCAATCACAAAAAAGGAAGAGCTCATCACTTGGGATATAAAAGACTCTGAGAAATCAGGTTTCCCTCATTTCATGCTCAAAGAAATCTATGATCAACCAGAGACCGTTCATCATGTTCTCAGAGGGCGTATCTCAGAAATAGAAGAGACCATCACGTTTCCTGAACAGGTTGAAAAGCTGCTTAAAAATGAAATTACTTCCATCCATATTGTTGCGTGTGGGACCTCCTTTTATGCAGGTCTAGCCGGCAAATACCTTATCGAACAACTGACCAATATATCGGTGTTCACCGAACTTGCCTCTGAATACCGCTATTTCGGCACACGCAATGAAAACTCACTTGTTATCGCGATTACTCAATCCGGTGAAACCGCTGATACGCTCGCTGCTCTGCGAGAAGCACAGCTGTCAGGATGTAGGACACTTGTAATAACCAACGTCATCGGCAGCACTGCGACCCGTATCGCTGATGGGTATATCCTACAACAATCAGGTCCTGAAATCGGTGTAGCTGCAACCAAAACATTCACCTCGCAAATCATTTTACTTTTCCTTATCGCGCTAAAACTCTCCATTATTCAAAAGAAACTGGGGTCCAATGAGTTATACAACTACATCGTCCAATTAAAGGCACTACCGCGATACGTCCGCGATATCCTGCAACGAAGTAATGATATTATCGCGATTGCAAAACAGCTCAAAGACGCAACATCCGTCTTTTTTATTGGGCGAGGTATCAACTATCCGCTCTCCCTTGAAGGAGCATTAAAGTTAAAAGAAATCTCCTATATTCATGCTGAAGGGTTTGCTGCCGGTGAACTGAAACACGGACCGTTCGCGCTTCTTACCGATGAAACATCAGTCGTCGCTATCGTGACACAAGATGAAACCTATGAGAAAATCCTGGCAAATATCGGGGAGATCAAAGCCCGAGGATCAAAAGTCATCGCAATCGCAGAAGACAAAGACTCAGAAACCGAAAAACATGCTGATTTTATGCTTCGATTCTCTGCAGGCTCACATGTGCTTCAATGTATTCCCATCACTGTTGTTCTTCAATTGCTTGCATATCACGTTGCTCATCTCCGAAAATGCCCAATCGATAAACCACGGAATCTCGCAAAATCAGTGACTGTTGAATAAGGAGAAAAAAAATCATGAAATGTGTGATTCTTGCGGCAGGTGAGGGGAACCGAATGCATCCCCTTACATATACAAGGCCAAAGGTAATGCTTCCGATTGCAGGAAAACCAATCCTTGAATGGAATCTGTTAAATGCCCGGTCAGCCGGACTAAAAGAATTTATCTTCATTGTAAGCTATAAAAGCGAAATGGTACGAGAGTATTTTGGTAACGGAAATCCATGGAACGTCAAAATCAGATACGTCAATCAGGGAAAACCCATGGGAACTGCCCATGCGATTGGAACAGTTGAACCATTCGTCAGTGACTTCCTTGTTCTTTGCGGTGATACGATTTTTGGTTCCAACGACATCAAACAAATGGCAAAAAAAGGAAATAAGATAGGGTTAATTAAGATTGACGACCCTATAGAATATGGTGTCGTTGAACTCAAAGAAAAACAGGTGATAAAAATCTTTGAGAAAATGGACCGCCCTTCATCGAACGTCGTCAATGCCGGTATATATCACTTGAACAAAAAGATATTTGACTCTATTCGAAAAACGGAAAAATCACCACGAGGTGAATTTGAAATCACTGACTCCATTAACATGTTGATAGAAAAGGAACCAATGGAAGCAATGTTCCTTAAAGAATGGCGAGATGTTGTCTATCCCTGGCATCTACTTGATGCAAACGAGGAGTTATTAAAGAAAATGAAAACAAAGATTTTCGGAACCATAGAGAAGAACGTCAGCATAAAAGCAAACATCACGGTAGGCAAAGACACCATCATTCGCTCAGGAACCTACATTGAAGGCCCTGTCGTGATTGGTAACAATAGTAAAATCGGTCCGAACTGCTATATCCGACCATATACGACTATTGGGAATTTCTGCCATGTCGGAAACGCCTGTGAAATAAAAAACTCCATTATTATGGACCATAGCAACGTCCCACATCTCAATTACGTCGGCGACTCTATCATTGGACAAAACTGCAATCTTGGGGCAGGAACCACAATTGCGAACCTTAGGCTTGACAAAAAGAATATAACAGTAACGTTAAATGGAAAAAAAATCGAGACAAAACGTAAAAAATTAGGATCGATTATCGGTGATAACGTCCAGACCGGGATAAACGCAACGATTAATATTGGATCGATAATTGGAAACAACGTGTTCATCGGACCTGCCGGTTTTACCAGAGGGGAAGTGGTTCCTCAAACAAAAATCTTCTAAGTATATGTCTACAGAGAAAAATAACTCTTTTTCTCTATACAGTTATTTAATATATATCATCTTTGTTACTTCCTTGAATTTTCAATGTTTGCCAGGAAATCGTTATTAATCATGAGTACCAATCTTCTGGATGGTCTGCTTGCTTATGTCGCTTTATATTTTATTTCTCGTGATATGGGCCCAGAAGCTTACGGGATTATTGGGTTTGCAATGGGATTTGTTGGGTTATTTACGATATTAACAGATCTTGGATTTAACCCTGCACATATGAAGCGAGTCTCTGAAGGAAATGATATAGGGACCTGCATCGGTACATATCTAGTCTCAAAACTCATATTTGTGTTAATATTAGTGTTTTTCATCATTGGTGTTGTTGCAATCTGGAAATCTGTTCTAGGTCGTGGATTTGAATCCACCACCCATGAACTCGCTATTTATATAATTCTTGGATATTATGCTATAAATAGTATCGGAACTTTTTTTTATTATACATATATGGCAACAAAAGAAATAGCAAAAGCTCAGATACCGCTTGTTATTGGAACAGTTGCTCGAACTATATCTATAATTATTGTTGCTCTTTCTGGTTTCAATGCACTTGCATTAGCATGGGCATATGTTTTAGGAGAAATTATTTTCTTGTTTGTATCTCTTATGATGTTTAAGGGATTCCCCATAAAAAGACCGACAAAACATTGTTTTAAAAATTACTATGTTTTTGCATTGCCTCTTATTTTAGTAGGAATTTCGTATACCATTATTGTTAATGCGGATAAAGTACTTATACAACTATTTTGGACCTCGGAAGAAGTCGGATATTATTTTGCCAGTTTTCGCATTGTTCAGTTTCTCCTTGTTGCAGCAGCTGCTGTAGGAACACTTCTACTCCCTACAATATCTGGCTATCATAGCAAACAAGATATTGAAAGTATCAAAAAAACTGTATATCTTTCTGAACGCTATATTAGTATGTTAATATTTCCAATAGTCATTGGTATCGTGGTTCTCGCAGAACCGACAGTTCGTATTCTTCTCAGCTCATCATTTTACCCAGCGGTGCCTATCTTAGTTGTTTTACCTTTTTTTGTAATCTTTGAAGCATTGACACAACCATATCTGTATGAAGTTATTGGTATGAATAAACCCAATCTCGCACGAAACAGAATACTTATCATTATGTGTTTTACGATCCTTTTAAACCTTATTCTCATCCCAAAGGATATAAGTAGTATTGGACTGAAACTCTTTGGATTAGGAGCACTTGGGGCATCAATTGCTATGGTAATTGGTTATGCAGTAGGATTTGTTTATTGTAGATATGTTGCCTGGAAACTCGCCAAAAATCCTTTTAATCCAAAAATTTTCCTTCATCTTTTATCTTCTATTATCATGGGAGTAGTATTGTATGAACTTTTAATATTCGTATCTATTGACCGATGGTATATCCTTTTAGGATACTCTCTACTAGGTCTTGGAATCTATCTATGTATTCTCTATTTATTTAAAGAATTCACACGAAAAGATTTTGATTTTGTTCTTGATCTTTTAAATATAAAAAAAATGTGGAAATACATACGAGAAGAAATAAAAAAAAGATAAAAAATATTCACAGAAGCAAAGAAAATTACACAAATTCAATACAAAAAATATTATTTATAATTCTTTCAGAATTCAATTTTTAACCTTATTCATTTCTGGATTTTGAAATATGAATTTAAATCAGAAAAGAGAAGTAATTTAATAAGAGCAAAATCTTTCTGTTTCAAACCATATTTTCTGAGATTATCCATATCTCTTAAAAATAACTTTAATAACTCAATTTTATTTAAATTTCTTGCAGTTCTTTTTTTACTATGTAAAAAATTATCTAATGTATAATCAATGCCTTCGATATACGAATCTGGAGAAATGAAATATTTAATATTATTCTTATCCATCCATTTTTTCAGATAATAATCCTCACCGCATTTTAAGGTTTTTAATTCTTTACATTTTAAGAGAACCTGCCTTTCTAAAATCACATTTTCAAAAGAGAAAACGTCTGTATTTTTACTAACTTCATAATAGTATTTATAATAACTTCTATTTTCTTTCATATTTAATATTGGAATGCTTTTTACACAGGCATATGTTTGAAGATATTTAAAAAGAGTATCATAACCATGTATTATTTTCATATCTGAATCTAACTTTAAGACATATTCTGTATTCGCATTTTCAAAACCGGTATATAATGCATTACCAAGCCCAATGATATTTTTTATTATTTTACAATTAAAACTATTCGCAATATCTATTGTTTTATCCTCGCTATTACCATCGACAATTATAACATCATTAAATTTGATATTTTCTTTTACAGCTTTTATACATTGGTATAACGTTCGTTCACTATTTTTTGTAACTATAATAACGTCGTACATAATTCCCTTTGATATTTTGCTTTGTTTTCATTAGAGATGGTCTTGCAATGACCATAATACCAATTACCTAATTATATCCGGTAATAGTTCATTTATTTTATGACTGCTTTTTAGATTTTCATTGTTTCTTTGAAAGATTATTGAACAGGTTTAATATCTTTTTATTGTTTTTGTTTCCAAATAGGATTTTTTAATTTCCATATACCATTTATTTTTTCAAAAAGATCTCTATTCCAAAATTTATCAATTACCTGCCAGAATTCTTCTTCGGTGTGACCAACAAAATCAAGAAAATCTTTTAATGCTCTTTTATCGAGTTTATGATCATGTTCTTTTACAAGTTCTATACCTTTCTCGCGGGTAATACGTCCCGTTCGTATCCAATAGCTAGCGACATCTGTTGCACGAGCATGCCCATATTTTGGATATTTAAGCCAAGGATGAACAAGATACCCAAATGCATCTATCTGATCATAGTCTTCAATAAATCCCTCTCTTTCCCATTCTCCAGTATCACCAAGAGATTTAAAACCATATTTTTTAGCAAGTTCCATATTTTTATATCCATCCCATTTTACGAAATAGCTTAGATATATAGGATTAATTTCAGCTTCTTTGATTTCTTCCTGTGTTGGATAGATGACAGTATTCAAATCTTTCATAGTGATATCATCGTCTAACCAATAATCCCAATCAACAGCTTTTACAACATCATTATTTATTTGATTCATCGCACTGTATGTCTCCTTTGTCTGAAAACCGCCGTATTCATAGCTTATATTTTCTCCATATATAATCAAAGGAATGTTGAAATTTATCCCCATTCTGATTGGAAAGACATAGACAGCTTTATCCCAATACCAGGTTGGTGAACCCATTTTTACTAAAGCTTTCCAGAGAAATTTCCTCGCCATTTTTTTATTAAGATGAAGAGAGATAATATCGCAACCAAAAGTCTCACTCATATTATTGAAATTATATAAACCTGTTTTGGTCCAGCTGAAATTATTTACATTAACAAGTAAAGGGTTCATATGCATTAATTCTTTCATAACATAAACCTGATAATGGCTATCTTTACCGCCACTTACTGCGATAATGCAATCGTAGTAATGTCCATTTTTTCCTCTATATTTATCGCATAATTTCTCTAATTCTTTAAAACGTTTATTCCAATCAATGTTCTTTCTTTGTTCAGCCACACGACATGCATGACAAACACCCTCAGCATCAAAAACAATCCCTGGTCTCGTATCAGGCATTACACATTTTTTGCAAAATTTCATAGTAATCACCGTATATTTGGATAATCGGAATGCCAAATGTATACTTAAATAATACGTATATCTTAAATTTGAATCTACACTATTAAAAATAAATTATAAACCAAAATTAATGATAAATAATCAGTTTTTATTTAAATAGATATTATTAAAATAATTAATTTAATTGAATATGAGAGTTTTTATTTCTTCTTTTGTAAGAGGTCTAATATCTCTTGAGTTATACCTATTGAATTTACTAACTTGAGCGTTTGGATAATCAGAAAAATTAAATTTCATATCTGGAAATTCTATTTGAGGAGGAATTATCAACATATGTTCTGTTTCAAATACTTTTTTTGTCTCAGATTCAGATAGTAACTCTTCAAATTGTTTTTCTCCAGGTCTAGGTCCAATAATTGTTTTTTTAATTTCATCTTTTTTATAACCAAATTTCTCAGCGTAATATTCAATGACCATATCTACTAAATCTCCGATTTTAACCACAGGCATTTTTAGTATAAATATCTCACCACCTTTTGCCAGTAAGGTTGCTTTAAAAACAAGGGTAATGGTATTTGATATTGACATCATAAATCGAGTCATTTGAGGGTCGGTAACAGTAATTGGTTTTTGTTGTCTAATTTGTTCTTCAAATAAAGGAATTACCGAGCCTCTTGAAAACAATACATTTCCAAAGCGTACACAAGAAAAAACAGTTTTTCTTGTTCCTTTATAATAATTTGCATCAATCATTAGTTTTTCAGCTAGAAGTTTGGTGGCACCCATTGTATTGATTGGATTTACTGCTTTATCAGTGCTGATGCTTATCACTTTTTCAACACCTCTATTTAGCGCTGCATTTATGACATTTTGTGTACCGACTACATTTGTTTTTATTGCTTCAAAGGGATTATATTCACAGAGGGGTACATGCTTAAGCGCAGCAGCATGATAGACGATATCTATGTCCTCCATTGCTAGATGTAATCGCTCATTATCTCGAATATCGCCAATGAGATATCTTTTATTATCACCCTCGCCTAGTTCTTGTATTAGTCTGAACATACTGTCTTCATCATTGCTAAAAATCCGAATAACTTCTGGCTTATATGGTAATAATCTTCTAACAAGTTCACTACCAATAAAACCTGTTCCACCAGTAACAAGAATTTTTTTATTTTTAAAAACATCTTTTAAATGTTCGTCCATATCAATCACACAAAACAATTTTTAATTTCATTAAAAATATACTCCATTTCGTTAAATGTTAATGATGGATATAATGGCAATGTCAGAACTTTTTTCGAAATTTTCTCAGTTATGGGCAAATCTCCTTTTCTATAATTGAATTTTTCTTTGTAAAATGTTGTTAGATGAATAGGTTTGAAATACACTTTAGTCATGATACCGGCTTTTGTTAAATTCTTTTGTAATTGCAATCTACTTAACTCATCATCTAATTGAATAGTATACATTTGAAAAACATGAAAGTTGGTGTTTGGACAAAACGGGGGTTTAATAGTTTTAATTTTTGATAATTTTTTGTTGTAATAATTTGCTTTTTCTCTTCTCATTTTGATTATTTTATCAAGCTTATTAAATTGTGATAAAACAATCGCTGCATTGATGCTAGGCATACGGTAATTGTAACCTAATTCTACATAGTCAAATTCACTTGTTGTAGAAAAATAATCATTTTTATTTTCAAGTCTGCCATGAGAACGAATTAGCTTTAATTTTTCAAATAATTGTTTAGAATCTGTAACTGTCAGTCCACCTTCACCAGCGGTTATTACCTTATTTTGACAAAAACTAAAAATTGCAGAATGACCAAATGTTCCAATCTTTATTTTATCAATTTTTGATCCTAACGACTCCGCAGCATCTTCCACTAAAAAAAGTTTATGGTCTTCGGCTATTTCCTGCAACGCTTTTATTTCCTTGCAGGGAGCACCACCATAATGTACAGGTATTAGTGCTTTTGTTTTATTTGTAATTTTTTCTTTTACATCTTCTGGATCTAAGCCATAAGATTTATCTTCTATTTCTGCAAATACCGGTTTTGCATTTGCAAGGATGACAGAATTCGCTGTTGAAATGAAAGTAAAAGATGGAACAATTATCTCTGAATCTTTTACATCATGAGCTAATAAATCAGCATGTAAAGCTGATGTACCTGAATTAAAACTTAAAGCATACTTTTTTCCAATATAATCTGCGATTTTTTCTTCTAGTTTTTTATTTTCGGGTCCTGTCGTCCAGTAACTACCTCTTTTTATAACTTTGGAAACAGAACCTATATCATCCTTCTCCCAATATATTTTAAATAACGGTATCTTCCAGTTCATTTTTTTAACTTCCTAATGACATTTACAGGTACTCCATAAGCAATCGTATTATCCGGTATGTCTTTATCTACAAAGCTATAGGCACCGACTATAGAGTTTTTACCAATTGTAATACCAGGCATAATAGTGCTATGAGTACCAAGACGCGCATTTTCTTTTATAACTATTTTCCCTTTTTTATTATCTATTGTTGAAACTGAATAAATTGAGCAATGTGATCCAATCTGAACATTTTTTTTGATATCTACCCCATGTTTAGCATTTATGTATGTAAAAGCACCGATATCTATGTATTTGCCAAGTTTTAAGTTTTCATGATGTTGACACATCCAGTTCCATTGAGTCATATCTTTATTATCAAATTCCGGGTATTTCCAATTTTTAAACCTTTTATCAACCATTCATTTCACCAATGCTCAATATGTGATTTGTTTTTGTATCAATGATTCGTTTAATTGAATTTTCTTTAAAATATCTACTATTCTTTCAGACGCGCGACCATCACCAAATATATTCTCACATTTTTGAATTTTCTTAAGAAATGTCGTATCTTGCAAAGCATAGGTGATTGCTGCAAGTATCTTATCTTTCTCAGGATTTACATCAATGATGTTCATCGATCGTTCTCGCCCCTGTTGTCTACTTCCAATATTAATAACCGGCACATGAAATGATGGAGCTTCTAGGATTCCACTACTTGAATTCCCTATCATAACATTCACAGATTTAAGCAAGCTTAAATATTCTTCATGAGGAAGATGTACAAAGGTATTAAGATATGTTTTATCCTCGTATTTTTTAATTAAATCTCGTAGTCTATCCCCTCCAGCATCGATATTTGGGTAAAATAAAACTGTTTGTTCTTTTAACATGTCTAATATGGAAAGTAAATTTTCCAGTTGAGAATATCCTTTATCCTTTAAGGTTGTAATGGGATGAAATACAACGAGAAATGTTAATTTCTCTGGAGAGAGATTATATTTTTTAAAAATCTCTTTTTTGGAAGGCAATGACGCACTTAATATTGTATCAAGGGAGAGGGAGCCAGCAATAAAAATTCTTTTTTTTTCTTCGCCCATCCGTTCTATACGATCTGCATTTTTCTTTGTATGAACGAAGTGTATATGAGCAATCTTTGTAATGGCGTGTCGTATCGATTCATCGATTGTAGTTCCTGTAACATCACCTCCGTTGATATGTGCAATAGGAATGTTGAGATAAAACGCTGCTAATGCAGCTGCTAAGGATTCGCTTCTATCTCCAAGGACTACAAGAACATCAGGACGATTAATATTCAGCAATTCAGCGAAATTTGAAATCCCTGATGCTAAATAAAGAGCCATATCTTTGAGAGAATCACCATTTAAAAGCATAGGGATTTTTATAGCAGACGGAAAATCTTTTTTCACTAATTGATGAGTGTTTCCAAATTTTTGTAATAAATGTGTTCCTGTTATTATTGGAACTAATTTTAATTCTGCATCGTTTTCTATTTTAGTCATCAAAGGTTTCAGATAACCATATTCTGCTCGGCTACCTGTAACCACTGCAATTTTTCTCATAGTTATTCTACCATATCCCAATGAATCAATTCATCGGAGGCGATATCTTTTTTGGATTTTTTTCCAATGATTTTTTCGATATCTACGGGAGAGATTCCAATACCTGGTCGTTTAATTATAAGCATTTCTTTTTGAATGACCTGCCCTTTTTTAATATTTTTAGCTGCTATTATGCTTTTTCGAATAATATGCTGTATTGTTTTTTCAGATTCTGTAGGTCTTTTCTCAGATGACCCTAGTATCCGTTCAACATCTCGAATTCTTCGTATCATCTCCGTAAGTTCTTGGGATTCTAATGATGCTTTATGATCGGGTCCGGGGAGTTTTTTATCAAGAGTGATATGCTTCTCTATGATTTTTGCCCCAAGTGCAACTGCAAGTGGAGGGACAATAACTCCTAGGGTATGATCTGAGTACCCTACAAGACAATTGAGTTCGTGTTGCATAGTCATCATGGCTCGTAGATTTACATCATCATACGAGCAAGGGTAATTGGTTGTACAATGAAGCAAAATAATCTGCGTATTACCCTTTGAAGAAATTGCGTTAAAAGCATGTCTTACCTCTTCCAGAGTTGCCATTCCCGTTCCAAGAATAATTGGTTTTTTCTTTTCTGCTGCATATTGTAATGCAGGGATATTGGTAAGATCGCCTGAACTGAATTTATATGCCGGAACTAGCTCCTGCAAGAAATCAATCGCGTCAAAAGAATGAGGTGATGATAAAAAGATGATTTCTTTTTCATCACAATATTCTTTTAAGACTATAAAATCATTATAGCTTAATTCACATTTTTTAAGCATATCGATTTGTTTCATGTTTTTTCCGATATTGCTTCTTGCGTAATCTGCTATTTCCGTATTTTCTGTAACTACTCCTTCTGATCTATATGTCTGAAATTTCACAGCATCGGCATGGGCAGCCACAGCTACATCAATAAGTTTTTTCGCCAAAACTAGTTTACCATTATGGTTAACACCTGCTTCTGCGATGACAAAACAAGGTTGTGTAGTTCCTATGATTTTATGTTTTATTTGTATTGAGTTCAAATTTTTCCCTCACCTGTTTTTATTAAAAATTCTGCTATGGAAAAATCAAATTCATCATCGATATCGATACTTCGCTCACGTGGCATTATATATGGTATGATTTGGTTTGTATAAAAAGACCGAATATTTAGAAAGGTTTTCACCCTGGTAATAAAAATCGAACCATTTGGCCTATAAAGTTTTGGAAAAACCTGAGAGCGTGCATGAGCTTCTTTTGAAAATTCTCGTTTCAAAAAGCCTTTTTCTATTCTAAAAGCCCAATATGGTGTATGATCATATTCTGTGACACTAATGAGAGAATCTCCTAGGGAATCGGAAAAAACACCTATCGCGTTATCGATGTCTTCTGTTGTACGTAAGGGAGACGTGGGTTGCAATAATATGATGATTTCTGGGATATATCGTTCTTTCATTCGAAGTTGTTCAAGAACGTTAAAAATCACCTCTTCAGTTGGGCTTTCATCCCTGGCAAGCTCTGATGGTCGTATGATCACCTCCGCGTCGTATGATTGTGAAATTTTGGCGATGTTTTTATCTTCAGTTGAGACTACGAAACGATTCACGTGGTGTGAATGTTTTACAGATTCGATTGTATATGCGAGCAATGGTTTCCCATATAACATCTTAATATTTTTTTTAGGGATTCTTTTGCTCCCTAATCTAGCTGGAATTATAGCAAGAATTTGGGTCATGATCTCTAACTCAGGAAAATATTTATTGTATTTGTGCCGTTTATTTTTTTTGAGTAACATATTCAGTTTAATAAAATTACCTTTTCTTTAGAAAATCTGTTAAATAATATTCAGTTCAGTAAAGAATTTTTTTAAATGCTTCTCTGGAGAAGGGGTAAAGAAGAGGCCTGCGACAGCTTTGGTTTCAATAACTGCATCTTGGTAGTGTGCGAGGATGGTGGTCACTGAGTGGATAAATTCTGCTGGTGAATGAACCAGGTACGGTGTTTCTGTCTTGGGGGTTATATTGTAAAGATCAACGAAGATATTAGGAACGCTAAACGCCATCGATTCCAGTCCGCTTGTTGAATAGACAGTGGAGTGAATGTCCGCAATATTGAAGAGTTGAAAGATGTCTTCGTATTTATCTATCAAGATGATATGTTTGTTTTGTAAATTTGTATAAATGTTGTTATCGTATGGATGCGGTTTGAAAAGAATCCCGATGTTCAAGTGTTGCTCTTCGAGTTGGTCTGCTACCGTGGTGATGAAATCTTGTATCTCATTTTTAACAATCCACTGGGAGGTAAACAAAACAGTATGTGGAAATGGGGAGAAGTTCTCTTTTAGGTAAGGATTACGTTTTTTTTCCTTTAATGTTTGTTGGAGGTAGGGGTATCCGATGGAGACTACCTTGTCTTTGTTAAAGAGGTTGCCGTTTCGTACTATCTCTGCGTAAATCTCTCCCTGAGCAAGCAAATATTCTGGGATGCAATCCTTGTTTGTTGTGGGTGTCGATCGCCAGTATGCAGGATGGTATGACGTAATAAGACCATGTTGAAGTTCGACCGTAGGAATCTGTAGTTCCCGGCATTTTTGTGAGAGAGCCATGGGAAATCTCCCGTAACCGCATCTGATTAATACTGCTTGTGGCTTTACCTTTGTTAAGATTTTGGAGAGAAAGTGTTTGATGGATACAAAAACAGTGATAAAATCAACGATGTCCCTGGTAAGCGTGGCTGTATCAACAGAGGCAACTGTGCTGATGTATTCAATGATCTGTCGAAGGACATCTTCTGATCCCAGGTTAAAGTTCTTTCGACCGGTTATTTTATGAGAGAGAAGATCCCAGAACGTTGTTGACAAAAGAGGAATATGCATAGGGACATGATGCCATGAATACACGGGCCTGTCGTATTTCCTCCGGTATCCCGTGGTTTCTGGCCATTCAAATACTGCAAATGTATCCCCGAGGATCTCGTAGAGCGGGTCAAGGTAGATATCATAGTAGGTGTTGTTGTATAGTTTTCTGCTTTCACTGCTGGAAAAGCCGCAGACTGTAACGTTTTCTGGAAGTGTTAGAGGATAAATACTTTCTTTGATAAGAGAACCAACCGATTGAACGGCTTTCCTACTTAGTTTTTTCTTAGTAGATTTATCATTCAGTTTCTGGAAATGCGAATAGAGAAATATGCGTAGGAGGTTCCATATTCGGGTCCCATCGGAGAGCTGAAGGGAGTCTGTTTGGTAGTTCTTTTCGATGGTTTCAATGAGTTGGTATGCGGTTTGATTATTGATTTTACCGGAGATTCTCAGGTCATATTGATTGTAGAATTCTATGATTAGGGAAGCGAGTTGTTCAGGCGTGTTTCTTTTCATAGATAACGTCACTTTTCTTGTTAACAGGGTAGTGTGATTAATATTAAATACGTTCTGCTGTTTTCCAGAAGGGATGACAGAGTACTATCCAAAGGTTTCATTTTTAATACCGCTCCTAAACGAGGAAAAGACCCTTGCGCAGTGTTTAGATTTCCTGATTTCTTTGGAATATCCAGTTGAAAGAATCGAAATCCTCCTCGCAATTGGCAATTGTAATGATAACACTAGGGTCATCGCCGAAGAGTACGCAAAGAAATATCCTCAGATACAACTCCTTGAGAATCCAACAGGGAACACATCAATCGGTCGAAATATCTGTATTACCCATGCAACTGGTTCGATGCTTATGAATTACTCTGGTCATGTGATTGCGCAGAAAAACCTGCTTAACGAACTTGCAGTACGATTGCAAAGCGAACCAGCTGATGTGGTGGCGGTCGGGTGCTCGAATCTTTCTCCAGGCAAGCAAAACTTTGTTGGGGAGGTGTCTGGCGCTGCGTTTTTAAGCTTCATGGGTGGCAGGAACTTCTTTTCCCAAAATGCGGTGTTTGAAAAAGAGCGGTATACCGATCATCTATCGTTTTCCTGCTATCGAAAGGAGCCGGTGGAAAAAGTTGGTGGTTTTGACTCTGTGTTTTGGTGTGGCCAGGATTATGAACTTGACATAAGACTTCGGAAGGCAGGGTATAAAATCTTGTATACGCCAAAGACTAAGGTGTATCATTTCAAGCGGGATTCCGTTCGGTCGTTATGGCGTCAGATGTACCGATATGGGATAGCACGTGCGAAGATGGTAAAAAAACATCCTGATACCTTGAAATTTTTCCATTTACTTGGGCCAGGGTTCATCCTTGGTGGTCTTCTTATAGTTATCATAACTATCCTAGGTGTGATTCCTATTTGGATACTTCCTAGTCTTATCGTCGCGTATATACTGATGTCCTTGGTAAGCACTCTTCAAATAACCCGAAAACCCAGTGTCGTGGTAAGTAGTGTGTTGTTTTATCTGTTGATCCATGTCGGGTACGGTGCTGGTTTTCTCAGAGGAATCGTCTATAGTAAATTATAGAAAAAAAGGCTGTTATTCTTAAATAGGTGAGATGAATTATCGGTAGTGACACCACGCTTTTTTCTTGTGGGAAAAGAGAGGCGGACATGAAAAAGTTAAACATTGCGATTGTCGGCATTGGTCATATTGGCAGTAGGCATGCAAAGCATGCAAGCAAACTGGGAAATCTAGCGGCAGTCTGCGACATAAAACATGACCGGGTAAAGGCGTTTGCTGAACAATACACCTGTAAATCCTATTTCTCTCTTGATGAATTACTCGCTGGTGAGAAATTCCTTGATCTTATCGCAATCTGTACTCCCAATGGGCTGCATGCGGAGCATAGCATCAAAGCATTAAAGGCAGGCTGTAACGTGCTCTGTGAGAAGCCGATGGCAATAAAAGTCCGTGATTGCGAGCGGATGATCCATATGGCTGAAGAGACAAACCGGCGGTTGTTTATCGTTAAACAGAATCGTTTCAACCCACCGGTGCAGGCAGTAAAAAAAGTCATTGAGGAGGGGAGACTTGGGCGGATTTTGAACGCACAGGTCAATTGTTTCTGGAATAGGAACTTCGAGTACTATACAAAATCTGACTGGCGTGGGAAGCTACTTCTAGATGGGGGTACGCTCTTTACACAGTATAGCCATTTCATCGACCTTTTATATTGGTTCGTTGGTGATGTCGAGAAAGTTCGGGTGTTTACTGAGAATTATATCCATAAGAATGTGGTGGAGTTTGAAGATACAGGAGTGGTTGCGCTTAAGTTTGCGAGTGGTGCGGTAGGGACCATTAACTTTACTATAAACAGTTTTGGGAGGAATATGGAGGGGTCTATTACCTTATTTGGTGAGAAAGGAACCGTGAAAATCGGCGGTCAGTATCTGAACCTGTTGGAATATCAGTCTATTGAGGGGTATGAGATAAAAGGGCTTGAGCCGGGGAATCCCCCGAATGTGTATGGAAAGATTATCGGATCGATGTCAAATCATGAGAAGGTCTATGAGAACGTGATTGACGTGCTTACCCGCGGTGGGAGCATTGCGACGGATCTGCTTGATGGATTAAAGACCGTGCAGATCATCGAAAAAATCTATAAGGCGGCTGAGAAAGGCTATGAACAATAAACCGATGATAAAAGAAGTGCAGATAAGAGATGTGACGTTTGGAAGCAACGTCACGGTTGTTAAGCCTGTGAATCTGTACGAATGTGAAATCGGTGACGAGTGTTTCATCGGTCCTTTTGTGGAAATCCAACGGAACGTGAAAATCGGCAAGAGTAGCCGTATCCAGTCGCATGCCTTTATCTGTGAGCTTGTTTCGATTGGTGATTCCTGTTTTATCTCTCATGGGGTGAAGTTTGTCAATGATCTGTTTTCCCTTGGTAAACCTGCTAGGGGGGACCAGTCTCTCTGGAGGCCGACGAAAGTAGGTTCGAACGTCTCGATAGGAACAAACGCGACGATCCTTCCGGTGACAATCACAGATAATGTGATCATCGGGGCGGGGTCTGTAGTGACAAAGGACATCCTGGAGTCGGGAGTGTATGCTGGGAACCCTGCTAGGAAACTGAGGTCATTGTAGGAGAGGGGTGCTTGATGAATGTTCCTTTGGTGGATCTGAAGATAAATTATCGTTCTATTAAAAAGGAGATCGATGCAGCCATCCAAGAAGTGCTGGACAGCAGTTCTTTTATTATGGGGTCTTTTGTGAAAACATTTGAGGAGCATTTTGCCAGATTCTGTCAGGTGAAGCATGGGATTGGGTGTGCAAGTGGGACAGCAGCACTGCATCTTGCGTTGCTTGTTGCTGGGATTAAAAAAGGCGATGAGGTGCTCACTGTACCTAACACGTTTATTGCGACGACGGAATGTATCTCGTATGTTGGAGGAGTAATCAAGTTTGTTGATGTTGTGCCACAAACCGCACTGCTTGATATCGATACATTAGAAAAAACAATTACCAAAAATACAAAAGCGCTTATTATCGTGGATTTATATGGGCAGATGCCTGATATGCAACAGATCCAGGAGATAGCGGTGAAACACGATTTATTTGTGATTGAGGATGCAGCACAAGCACATGCCGCGGAGTGGAATGGACATCAGCCCGGGCATTATGGCGATATCGCTTGTTTCAGTTTCTTTCCAGCGAAGAACCTTGGATGTTTTGGTGATGGAGGTGCCGTGGTTACAAACTATGATGAACTTGCCGAAAAGCTCCGAATGCTGGTAAACCATGGACGGAAGACGAAGTATGAG
>LSSI01000067.1 GCA_001595945.1 Thermoplasmatales archaeon SM1-50
TCTTCGTAATTTTCTTCTTCTTTTCTTAGTGTTCTTAGTGGTTTTCTGCCTTTTTCATCTTCGTCTGTGGGATATTTTTCATCTTTCATTTGTCTCTCCTCATATCTACAATATTTCAATGCATCTTTTTCTTTGAAATCATATCCTTTCCTTCTCCAAATTATATCTTCATAGCATCCCTTGATATTTAAAGTTGATTATTATGTACATTGGATATTGATTAGTAGGAAAATCTTACAATCGTAACATTCGCCATTACGATCTAATGCCGCAAATTCAGGCCCATGAATAGCACATTCTATAATTCTCTATGACTTCCATTTCGGGTATTTTACCCTGTATCGTTTGTAATTCGCTATTGTTTTAGGGAGCTCCTTTATTACGTTATCAAACGTTGCTCTATCTATGAATATTTGGTGTCTCCCTTTACCATCTGGGATGATCATATATTCTACTATTACACCATCAAATAAGTCTTCACTATCAGGGGATATATCATACAGATTTAGTAACTCTCCTTTGTATATCGTTTTACTTCCTGTTTTCATATTCTTTCTGCTTCCTTTAAATTACAATTTTAAGCCTTATTTCTTTAAAACCTATATCATCTAAAACTTAATATCATCTTTTATAGTAATGATTGACGAGATTATTTTTTCCTTTCTTTCCCCCTTTTATCTTTATATCTCCAACCATATCCAGGGTATTTCTTCTCGTTAAAGCCTTTTACAAACTCGTAGAACTCTTTTGGATTGCTGAAACAAAATGTTCTTATTACGTCCCCTGTTTTTTCATCGAATAACTCAATGACTTTTTTATTCATCGTTTTAAATTGACTCATTTAAGCGTATCCTTTATTGTGTGCTTTTATATAGTGTATATGGAGCGCCTTTTTTGTTTTAAAGGATTTTCCGCAATGTTCACATTTTGGCATATGCTATACCTCACCTTGTTATTTTGTAGCTTTTACTTCTTTAAAAACATATTGTTAGAAACACATGTTTTGTGCAGGTAGTCGCTGAGTTCCCTTCAGGCAGGGAACCTTTATACCGAAGTATCTACATGTTCTTTATGTTTTTAATAGAGTTAAAAGGAGGTAAATATTATGATGGTTGGAGGACAGCAACCAATTATCATCCTTAGAGAAGGAACGAAACGAGAAAAAGGAAAAGGCGCACAACTCAACAACATCATGGCAGCACGAGCAATCTCAGACGCAGTGAAATCAACACTCGGTCCAAAAGGAATGGACAAGATGCTGGTCAACTCCATGGGTGATGTCGTCACCACTAACGATGGAGCAACCATTCTCAAAGAAATCGATGTGGAACACCCTGCAGCAAAGATGATTGTCGAAGTCGCCAAATCACAAGACGATGAATGCGGCGATGGAACAACATCAGCCGTGATTCTCACCGGTGAACTGTTAAAATACGCTGGAGAACTCATCGAACAGAACATCCACCCAACCGTGATCTGCGCTGGATATAAGCTCGCTGCAACCAAAGCAATTGCTGAGCTCAGCAAAATGGCAATCCCTATTAAACCTGGTGACAAAAAAACCCTGAAAAACATCGCGATGACCTCGATGGCTAGTAAAGGTGCAAGTGCATCAAAAGAACTCCTCGCCGATGTCGTCGTTGACGCAATCACCAGTATTGCCGAACACATTGGTGACAAAACCATCGTGGATATGGACAATATCCAGATCCAAAAGAAACACGGTGGTAATATCCAGGAGACTCGGATCATAAAAGGAATCATCCTGGATAAGGAACGCGTCCATGAGGGAATGCCACGACATCTCAAGAACGTAAAAATAGCACTCGTGAACACAGCCTTAGAAATCAAAAAAACAGAGGTTGATGCACGCATTCAAATCCAAGACCCTACCCAGTTGCAGGCATTCCTTGATGAAGAGGAATCCATGCTACGGAAAATGGTCAAAAAAGTCAAAAAAAGCGGTGCGAACGTCCTGATCTGTCAGAAGGGCATTGATGATCTTGTTCAACATTTCCTCTCTAAAGAAGGCATCTACGCGGTCAGACAAGCAAAGAAAAGCGATATGGATAAACTCGCCAAAGCAACCGGTGCTATCGTCGTCGCAAACCTTTACAAGCTTTCTCCAAAAGACCTTGGATTCGCTGGCAATGTCGAGGAACAAAAAATCGGTGATGATAAATTGACATTTATCACTGATTGTAAAAACCCCAAGGCAGTGTCCGTCCTCATCCGTGGCAGCACCGAACACGTCGTCGATGAACTTGACCGTGGGATGCATGACGCGTTGTTTGTCGTCAAAGTCGCGTTAGAAGATGGAAAACTTATTCCTGGCGGCGGCGCAGCAGCAACAACCATTGCAATGGCACTGCGAGATTATGCAAGCACAGTCGGTGGACGAGAACAAATGGCGATAGAAGCCTACGCAAACGCCGTCGAAATCATCCCCAAGACCCTCACAGAAAACGCAGGGCTTGATCCGATTGACATGATGATTGAAATGCGCCGAGTCCATAAGAAAGGCAATAAAAACGCTAGTGTTGATGTCTTTACTGGGAAAGTCGTGGACATGATAAAAAATAATGTAATTGAACCACTCCGTGTCAGCGTCCAAGAAATACAAGCCTCAACCGAAGCAGCAACCATGATCCTCCGGATCGACGACATCATCGCATCAAAGAGCGGGGGTGGCGGTGGTATGCCTCCTGGTAGAATGCCTGGTGGCGGCGGGATGGGCGACTACTAAACAGTTCTCCTCTTTTTCTTTTTTCTCCAGTTACAGCTTCGAGATTAAGAGAGTTTAACTCAAGGTTGGAATCCCTTACCCTGCATTTTTTCCTTTCTTACAGGAGAAAATTATGATTTTTATAACGAATTATAAATTTTAATCTGGAAAAAGAGAGTTGCCCCCTAAAATTTTGTAAATTTATGTTTCAGATTCTTCCGTACAGCGATAAAATAATCGTTGATTTGATGTTTGAATATTAAATTTCACGTCAGGAAATTTTCTTTTTAATAATTTTTACTGCGTGTAAAACAAAATCTCTATCAAACTCACCAATTGGTGTTGAAGTATCAAAAATACGGTTAGGGATATGAAAGTCATCAAAGTAAAAACCTTCACGTATTTTAAATTTATATTTTTCACGATGTATCTCCTCTCCTATTCTATGAAGATCATTCTCAGTAAAATCATAACCTACAGTTTGTAATTCTTTTACCACGATATCTGTTGTATACACTCCTCTTGCAAAAAAACAAATAGCAAGGCTTGATAGAATTTGACGCCAGTATTCCTCCTTCAATAAATTCTCAACAAGTTCATCAGGATTAAGTTTACGGTTAACAAGAACTTTTTGATCGATACTATACCAGCATTGTCCAGATGGCTATGACGAGCACTAATAAATACGCCTATATGTGCTCCCGGTCCAGTATGATATCCTGGCATTTCATTGCCCATAAAGCTCAGAGCAAAATCCATTCCACCATATTTAGAAGCAGCATATTCTACTCCACGTGCCAGAGCTCCATAAAAACCATCTGATTTGTCAACAATTAATTTTACTGCTTCTATGTAGCTATTATAGTCCCCCCTTCGAAACTTAATTCCATTTGTTTCCTTCTCAGTAATAATACCCTTTTCTAAGGCTTCAGTTGCCTAGGCTAAAACCACACCAGTGCTTATTGAATCAAGGCCTCTTTTTTCTACTTGATCCATCAATTTAAGGTAATTTTCAGGTTCAGATATTCCTAACATTGATCCTAATGCGTACATTGGTTCGTAGTCATAACAAATCATAGAAGTCTTGTAGAATTACGGTTCATCCCCATACGGTGCTCTTAAAGCGGCGATATGAATACAGCCAATAGGACAATGAGAACACGCAAGTCGTCTCCCTAGATATTCCTGAGCAAACACCTCTGCTGAGATTTTTGAAGCATGCTAAAACCTCGCTGTTTGTACATTCCTCGTGGGAAGACCACCGAGTTCGTTTAAAGGTAGAATATTCTCAGCAGTCCCAAGGCCATGATATTTCTGCATAACAGGGGAATTCACAGCAGAATTATACACTTCATCGTACACATTTTGAAAGTGTTTGCTATCTGTAATTTTAAGCAAACGTTTTCCAGAGATCACAATCGCTTTCAGCTTTTTACTTCCAAATACAGCACCAAGACCAAGCCGACCGAAATGCCGATATGTTTCAGTAGTCACGCAAGCATAGGACACAAGTCTTGCCTGCACTACCGATATGCATAATCGTTCTCAAGCCTGAACCAGACTCGTTTTCACGGATAATTCGACCAACTGTGAAGATGCTTTCTATCTCCCAAATAGTTGAAGCGCCACGAAAATGAACTTTATCATCATGAACTGCTAAATACGTTGGATTATTACTTATACCTCTTATGACAATAGCACCATAGCCTAGCCTGCCATACGAATAGCAATAGCACTTCTTCCTCCATAATGACTTTCCCCAAAATTTCCTGTGTGTGGTGATTTAAACATTGCTATAGTTTTTGAAGCAAGGGGAAATAAACAAGTCAACGGTCCCACTATAAAAACAATAGCGTTTTCTGGTGAAAATGGATCACATCCTTTTGGAAAATTTTCTTGTAAAAGTTGAATAGCAATTCCAGTGCCCCCAATATGTTTTTCAAATAAATCCTGCCTTTTTTCAATCCAGAACTTGTTGCTCGATAGATCAATATGGAGAATATTTGAAGGTATGTAATAATAAATCAATGTTTGACCTCCCTCGTCTTTTCAAGTTTTAAAACACCATGTGGACAGAATTTAACATAATACCCGCAATGAACACAAATCATTGGTTTATTTATCTCATCATTCCAAAATACCGCCCCAATAATACATGCATCCTTACAGCGTCCACAGCCAATACATTTGGTAATATCTACTTTTACTCCGCCACCTTCTCTTGGTGTAAGCGCACTTGTTGGACATATCTTCGCACATGGCGGGTTATCACAGGCTCTTCAGACTATCACCATAAAACTTCGTTCCATACCACCAATGGATTTAACACCTACACAACTTCTCGCTAATCCTCCCTCCTGTTGCCTTGGTGAACAGGCAAACATACAACTCTGACAACCAATACGTCTTTCAGTATCAACAACAGCTAATCTCATACATTATTCCAGCTATTGCATTAGTCTTTTCAAGGATTTAGTATTTTTGGATAATTACATTTTCATATAGAATTTATTTTTTTACTTTAATAGAAAAAATCATTAATGTTATAAAAAAGAATTCTATAACAGTAAAACTATTGGTATAATACACCCGAAATGGAGTGTCAAAAAAGATATAAGAAGAAAACGTAATGAGGGGCACAAATGACAATGAACAATCCTTTAGGACGAGGAGCAATCACCCGAACACACGCCCCGCTCAATCCAAAGTTGCACAAAATTAGGGTACCCGTATCCCCAAATCGGAAATTATTTTTAATACAAATGACATGCCCATTTTACCAGCCATCTCCCTATTCGGGGATTTCAAAGCGTCGCTTGACTGACGATTTTAATAGAATGTTGATATCTTAATGGGATCATTATGAAAAATATCAAGAAAGTCGCATTCGTCGGCAATTATCTACCTCGTCGATGCGGAATTGCCACATTTACGACAGATCTATGTGAGTCTTTTGCATCGAATAATCCCAGCTTCCAATGTTATGCAATTCCTATAACCGACATTGAAGAAGGTTATCAATACCCTGAACGCGTTCGTTTTGAGATCAAGGAACAGGATCTCGACGCCTACAAGGCAGCCGCTGATTTTTTGAATCTCAATGATGTTGATATCGTCTGTCTCCAATTCGAATATGGAATTTTTGGCGGAAAAGCAGGCAGTTATATCTTATCATTGTTGCGCAATCTGAAAATGCCTGTGATAACAACACTTCATACGGTGCTTAAAAATCCAAATGTTGAACAGCGCTGTGTTATGGATGAACTGCTTGCGATATCTGATTATGTAGTTACCATGGCCCAGAAAGGTGTTGAAATTCTCCACGATGTATATAAACCACCTCCGGGCAAGGTTCGTCTGATACCGCACGGAATACACGATGTGCCCTTCATCGATCCCAATTTCTATAAGGATAAATACAGCGTCGAAGGCAAAATAGTCATTCTTACTTTTGGCCTGCTTTCTCCGCAGAAAGGCATCGAAGTCGTACTACGGGCGCTCCCGAAGGTCATAAAGAACTACCCCAATACCGTTTACTTGGTTGCCGGGGTTACACACCCTAATCTTCTCAGGCATGAGGGCGAGAAATACAGGCTTTCACTGCAGCGCCTTGCCAACGAACTTGGTATCAAAGGGCACGTCATATTTCATAATAAATTTGTTTCCATAGAAGAACTCAAAGAACTTATTACGCTTGCCGATATTTACATTACTCCCTATCTTGAAGAAACCCAAATTACATCGGGAACACTCGCCTATTCTTTTGCCGCAGGCAATGCCATAATATCAACGCCATACTGGCATGCTCAAGAGTTGCTTGCGGACGGGAGAGGCATTCTTGTACCATTCAGAGATTCAGACTCCATAACCAAGGCAATCACAAGACTCATTCAAAATGAGGTCGAACGTCATACTATGCGCAAGAATGCTTATCTACTAGGCCGCGAAATGACCTGGAACAAAGTAGCGCGACAATACGGAGAGCTGTTCGCAGAAGCTCGCCAAAAACGGTCAGCGGTCATGCGAAAGAAGATCCCGATGCGACCTCTTGACGAACAACCGCCCATTTTACCAAAAATCAAACTTGACCATCTGATACGAATGACTGACTCCATAGGAATATTTCAGCATGCAAAACATAATATTCCCAATTTCGCCGAAGGATATTGCACGGACGATAATGCAAGAGCGCTTATTCTCACAGTATTGCTTGAGAACCTCAGCACAATAAATTCCTTGATACTTAATGACCTCGCAACCCGTTATCTCGGCTTCGTGAGATATGCCTGGGATGAAAAAACCGCACGATTTAAATCTTTACTCACATTTCAACGTAAATGGGTGGAGGATAACTTTTCTGAAGACAGCCATGGCCGAGCAGTATGGGCACTCGGAACCTGCATCGGCCGTTCCAGGAACGAAGGTTTTAGTCAAATGGCTGCAGAGATTTTCGAGTACTCCCTTACGCCCGTATCTTCATTTTCTTCGCCGCGAGCATGGGCCTTTGCGTTGATCGGAGCCCAGGACTATCAGCGACGGTTCCCAGGCGACAGGTCTGCCCGTAATAGTATGGACGTACTTTCAACAAAACTTATGAAACTTTATGACGAAAACAGTAGCGCTGAATGGAACTGGTTTGAACCGGTTTTAAGTTACTGTAATGCGGTAATCCCCCACGCCCTTATTGTCAGTGGACGAGACCTCGCCAACGAAAAAATGCTCAGATGTGGGATTGAATCATTAAATTGGCTGATAAATATGCAGACTTCCTCTCGCGGCCATTTTCAGCCTGTTGGCATGGATAAGATATTTGAACGCGGCAGCTCCAAACCCGTTTTCGATCAACAGCCGATAGAAGCATATTCTACAATTTCGGCCTGCTTAGAAACATACATAACAACAAAAGACAAGCGTTGGTATAATGAAGCTGAAAAAGCATTCCAATGGTTTCTTGGAACTAACGATCTGGGAATTCCGCTCTACGACCCGGTAAATGGCGGCTGTTACGACGGGCTGCACGTGGACAGGATAAATCGCAATCAAGGCGCTGAATCGACCATCGCGTTTCTTCTATCCCTGTACGAGATGACGAACATTACGAACATTATAGAGACTTTCAAGGAGCCAATTCTAGAATGAAAAAAAGAAACACATCCGAGGAACACTCACCCGTATTTGTAAAAGATATGGGTATTATTTTTGTGCCTGAGAGACAACGTGTCATTATACGCCCACATATTCCTTTCAGCGAATCGCGGATTGAACGGATCATATCACGAGTGTTGACACTCGATGAATCTGATATACAGAAAGAATTTAAGTGCGTCCTTGACAAGTTTTCACATCGGCATCATAATTTCGAATCTCTTTTGGAGCGCCAATTTGACTCCCTCCGGAGGTTCATGCCGACCGATGTGTTACCTTCGCGAGAACGAAGGCTCCTTATTGGCTCATTCTTTTTGGCTGAATATTCATTCGAATCAGTCGCCCTTTTCAATCCTTCGATAGTTCCGCATCCAGACCAGTCGGGACTGCCGCCAGGTTCCCTCCGTTTTATATTAACATTGCGGGCTACAGGTGAAGGACATATTTCATCTTTGAAATTTCGTTCTGGATGTATTGACGAAGAGTACAACATATCAATCGATGATTCATCTGGTTTTGCCACCATGGCAGAAATAAAAGCGAATCCTCTTTACGACAAGATATGTTTTGCTCGGAAACTCCAAGAAATGGGTGTTTTCAGTGATTTCTCGAATCTCATTATCAATTCGTTATCGGATGAATTCACTTTTACCGAACTTATGGAAAATGTTAAAATTCAGATCTACAACCATCAACCGTTATCTCCGGCTAACAGCCTTGCCAGAGATAAAATTCAATGGCTAGCTCGATGCAACTATGAAGCTCAATTCGAACCATCGGTTCCTCTATCCGAACGGGTACTATTCCCATTCTCGCCCAGCGAACAAAACGGCATTGAGGATGCGCGATTCGTTCTTTTTACTGACGATGATGGAAGAAAGAAATACTACGCTACCTATACCGCTTATGACGGCAAGACTATCCTTCCACAATTGATAGAAACGGAAGATTTCGTACATTTCAAAATGGCTACACTAAACGGGAGCGCTGCCGTCAATAAAGGAATGGCTCTGTTCCCACGCAGGATAAACGGTCGTTACGCGATGGTATCACGCCAGGACCACGAGAACCTTTTTTTGATGTACTCTGATAATATCCATTTCTGGTATGATATCATACCGCTTATGAAGCCTTCTTACCCATGGGAATTCGTGCAGGTTGGGACCTGCGGTGCACCGATTGAAACCAAAGAGGGATGGCTTCTTCTCACTCATGGCGTTGGGCTTTTTCGGCAATATTCTATTGGCGCCATTCTTCTAGATAAAGACAATCCATCGAAAATACTTGGCCGTTTGAGAGAGCCGCTCATTCATTGGACAGAGAATACCCGATCAGGTTACGTTCCAAACGTTGTATATACTTGTGGGGCGCTCCCTCACAAAGACAAGCTTGTCGTTCCCTATGCAATGTCCGACCAACAGATTACCATTTCCTTGATTTCACTCTCTTCTCTCCTTGAGAAACTATTACATAGGACAAGTTAGCTCATACATAGGTATAACATGCTTTTACTAATTAGCGAGAAATTAAAACGGCATTGCAAAGAACGATATATCTGGGAAGCGACTCCATATCATATAAAAATAGAAAACAATGATTCCAAAATGCAGAATGACGCGCACAGCTAATTTGAAACGAAAAACAATCGAGGAATATGAGTTAAAACCGTGTTAATACTTTACCGATAATGTTATGTCAACGATTAGTAGAAAATATGAAGGAAAAAATATAGACGAGGAAGAACAGGTAGGAGAAATAATATGGTATGGAAAAGATGCCCTTCTTGTAAACAATGGTATAACAACATAGAGGGCGTACCACAAAATTGTCCAAATTGTGGAAAGGAAATAACATGCGAATGTCATCGATTAGCACAAAAAACATCCATCATAAAACCGCGCTAATGTTTCCCCGCTCCGTTTAAGAAAGATTTCTATTATTGGGTTTTCGATACGATTTTGGCTGTTTTTTCATGGGGGCTTTTACCCTATACGCCGTAATCCCTTCGGTGGCTTGACAATAATTAGCACGGTAATTCTAAGGGAAAAAAACAAAAAATTTTTACTTTTTAATTCAAGTTCCAATCTCAATAGGGGTTCAAATCCCTTCCCCTGCATAATTTTCCTTCTGTAAAAGGTTTTAAATAGAGCGGAGGTCTTTATTTTCATAAAGGGTGGGAAATAGATGAAAAAATGGTTGCCGATTGGAATCATTCTTTTGTTTGTTGGAACATGTACCATTCCATCTGTAACATCAGAACAGATTCGTGGTAAAACTGTCATTACGGTTGATGATGAACCTGGTGATGCAGACTATACATCGATAAAGGAGGCGTTGAATCATTCAGTTCCTGGTGACACTATCGAAGTGTACAGTGGGACGTATTACGAAGATCGTATTACTGTTTATAAACGAGGAATCACCATTAAGGGAATCGCCCAGGAGCTTGCAGGTGGAAATGACACAGGAAGACCAATAATGAACACGACCCTTCATAAGAATATCTTTAATGTTCGAAGCGACGATGTCACAATTACAAATTTTGTGATGATTGATCCACCACCACATAATGTTATCAATGAACTCATACGAGTATGGGGAGATAACAGCACCGTTTCAAATAACGATTTTTATGGGGGATTCACCGCGATTTACGTCGGAGGTGATGAGTATTACCCTGACCACCATCCTGTAGAAACACATATCATTGAGAACACAATTAATCACACGAGAACAGGTGTTTATCTCGGTGGCCCCGAAGGTAATATTTCATATAATCGCTTTCATGAATGCATTTATCGAGCAATCAGAATCTGGGATGGTTCGAACACTAGTATCATTACGCATAACATCATGAGTAATTGTTCGACTGGGATTGAATACGCCAACGGATCTGACACTATCATTTCGTATAATGTGATCACCTTATGTTGGACCGGCATCGAACTAGGGGTACACCCTGCAGAAAATATCAGTGTCCTGTTGAATGAATTTTCAACATGCAGCAGAGGCATCTCTATGGGTATCGAAAGCGATATGGTACAGGTACAACAAAATAATTTCATGAATAATACAAAGGATATTCGATTCGTTCAATTATATCCATTGAAATACAATGTGTTTTTCCATCGAGTATTTGATGGTAACTATTACGATTCATGGCAAGGAACTGGTCCTCACCGCATCTGGGGCGCAGCAGTGATCTTTGTGATTCCTATCTTTCTACCCGAATTTTTCATCTCCATTCCTATTTGGATACCATGGGTGTACCGAGATTTAAATCCAGCACAAGAACCCTATGACATCTCAGGAATGATCTGAAAAATATCTGAAATTGTAGTCTTTTACAGGAGTAATTATTATTCACTGTTTAGAATTTAATTGGTAATCTGAGGTTCACATCCCTTCCCCCGCATTCTAATAATCATACAACTCGCCGATCATCACAACCCCAAAGATATGACCATTCCGGGCAAACCCCAGGAAGAAAGCAAAGGACCCTAACGTGAAATCCCGCTGCAGGGAAATCAATGGACACCCCAGACATGATCCCAACAACTTAAGCGAATCTTTATCGCACAAGACGTCAAGCGCCGACCCATATTTTTGATAATACGAATATTTCCCGAACAGGATGCCGCCGACCACAATCGTCTCGTTATATCCCTCCTCCGGTATTGGGAGCGCAGTAACAATACACGGCATCAATAGCATGCCAGAGAGGAGGCCAATGACGAAGAAACATCGTGTTCTTCCACGCATAGCAATCATAGTAACCTCAGGAAAGGAAACCCGGTTGACAGCGTAGCACCATCCAACTCATGTATCTCAAAACTTATGGTGTGAAGATAGAACCGAAAATGAGGGTCTTCGTTGACCCAAGTGGCATTATACCAATGCGATGGGTGATACGAGAATGAGGCGAATATCTTTTCATCCAGGAGAATGTCCGCTCCGGAGATCTCCCAATCACAATAGAGCCACAACTGAATGTCACCCACAATAAGGCAGAATGGAAAGAAACAGATGGTCCTATTGTGGATGTACAGCCCCTGCGGCGCCGGCTGAAAATTCCAGATCTGGAGCCGATGAGGAAAACTCGGTTCAACTAGACTCCTTTCATTCAGTGGAATCGGGCTAACCGTCCTCAGGGGTTCCTTCATCGAACCATTACTGAAAGCTACCGAATGAAAAGGCAGAATACCAACTACGACTAGCATAACAACACAGATAAGCACGCTTCCCCGATGCATAAGAAAAAGAAACACGTTTTCTATTTATATAATTTATGAATTAAAAGTCATTCTGGAGTTATTGCGAGGCTCATGAAATAATCTGAATCCCGGGGGGCTCATGTCCGCCCCCAATAAAAATAATTGATATTACATTAAAATTATACTAATGAAAATTCGTTCGAATCTCCCCCCTCGTCTAATATTAATCAATATCTTTATTTGCTTGAAAAAGATTCTAGCGAAATATACCACATTTTTCCACTGTTTTTTTGGAAGGGATTTGTATCTTTTGAGGTAATCCCTTCGGCGGCTTGGCAACCGTTTTTTTCTCCTGTTAAATGAACTTAAAAACGCAAAATCACAAAAGGGCTTCGGACCTCCTGTAACTCTTAAAAAAGGTCTTAAGAAACCGTGTCACTACTTCTGTTTCTAAAGACATATTTTAAGATATAAAGAAATAAGATGTAATTCAGCAGAAATGTCAGTATCATGTAAAGATCATCTGCTGGTTACTTATGTCATATCTCAGGACTTTATTTATCTGACAAATCATCAACAAAAAACTAACTGATTTTTTTTAGCAGATTGTTTATAGATTAATTTTTGGTTCTCTCTTGATTTTGTTAAGTGTTGGAGTTTCTGGGTTATCTCTTATATCATGTATCATTTTTAATATACATGAATATTTTTTACTTTTTTATCTACGTATGAAATTCTATGATTCTAATTTATGCCACAGGTGGCGAAACCATTTTTGTTGCACAGGATCGCTGGATAGATTTTCATTCCATGCGTCTTGAACGTTGATCTTTGATGATTCTACCTTGAATGAATTTGAAACATAAAATTTTCTCCATCGTTCCATATCTTCATCTATTTTACAAAAACATTTTCTACATACCATAAATCTTTTTCCTAATGCAGGGTGACGATGCCCTTGTAAAATTCCTAATTTTTTATCACATTCTTCACATTTTACCATATTATTTGTCCTCCTAAAAAAAGAGAATTAAACTATGTAACCGTCCTTAATATTCCGATGATCGCTTTCTTAGTTTTCAGCGTTAATTACATTAAGTCATCTAACTCATCAATCTGATCTTGTAAGTCTTACTCTTCGAAAGTCATCTTCTTCTAATAATTGTAGTCGTTTTCGCTTTCTCCAGTCAATATCGTTTTCAAAGACTGTAAATTCTTTGTCAATATTCATTGATTTCATCTGTCCTTTCCAAAATTTGTTGGGTAATAGTGGTATAGAGTAAGTACTATATATCATTGTGTATAAAGGTATATAAATATGTAAAACTATGACATATCTATGTAGAACATGGTAAAGAGAATACGAATGAACATATCTTTAACAAAAGAAGAAAATGCACTAATCAAAAAACTTGCGAAAGAAGAAGAAAGACCATATAGCAGACAAATAGTTTATATGACGAATTTCTATATAAAAAATAATAAGAAAAATGTGGTGAAATAAATGAAATATATATGTAATCAATGTGGTAATGTTACTCAGGAACATGACGTGATAATTCATTATACAAAGGGTTCCGATGGATTAGAAATTGTTGTTCTTTGTCAGTTGTGCTTAGATGAGTACTTGGAAAAAACAAAGGTAGATACTGATAGAAAAGATGAAGATGCTGAAAGAATGAAAATGAAAAGGAAATGGTAATTAAAAAAAGGTAATTAAAAAAAATTTGTCTAATTAGTTTTTTTTATACATAGCTTTTTCATAAAAATGCAGGTTTAATGGTTATAAAATAGTAGGTTTGAGGCATGACAAATGAAAGATGAAAAATATCCCACAGACGAAGATGAAAAAGGCAGAAAACCACTAAGAACACTAAGAAAAGAAGAAGAAAATTACGAAGAGGAAGAAGAACAGAAAAGAATACAAAAAGATAAGATCATAGATGAAGAAGAAGACGAAGAAAAAGAAGAAGAAGATGAATACGCTGATTATTCAAAAAAAGAAACATAAAAAAATAAAAATATATAACCATCCAGAAAAAACAGTTTTGAAATTGTAGGTTGTAGCGAGGGAATATGGCAAAAAAGAAGATACATCTAAGAGAAGGACGAAGAAATAATCTGTTTTTAATATTGATGGTTTGAAGGAATAAGAATATGAAATGCCCTATGGTATCTATTACTGCAGAACCGCAAGATTGTATACAAGATAAATGTTATTTTTGGGATGTAGAACAGGGTAAATGTAAATGGACAGAGACTAAATGAAAAAAATAACAATTACATTACATGATCTTAAAACCGTGTCACTGCTTCCTTTACCAAACATGTTTATTTTTATAACTTTTGTTACAATTTAAAAAAAATGATAAAATATTAATAGTATAAGTTCATTTATATTTTTATAGAACCTGGGTTTTAAGGGAGGGAGCAATTATGAAAAAGAAAATGGTAGGAATTTTTGTAATGATGCTGTTGATTTTGACTGCTGTTTTGCCAGTAGTAGGGACTATGAACGAGTTAATAAAGGGAGAAAGTAACACAATCTCCTTAACCAGTAAAACTGTTCTTGCTACTGCACAGAATGGGGTAATCCTTGATCAGGAACTTGATGACAATAATAAGGGATATACTGTGATCCGTGTCTGGGGTTCGGATTATGAGATGGGTTATGCCCAGGCTG
>LSSI01000068.1 GCA_001595945.1 Thermoplasmatales archaeon SM1-50
CGTCAAGGATCTTATGGTACGGCATGATAATGTTCGCACGGTCGCTGATTAGTATCTTAGGGGTTTTTCCTCGATGCAGTAAATCTTCGATTTCTTTGAGCAGGACCTGCGGGTCAATGACCACGCCATTCCCGATGACTCCTATTTTTCCCTGGATGACTCCGGATGGAACCAAATGGAGTTTGTAGACTTCTTCCCCGACTTTTATGGTATGACCGGCATTATTACCACCTTGGTATCGTACGACATAATCAGCGATTTTAGAATAATAGTCAACAACTTTTCCTTTTCCTTCATCGCCCCATTGGGTTCCAATCACTAATGTTACCGTCATAGTCACTCCTTTACTACGCAATAGAAAAGATGTACTTATATATGCTGACTATAACTTTGTCACGATGATATCAAATGTTGGAGGTTTCTCAAGGTTACGCTTCACAGTACACACTTCAGCAGATCGAATAAGAGCCTTTTGATATTTCTCAGGAAAATTCTTAGGAACCTTGATATCTATATGAATTGTTTCGACTAAATGGGTTAGTGGATTTCTTTCATCTTTCATTACCAATTTAATCCCTTTAGTCGGGAGTGTATTTCTCTGGCAAAACATCATTATATAATATCCTGTACATGTACCAAGTGAGACAAGGAATAGATCAAATGGCGCTGGAGTAGTACCGGCGCCTCCTTCCGCAACTGGCTGATCGGTGCTGATGTTAAATCCTTTGAACTGTGCATTGACCCTCGCTTCACCAGGAAATGTGATCTCCATATCCATATATGATCTCTCTTCTACATCGTTTTTCTTTCCAAATTATGTTATCTCATCGATCATCGGAAGCAGTTGGGAATCTTTAAACCCCCGCTGCTGGATCGCACCGCTTGGGCAGGCACTTACACACGCCCCACAACCTTGACAGAGCCCTTCAATGATCTTTGCATGGGTGACGGTCTTATTCCCCTTTATTACTTGAACCTGTTCGATTGCATTAAAGGGGCAGACCTCCAAACAGATCCTGCATCCGCTGCAAGTATCTTCGTCCACCATCGCAATCAATGGGTCTATCTCTAGTTCTTCCTGGGAGAGTATTGTTGCCGCTCGTGATGCAGCCCCACTTGCTTGGGAAACCGTGTCCTGGATGTCTTTGGGGGCCTGGCAGCATCCAGCGATGAAGATCCCATTGGCGAACGTGTCCACTGGACGAAGCTTCGGATGTGCTTCGAGGAAGAACCCGTCGCCACTTAAGGTGAGACGTAGCAGTCGTGCGAATTCTGTGGTATCAACCCGTGGTATCATCGCAGGAGCAAGGACGACCAGCTCGGTCGTGATTTCAAACAACTTGCTTGTTGTTGTGTCAAAAATATCGATTTTTAGGTTCTCTTTCATTGCACGTATTTCTGAGGGACGACCACGGAACATGTTCGTCTGCATACCTCGAACTTTGCGGTAGAATTCCTCATAACCTTTTCCATAGGAGCGAAGATCGTTGTAGCAGAGGTTGATCTCAACATCGTCTCCGAGTTTTTCACGGAGGAGATAGACTTGTTTTAACGCGCTCATACATCCGATACGACAGCACCAGGTGCACTGGGTCTCATCACGGGAGCCGACGCAGAGGATAAAAGTAACGCTCTTTGGTTTCTGCTGGTTTGATGGTCTGAGGATCTCTCCTTTGGTAGGACCAGATGAGCTGATCAGCCGCTCCATTTCTAAGGTAGTGATTATATCAGGGGATTGGTCATAGCCGTATTCATAGATTGCAGTGGGGTTGAGAAGGTCGTACCCGGTAGCGACGATGATAGCACCGACTTTACGTTCTACTAGTTCTTCTTTCTGGTCAAAGTTAATGGCACCTTGAGTGCATGCCTTCTTACAAAGCAGTTCATCCCCACATTTGCCTTTCGTAAGAAACAGGCATTTTTTGTCATCGATAACGTATTTTAAGGGAACAGATTGAGGAAACGGCATATAGGCTGCTCCTCGTTTTCCCATGCCTTGGTTAAATTCACTGACAATTCGGTCTTTGAGTCGACATGCGCTAGCACAATCACCACATCCCGTGCACTTATCAACATCAATGTACCGTGGCTTCTTTTTTATTTTCACAGTGTAATTCCCAATGCTTCCTTCAACGCCGACTACATCAGAATAACTCAGTAGTTCGATGTTCTCATGGTTGGCGACTTCCATCATCTTTGGGGTGAGGATGCAGGAGGAGCAGTCAAGGGTTGGGAAGGTTTTGTCCAGCTGCGCCATATGGCCGCCAATGCTTGGGTCTCGTTCTACCAGATGGACTTTGAATCCATCGTCGGCGAGATCAAGGGACGCCTGAATCCCTGCAATGCCGCCACCGATGACCAGAGCCTCTGGAATGACTTTTAGTTTGGATGGTTTCAATGGCTCAAGAGACAGTGCTTTTGAAACAGCACTCCGTACGAGGTATTTGGCCTTCTCTGTAGCTTGTTCTCTATTGGTATGAGCCCAGGAGCACTGCTCCCGAATGTTAGAAATCTCTACTTGGTATGGGTTGACACCACCGTCGTTGGCGACACGACGGAATGTATGCTCATGCATCCGTGGCGAGCAGGATGCAATGACCACGCCATCGAGGTTAAACTGCTTGATTGTGTCTTTGATTAGTGTTGCACCAACGTCAGAACACATATATTTGTATTCTTTTGCGACAACAACACCATTGAGCTGACTAGCATACTCGGTGAGTGCCGTGACATCGACATTCTGTGCTATGTTAATCCCACAGTGACAGACGAAGACACCGATGCGATGCATTAAGCCTCCTCCTTCTGCTGGAGTTTTTCAACGGGGCTTAGGTTCAGATCCAAACCCAGTGCATCCGGTGAAAGCCCAAACGCAAGACCTATGAGTTGCGGGAGATACAAAACAGGGACGGCAAGTTTTGCCGCAACGGTTTCCCCTGCCTTAGTTTGTCTGTTGTCAAACATTTTATGACACCAAGGACAGACATCTACCATACCATGGATGCCTTGCTCTTGGATTGCTTGAAGTTTCTGACCTGTTTTTGTCAATGCTGATTCTGGAAGGTTGGTAAGCAATGGCGCACCACAACAGTCAAGCTTCTGTGGACAGGTTGTTGGTTCAGCGCCGATTGCTGTAAGGATTGCCTCTATTTTTTGTGGGTTTTCTGAATCAACAGGACGACCAATCTCACTGGGACGGATGAGGTGGCAGCCGTAATGAGCTGTGATTTTTAAGCCTTTTAATGGTTTTTTCACGTGTTGCTGTATCGTCTCTAGTCCTATATGATCGTGCAATAAATCCACAGTATGAACAATCTGCCGTTTGTTGGTGTATGTAAGATTTTCCGCGGCAAGCAAGCCATTAATCCTCTTTTTCATCTCAGGGTTGTTCTCAAAAACATGTTGGCATTCGGAAAGGGCGAGATGGCACATCGCACATGGGACAAATACATCAAGATTATCTTTTTCTGCGATCGCAAGATTACGTGCAGAGAGATACAGGGTGAGGAATTGGTTGACGCTTTTCATCGGTTCCCCACAGCAAGAAAATCCCTCCAAATCAACAATCTCAATGCCGAGTAACGGTATTATTTCCCGTATGGACAGTTCATATGCGTATTGTTCGGTTGGCATCAAACAACCGGGAAATATGGCGTATTTCTTCTTCATCGTCATTATACCTTGTCCATTGCGATTTTCATAATCCCTGCGTGAAACTTCGTGACATCAACAGGTTTTGAGAGAGGTGGCAGTCCAAGTTCGTCTCGTTTCACGGTTTTATTTGTGCGAGTGGTGGCCTGCTGAATGTCTTGGATGAGTCCCATTGAGAGGATTGATTGCAACATCCCGGTGTATTTCCCAGGTATTTCTTTGCCGCTTGCAACCGCCATGTTTTTCAAACCAAATAGAATATCAACGGGGGCGACGCGTTGTGGGCAGCGTTCCCTACATTTCATGCAGCTCATGCAGGTCCAGATGATATCAGAGTTTACTAATTCATTGAGTAATCCTCGTTTTAACAATGCGACGATTTTATGTGGTTCAAGTTCAAGTAGTTTATGTGCTTCACAACCTGAGGTGCATTTTCCACATTGAAAACAAAAATCAGAGATTTCGTCTTGGAGTTTTGTGAGCCTTGCATTGAGTTCTTTTTTCAGGTCTGTTTGCGGTTCCCCCATAGAAGTTAAATCGACGATGGTCATTTTTTTCTCACTTTACTATTAAATTAACAATTGTTAACTATATAAATTTTTCCGAATTTTAACAGATGGTTTATAGAAACATGGTATTTAAACCTATCAATAAAATTTGGGCGAATTTTCATACATTAAATATAGCCAATAATAAATCAATAATCCTTCTTTTTCATTTCAACAAATTTTATTATTATGAATAATTTAAAAAAGGCAAAATAGATAACGGTTCGTTTTCAACCAAAGGAAAAATCTGATAATTATGAATGCATTTACCATAGAAAAAAAAAATATTCATTTTCTTTTCGATCAATTTCGGAAAGATTACAAAATCTATGGACCCACAAAACCGGGTTATGAATCAACTTTTGAAGAAATAACGTCTATTGATCAACTTCATCTTGACTATCACTCAACAGTTCTTCCTCCAAAAAAAATTTTTCACCCTCCACATGAACAGCTTTTTACCTTTTTAAAAGAAAAAGAAACGTATACTACAAAAGAAATCTTTTTAGAAGAAAAAACGCTTCTCTTTGGTATCCATCCCTGTGATGTGCACGCTCTCTTAAAATTAGATAAATTTTTTTCAGGTGAATTTACTGATATCTACTACCTAAAAAGAAGAAAAAACACATGCATTGTTGCTTTGAACTGTGTAGAACCAAGTAAATACTCATTTTGTTACTCACTGGGAACAGGACCATTTTTAGAAGAAGGATATGATATTCTCCTTACAGATATAGGAACAGAATATCTCATAGAAATCGGTAGTGATGAAGGAAAAAAACTTTTAGAAAAAACAACGGTCGAAAAAGTGACAGACGCAGATTTCCATGAGAAAGAACGACGACAAAAATTGACCGAACTAAAATTTAAGAAACATATGAACACCCAATGGCTCCCTCAAATAGTCTCAGAAAGCCTTAATCATTCGGTATGGAGCGATTTAGGAGAACGCGGTGGAATAGCTGGCTCCCATGCGTGTCTTTCCTGCGGATCCTGCTCATTAGTATGCCCAACCTGCTATTGTTACGATGTATATGATACAGTAGATATCACACTACAAAAAGGAATACGTGCCCGAGAGCTTGATTCATGCCAGTTATTGGAATACGCTGAGGTTGCTATGCATGGCAATTTCCGGAGCGATCGAACCGCACGAATTCGTCATTGGATGCTCTGTAAATTTGGTGCAGCCGCTGGTGGTCATAACTCAGGATGTGTGGGTTGTGGGCGATGTATTCGTGTGTGTCCTTCTAAGATTGATATTACTCAGGTCGCTAGAATCTTAAGGGGGGAATGAGCTATCGAACAAGTCACCATGAAAAATGAATATATGGCATATCCTGCAGTTGTGAAAAAAATCCTTAAGGAAAGTTCAAACACTAACACTTATACTCTTGCATTTGTTAACGAAGAAAAACAAAAAAACTTCAAAGCTTTGCCAGGACAATTTATGATGATTGGCATATTCGGTATTGGTGAAGCCGCGCTTTCCATATGTAAAATCGATGAAGATGGCTCTTTTTCTACTACGGTACGAAACGTAGGAAATGTTACTAATACAATTTATCAACTTAAAGAAGGGGATAAGTTAAATATGCGTGGTCCATATGGAACAGGTTGGCCTTTGGAGGAACTGAAAGGCAAAGATATTTTAATTGTTGCCGGAGGTATAGGACTTCCTCCGCTAAGAGGCATCATTGATCTTGTTCAAAAAAATAGGAAAAATTATGGTCATCTTGAGATAATATATGGAGCTAGAACCCCTGAAGATATGGTCTTCAAATATGAATTTGGGGCATGGCGTCAGATAAAAAATAGTCGGTTCGACCTAACGGTTGATACAGTTTCTCTAGGGTCAAAATGGGAATGTAAAATCGGCTTAGTAACATCATGTTTCCCTCAAATGAAAACACGCAATAAGAATTCAATTGCGCTCCTTTGCGGGCCAGAAATCATGATGCGATTTGCAGCAAAATGTTTGGAAACCATCGGATTTAAAGATAATCAAATTTATGTTTCCCTTGAACGTCGTATGAAGTGTGGTTTTGGAAAATGTGGTCATTGCCAGATTGGTCCAAAGTATGTTTGTAAAGATGGTCCGGTCTTTAGCTATGATGAGATTCGACCCTATATCCATCCATTGTAACAAAAGGCTGATGAAAAACTATGAATAAAAAACCAACCGTTGGGATATTCAAATTCACAGGATGCGCAGGATGCCAATTAGAGCTTCTTCATTTAGAAGATGTTTTTCTTGATCTTCTTAAAATAATCGATATTACGTATTGGGTGATGGTAAAACGGGAAAACATCGAGGGACCCTGGGATATCAGCTTTATTGAAGGTGGCATATCCACACCTCAAGAAATAGAGGAAATCAAACAAATTCGTAAAAAATCAAAAATCATGGTCGCTTTTGGAGATTGCGCTATCGCAGGATGTATCCCTTCAATTCGTAACTGGATCCCTCAAATGGAATCAGAAAACAAAGTTTATACCGACACATCAGTGATTCATTCAACAAAGGTCATGGGAATAGGAGAATACGTCAAAGTCGATGCCGTGTTAAAAGGATGTCCACCCCATAGAGACACGTTTTTGGAATTTATAAAAGCATCTTTACTACAAATCAGACCTCGTCTTCGACAACACCCCGTCTGTGTCGAGTGTAAATATCGGGATAATGAATGCCTTATTACAAGTAAGAAAATACCATGTATGGGTCCCGTGACGAGTGCAGGATGCGGTGCCCTTTGCCCTTCTCTTGGACGTGAATGCGAGGGATGTTTTGGACCGATGAGCAACCCAAATGCCGCTGCACTTGCTGATATTTTTAAAGAAATTGGGCTTCATCAAGAAGATATAGAACGGAAATTCAGAAAATATGCTGGTATGACCATAGAGTTTCGCAAGGAGGCTGGACAGTAAATGACCGAAAAAACAATTACCTACAAGAACTCAAAACAAGATACAAAAACAATCGAAGTAAATTACATTGCTCGGGTAGAGGGACGCGGTGCTCTAAATATAAGTGTAACAAAAGACGGAAAAGTCCAAGACCTCCGCTTTAGGATTTATGAACCCCCGCGGTTTTTCGAAGCATTTCTTGTGGGAAGACGCTACACTGAGATGATGGAATTAACGTCTCGTATCTGTGGTATATGCCCTGTTGCTCATCAAATCACCGCCTTACGGGCTGTTGAAAATGCCATCGGTCTAGAGCCAAGTGAACAAACAACTGACCTTCGTAAACTTCTTGCCCTTAGTGCCCACATTCAAAGCCATGTACTTAGCATGTATTTCCTTTCTCTACCAGATTTGTTAGGTTATGAAAGTTTTATCGCTATGGCCAAAGATCATCTTGATGTTGTGAAAAGAGCATTGAGGCTTAAAAAACTTGGGAACGATATCACTGATATTGTTGGTGGTCGGGCAGTGCACCCGGTTACAGCTGTTGTCGGGAGATTTACAGCTATCCCTAGCAAAAACAAATTTCAGGCAATTAGAAAAGAATTAGTAAACGCAAAAAAAGATGCCCTTGATACCGTTGAACTTTTTTCAAATGTTGAAATCCCTCAGTTTGTCAGAAAATGTGAACATATCGCGATTTCTGATCCAAAATCTTATGCTATCAACAATGGTCGTTTTCGATCTAATGAAGGGTTAATTATCCATGAATCAGAGTACAGAGATTATATTTCTGAAAAACAAGCCCCTTATTCCACTGCTCTTCATTCTCATGTGAAAACAAGGGATTCCTTTATGGTTGGCCCGCTTCCACGAGTCAATCTTAATTTCGAACAACTTTCAGCTGATGCAAAAGAAGCGGCCAAACAAAGTGGTGTGAAATTCCCAAATTTTAATCCCTTTGTTTCTCATTTAGCGCGTGCTATAGAGGTTCTTCATAGCATTGACGAGTCTATTGACATTATTGATCGCCTTCCCTTAAAAGAGGAAGGAAACCATGAGATAGTGTGTCGGGCAGGATTTGGTGCTGCAATCACAGAAGCACCACGAGGAAGTCTCTATCATAGTTACCAGCTCGATAATAACGGAATTGTTCGTAAAGCAGATCTTGTCCCACCAACTGCACATAACGCAAACAACATCGAGAAAGATATGCACGATTTGATAGGAATTATATCTGATGCAACCATAGAAGAAATTAAATTTAAATGTGAGATGCTCGTACGGGCATATGATCCCTGTATCTCCTGTTCAACCCATTAATGACTATTACTCTGCAGCAGCATCAACCATGGACAGAATTTGCTCTCGTTTGAAGCCTTTTTGATCAATTGCACCAGAGGGACATGCTGCTGTACAACTACCGCATCCTTTACAAACAGCCTCGACAACCTTGGAAACCCTGATTTTCCTTCCATCTTTGTCTTTTGTTTCCATTTCAATCGCACCGTAGGGGCAGATTTTTTCACAGACACCACAGCCACTACAAAGATCTTCATCAACGATGGCGATTGGTGCATCAGTCGAATATTTATCCTTCGAAATGATGGTAAGCGCTCGCGATGCTGCTGCATATGCTTGCCCGATGGTTTCTTTGATTGATTTTGGCGAATGAGCGAGACCTGCAAGAAAGATTCCCTCTGTGGCGAAATCAACAGGGCGAAGTTTCACATGTGCCTCTAAGAAGAATCCATCTTCGTTTAAGGGGACTTTTAGTTGTTTTGCCAGCGTCACGTTCTCAGATCTTGGGATGATTGCAGGACTCAAAACGAGGAAATCAGCATGAATCAAAAGTTGTTCATTAAGGATAGGATCTCGCACGTCAACGGTTAAATCTGTCTTCTCTTTTTTGACCTTCGGCTTCTCTTCTTTGTCATATCGGACGAAAATAACTCCTTTATCTCGCGCTTTCTCATATAATGTTTCTTTGAACGCATAAGTTCTCATATCACGATAAAGGAGGTAAATCTCGGTATTTGGATGCCGCTCTTTTATTTTCAGACTATTTTTAATGGCATCAGTGCAACAGATTCTACTACAGTAGGGACGCTGTTCCTCACGGGAACCAACACATTGGACCATCACAATGGTTTTATTTGCAAAATTTTCATTATGAGCGAGTCGCTTTTCCAGTTCTAATTGAGTCATCACTCGTTCATCTTTTCCATAGAAGTACTCCGTTGGTTTAAATTCCTCTGCACCTGTAGCGACAATGATGATTCCATGCTCGAGTTTTAATTTGGTGATCCCATTTTTCACTGTTGTGGTATAATTTCCAACATATCCATCAACAGAGGTGATATGTGCTTTTTTATAGACATGAATTTTTGGGTGTTTCTCTACTCGTTCGATCAGTGCTCTCATAAACGGGGGTATATCATGGTCCTCAAGAGTCCAATAAATCTGTCTGAGATTTCCTCCAAGGACGTTTTCCTTTTCAACAAGATAGACTTCATATCCTTGATTAGCGATTGTGACAGCAGAAATCATTCCTGCTAATCCACCACCAATCACGAGTGCTCTTTGCATTACGTCAAGGGTGATAGTGGGTAACGGTTCAAGCAACTGTGCTTTTGACACCGCCATCCGGAGAAGTCCCTTTGCTTTTTCGGTTGCTGCTTTAGGTTCTTTCATATGAACCCAAGAGCATTGATCGCGGATATTTGCCATTTCGAATAAGTGTGGATTTAATCCTGCTTCACGTATTGTTTCCTGGAAAAGTGGTTCATGAGTCCGTGGCGTGCATGATGCAACAATTACCCGGTTGAGATGATGTTCTTTGATTTTTTCAATAATTTTCCGTTGCGTATCCTCAGAGCACGTATAGAGATTCTCTTCAGCATACGCAACTGTTGGTAAGGTTTGTGCATATTTCACGATAGCGGGCACGTCAACATAGGCACCAATATTAATTCCACAATGACAGATAAAGACTCCCACCCGTGGTTTCTCCCCAGTAATATCTCGCTCGGTAGGATACTCCTTGGTTTCAATCAATGAGTTTCGCTCCGTAGCAATCAGATTACTTGCTTTTGCAGCAGCTCCAGATGCTTGTATCACTGTCTCAGGAATATCCTTTGGACCTGAGAACGCCCCGCAGACAAATACACCCTGCCTCGTGGTATCAACAGGATCGAATTCTGTGGTTTCACAGAATCCGAACTCATTGAGTTTCACGTTAAGTTTTTTTGCAAGTTCTTTCATTTGATCGGTTATTGAGAATCCCACAGAGAGGATTACCAGGTCGAACTCCCCTTCCTGCAGTATGCCATCTTCGGCTTCGTATTTTAAACGAAGATTCTGTGTCGTTCGATCCTCTTCTACTGATGAGATACGACATCGAATGAAACGTACACTATGTTCCCGTTCAGCTCGATTGTAGTACGCTTCAAACCCTTTCCCATATGTTCTCATGTCCATGTAGAATATCGTCGGTTCGATTTGTGGAGCATGCTCTTTTGCAATCACCGCTTCTTTGATGGCGTACGTGCAACAAACGGAAGAGCAATAGTTTTTTCCACACGCGTTATCTCGAGAACCAACACATTGCACCCAGGCAATTCTTTTTGGCTCTTTTTTATCAGATGGGCGGACTACATGTCCTTGATACGGACCGGATGCAGAGAGGATTCGTTCAAAATCTAACGATGTGATCACATTAGGATATCTCCCATACCCATATTCTCGTTTTAGGGTAGCATTAAAAACCTCGTACCCAGGTGCGAGAACAACGGAACCTACATTGAACTCCATGATTTCTTCAGACATGTCATGATCAATCGCATCTGCTTCACACGCATCAACACATTGTTTACAAATAGAACAAAAGTTGCAACTCAGGCACCGTTGTGCTTCTTTTACTGCCTGTTCTTCAGTAAGTGGTAGTTCCACCTCATCAAAGGATGTCACTCGTTTACCTACCTCAAGCTTTGGGAGAACTATTCGAGGCTGTTTCTCTACCTTCTTCTCAGGTTTGGGGGCAACTATCTTTTCTTTCACTGGTCTGTCTGCATAAAGATCTTCTCCATTGAAGTACCGATCAATAGAAACAGCAGCTTCATGACCATGAGCTATCGCATCAATCACAAGCCCAGGACCAGCGACTGCGTCACCCCCAGCAAAAATCCATGGGATATTCGTTTGATAAGTTAAGTTATCAACCTGAAGTAATCCCCGTCTTGTAACCAAAACACCATCCGCAGCCTTCAGTAAGGTATAATCAACTTCTTGACCAATTGCAACAATTATAGTATCTGCTTCAATCACCGTCTCGGTGTTTGGTTTTACCTGCGGGTTAAACCGCCCTTTCTCATCAAATACTGCTGTACATTGAAGGGTTTCAATACCGATTGCTCGACCACTTACTCCGATGATTCTTTTCGGCATCCGACGTGTATGGATGATAATTCCCTCTTGTTCTGCCTCTTCGATTTCATAATCAAACGCAGGCATCTCCTCATGTGATTCAACGCATACGAGATGGATTTCTTTTCCGCCAGCACGAAGTGCAGAACGAGCAACGTCAATAGCAACATTTCCCCCACCGACAACTAAAACCTTCTTTCCCATTTCTACTTTTTGTCCCATGCTCAATGCTCGTAGGAATGCGGTGAAACCATAGACGCCCTCAAGTTCGAGGTTCTGAATGGGAATAGAAACAATACCATCGCGATGTAATCCAAGCTCTACCTCTGCTTCAGCAAGCGGCGAGAGTAGTGGTTTTTGGCCAACGGCTGAGATTACCACATCTGCATCAAGTTTAAACGTTGACCCTTCTATTGGGATTGGGCGTCTTCTTCCGGTGTCATCAGCTTCACCGAGTTTCATACGGACACATTCAAGACCAACAACTTTCCCGTCTTTCCCAAGGATTTTTGTGGGAGCAGCGAGGTAATAAAAGGAGATTCCCTCGCGTTCACATTCCTCTAATTCATCCTTATTTGCTGGGATTTCAGCACGTGACCGTCGATAGATAACAAATGCAGTTTTCGCCCCAAGACGCAGGGCTGTACGAACCGAATCAATCGCGACATTTCCACCACCAATTACCGCCACGATCTTCCCATGGAAATCAACTTTTTTACCAGTACCGAGTTCATGGAGAAATCCAGCAGCATGAACAACGCCGTCAAGATCTTCGCCATCAATACCGAGCTTTTTACTCTTATGTGTTCCAATCGCGATAAACACTGCTTCATATCCAGCATTGTAAAGGTCATTTAGTGTTAAATCAGGGCCAATTGGGGTATTCGTCCTGATTTCAACACCCTCTTCTTCAATTATTTTAATGTCATAATCAAGAATATCAGGAGGTAAACGATAATTCGGAACACCAACACGCAGCATACCTCCTGCTTGGGAGAGTGCTTCAAATATTGCTGGTTTATACCCCATCCGTGCTAAATCATATGCAACAGTTAATCCTGCAGGACCAGAACCGATAATTGCAACTTTTCTCCCACGACCACGAGACTCGGACTCTTTCTTTTTTTTCTTCTTTGGTTTTCGACCATGAATTCTCTCATAATCAAGTGCGAATCGTTTCAGCGCACGAACAGCGACCGCCTGATCAACATCTTTTCGATTACAATTCTCTTCACATACGTGAGTGCAAATCCTACCACAGACACTGGGAAGCGGATTTCTTTCTCGGATAAGGTCCGCAGCTTCTTGGAATTTTCCCTCCCGAATAAGAGCGACGTACCCTTGTGCGTTCACATGTGCAGGACAGGCGTTCATGCATGGAGGAATACCAATTTTGTCAATTGCATAAACATTGGGAATCGCCTGAGGATACATCTTGTAAATCGCATGTCTATCTGAGAGACCTTGATCAAACTCGGACGGAAGTAACACGGGGCAGACCTTTTCACATTCTCCACAACCTGTACATTTCTCGGGGTTTACGTACCGTGATTTTTTCCGGATTTTAACATGAAAATTACCAGCATTCCCGGTTAATTCTAGTAAATCAGCATAGGTAATCAAGTCAATATTTGGATGCCTCCCAACATCAACCAGCTTTGGGGACATGATACACATAGAGCAGTCGTTTGTGGGAAATGTTTTATCTAACTGCGCCATCACGCCACCAATTGCAGGTTTCTGTTCAAGAAGGTAGGTTTTAAATCCTTGGTTTGCAAGATCTAATGAGGTCTGCATTCCACCGATACCACCGCCAACAACGAGGACGGAACCAATTTTTCCAGGATTCGAGGATTTCACAATGGATTTATCACTCATAGCATCACCCCAACTTTTTCTAGTACTGGATTTACTTTTACTTTATTAAGTCGGAATCCTAATTGTTTCGGATCAATACCGAGTGCTAACCCCAGCACCTGTGGATAATACAATACAGGAAGGTGGTAATCTACATTGAATGTGGATTCTATTTTTTTCTGATTATCTTCATACATAATCGAACAAAACGGGCAAATAGTCACTAATGCATCAATCTTGTTTGCAGTAATATGATCAAGTTTCTGTTTTGCCATAG
>LSSI01000069.1 GCA_001595945.1 Thermoplasmatales archaeon SM1-50
CAATGATATCACAGGTATGACGAGCCCAGAGATGAGGAAACTTATTGCACAATATGAAGTCCCAGTTGTGATTATGCATATGAAAGGGTCACCAAAAACAATGCAACAGAACCCTTTTTACAGGGATGTACTCGAGGAAATCTCTTCATTCTTTTATCATCAGATAGCAACGGTACACAACGAAGAGATACAACAGATTATCATAGACCCGGGAATTGGCTTTGGAAAAACAATAGAACATAACCTCAAAATACTCAAATATCTCGAGGTATTCAAGGTCCATGGCTGTCCGATTCTTGTCGGACCTTCGCGCAAATCTTTTATTGGAGAAATTACAGACTTATCGGTAAAGGAACGACTTGATGGTACCCTTGCTGCTGTCACTGCCGCGGTCCTAAATGGGGCAAACATATTACGTGTCCATGATGTAAAAGAATGCAAACAAGCTGTGCAGGTGGCCGATGCAATTAGGGATGCTTGATGTCAAGGGTGTTCCTCAGCCTTGGATCAAATATAGGTAATAAAGAAAGATATTTGCGAGAAGCTCTCTCTCTTATCTCTGAGTTGGGTACAGTAAAAAAAGTATCTCATCTATACCTCACTGAACCGGTTGGAGGAATCAAACAGAAATGGTTTCTAAATTGTGCTGTCGAGATTGAAACCAGCATTGATCCAAAAAAATTATTATCAATTCTTAAATCCATTGAACGAAAATTAGGTAGAAAAAAAACGGTGAAAAATGGTCCAAGAAACATCGATATCGACATCCTGTTTTATGCAGATTTGCGGTTAAATACAAAAGAACTTATTATTCCTCACCCATTGATTCAAGAACGACTTTTTGTTCTTCAGTCTCTAATGGATCTTGATCCGTTTTTTATCCATCCCTTACTAAAAAAATCTATTCATGAGCTGTACCAGAGCCGCACCTGGATTAAAAAAGTTAAACGCTTCAAATAGATGATGTTTATATCCCTCGTCTTTATTATCAGATTAGAAAGAGGAGAAACATTCATATGCGATTGTGTCGGGAGTTTTATTTTGATGCAGCACATTATATACCGCAGTATACGGGGAAATGTGAGAAACTACATGGACATACCTATAAACTCGAGGTCGTTATTGAAGGAGAGGCACAGCTGGATGGAATGGTTGTTGATTTTGTAAAAATGAAGGAAATCGTTGAAAGCGCGGTGATAGAAAAACTAGATCACCAGGCTTTAAACAAGCTTTTTGACAACCCTACCGCTGAGCAAATTCTTACATGGATTTCTTCGCAATTAAAAGAAAAATTACCGTTATATTCGATACGACTGTGGGAAGGACAAGGAAAATGGGTAGAGATTCATATTTGAAAAAGAATCTTTTCAATAGTAGGTGAGTTTTGAGATTGTGAATATAGTATATGAGTGTCTTAAGCTGATTCGTCCCTACGGGATACTTTTCATTGGATTTACCCCCGTGTTTGGCGCGTTGTGTAACGGACAGTTTAACCCAATCTCTCTTTCTATATTATTCTTAATTGGAATCCTTGGACATGTCTTTGTTTTTGTCCAAAATGATTATTATGACATAGATGTTGATCGCCACTCAAGATATGTTTTTCAAAGGCCATTGACCTCTGGAATGATTTCAAAAACACAAGCACGCAATCTCTTCCTCAGTGCATTTTTCTTATCATTGGCTCTTGTTATGGTCTTTTTCTTTTCTTTTCGTTCGTTTTTTATGTTGTTTCTCGCCTTTTTCTTTATGACTCTTTATAATAGATATAGTAAGCGAAAGCCTGGTATGGAATATGTGTTAGGGGCAGCGGTGTTTGCATATGGGGTGTTTGGGGCATTGACCGTCTCTGATGAGGTTTCTGTATTGGCTTTTATCATCGCCTGTATTGGGTTCCTACAATGGGTGTTTAATGTTGGTGTGTCTGCGAATTTAAAGGATGTAGAATTTGATACGAAGCTTGGGATTCGGACAACACCGGTTGTTTTTGGGGTACATGTAATACAAAATACACTTGAAAAACCATTCATTTTTATCCTCTATGTATTTTGTATAAAACTCACACATATTACAGTGGCATTTGTACCATTTATTTTAGGAGAAACTTTGATTATGATAAACGGTTTTCCACTTCCTCTTGTTTGTTTTCTGCTTCTTGCTGCAATGATGCTTTTTTCGACAGTGGGTATTCTTACGACTTCTCTGTCAAAACGAGACACTTTGCTTCGGTATGAAGGGGCACATGAAGGTCTTGCATTTTTGATAATTCCAGTGATGCTTATGACATATTTGATAGAACATGTAGGCATTTTTCCAACTTTTTTTATGTTTTTTTTATTTATCGCATGGCCTCTTTCATCCTTACGAATCCTGTTTGGAAAAACGCTCATCCCCCTTGAATAACTCTTTTTGTATGATTTTTTCGAAATTGTTAAATAGTCATAGGGCATTTTTACGTTAATAAACTATGAGGAGGTGAAATATGGTGAGTTTGAAAGAAATAAAGAGTGCGATAGCAGTCGCAATAGCTGCAGCATTTGGTTTCATTATCGCTCTGATTTGGAAGGATATTATTATTGGAGCGATGAAGCTAGCGGATCTCTGGCAAGAAGGCGGATTTTCAGATGTAAATGCTCTTATCATTGGTATCGTTGTTGCTATAATAATTACGATAGTATCCGTCTTAGGTATCGTTATAATCTCAAAATGGGGTGGCGTTGCACAAAAGTAGACACATCTCTTTTTTTTTTTAAAGAAAATATTGCTAGAATGAATAATACAAAGTAAATTGTCATCAGCATATAGTAAGAAATTATCCTATACGGCTTTAGCTAAAACCTATTAATGTTAAATAATTTTTTAGTTCATTTAAATAGCAGTTATGATATGTATTTTGACAGGAGTTCAAGCGTAATACCTAAAGAAAATTCAAACAAAAAAGGTAATTTTTTATATATAAAAAGTATTTCCTATGATGGCATTTTTTATATGCCATAAAAGATGGGAAGCAGTCTAATACAAATGCAGATAAAAAAAATGCAGCTTGCTTTTCATACTGAAATAAAAGAACGATACAACTCTTGAAGTTGTTATCTTTGGAGATGATTTCATGAAAACTGACCCTGATATAGTAAAGACCTTACGTGAGGAAGAACGTTTAGGAAAACTTCAAAATTTTACACCTCGTATTTGTAATAGGACCGAGATTTTAACTACTTTAGTTGAACCACAAGGTTTTTCATCTACAACTGGTAGTCAGCATTCTCTATATGAGCCAAAAAGAACCATTATCGATTTGGTTAGTCCTCAGAAAAAATTTGAAACAATTTTTGAAAATTTCTCCGTTGCAATAACTTTGGCTAATAATGAAGAACGTATTGTTTCGTGGAACAAATATACAGAAGAACTATTTAATTTGCACGAAAGTGACTTGTTTAAGAAGCCAGTACGCTCTTTGTACCCCCCAGAAGAATGGCAAAAAATTCGCAAAGAAAATGTCCGTCAAAAAGGAATCAGATATCGAATGCAGACCAAGATGCTACGAAAAAACAAAGATCCATGTGATGTGGATCTCTCCCTTTGTATTTTAAAAGGTCGTAAAGGAGAAATCGTAGGGTCTGTTGCGATTATAACAGACATTACCGAACTAAAGAAAGTCGAAAAGGAATTAAAAGAATCTGAAAAAAAATACAGAACAATTTTTGATAACTCAGCTGTCGCTATCACGATGACTGATGAGAAAGAACGGATTATTTCGTGGAATAAATACGCGGAAATATTGCTTGGGATGAAAAAGGACGATTTATACCTAAAACCTGTTCAACGGTTGTATCCGGCTTCTGAATGGCAAAAAATCAGATCACAAAACATTCGTCAGAAGGGAATGCAACATCACCTTGAAACTAAAATTATAAAAAAGGACAAAGAGGAAATAGACGTCGATATCTCTTTAAGTGTGTTAAGAAACCATGAGGATAAGATCGTTGGTTCTATCGGCGTTATAAAAGATATAGGCGATCAAAAAAGAACAGAAAGAAACTTACAAGAATCCGAGAAGAAGTTTAAACTACTTTATGAGAAAGCACCTGTCCCCTACTATACTTTAAATCCAAAAGGTCTTATTACTAATGTTAATGAGAAATGGTGTCAGACATTTGGTTATACAAAGGAACATGTCCTTGGCAAATCAATCTTCGATTTTATTTCCAAAAACCAACGAACCCAAGCGAAACACTCTTTCTTACAGAAAATATCCAAAAGGAAAACCTACACAGATGGTCATGAACGTGAGTTCTGTACAAAAACTGGGGCGAAAAGATGGTTTATCACTCATGATTTCTTCTCATTTGATGAAAACGGTAAGGTGGTTTCAGTTTATACTACCATGGAAGATGTTAGTGAAAAGAAAGCAAATGTGAAAACGAAAAAAAATAAGCAAACAACCCCGGTAAAAAAACATCATACTACATCTAAACCAATAAAAAAGAAAACTAAAAGAAGAAAATCATAAATCGCGACAACACCTATTATCAATATTCATTAGTCAATATCTTTATTAGCCTTTGTAGAGGTACGATGTAAATATTTGGTTAAAAATAATACCCTATACTACGCGCAATATCTTTTCAATATTTGTTAGGATGGGTTGAAAAAAATTCCTAAATCACAGTATTTGCATTTATATCATAAGATTTTCTAACGATGATAGCCCAAGTATAGTTGAAAGTATGATTCATCAGATATATTCCACATCCAACCAAGAAAATTGTAATTCCGTGAATTGGCATGTATGAGAAATAGATTATTTGTATAAGGATTCATTGATTTCAAAAAATTTTATTCTCGACAAATAGATGTGAAACAATATCATGTCGGGGGCGGACATAACACCCTGGGTTACAGTTCCCACTAATAAAATATGCTGAGAAAAGGATTTGAAACAAAAGTAGTTTATAAGAAAATTACCTATCGATGCTAGAAAAAATCTCAGCAATCTTAAAGTATTAATATGAGAAATGATTATTATAATACATCGTTATGAAAATAAATTACATTGTCTTCACAATTATTTTCTCAGTTTTTTTGCTTATCGAAATATCACCTTTATACCCTTCTCAAGATCTCGCTTTATCAACATGGCGAAAACGAACAATCATATATGTTGATGATAGTAACATTCTTGGACCATGGAATGGTACCATTGACTACCCATTTCAACATATCCAAGATGGAATCAACATCTCATTAGATTCTGATATTATCTATATCTTTAATGGAACATACAATGAATCCCTCCTCATCAACACCTCTATAACCCTGTATGGAGAAAACATAACCATTATTAATGGAAATTATCAGCCTATCATTATCACTGTATATGCAGAAAATGTTAGCCTTCAGAATCTACTTATAGAGAACTCAGGAGGATACTCAAACAATGCCGGTCTTCTTCTTTTTTCGCCTTATATAAAAATTATAAATTGTACATTCTATCGAACAAAAACAGGCATACAAACACAGAGCACCTCGTTTCATACAATTGAAAACTGTTCTTTTTTCAATAATGGGTTCGGAATTAATCTTTCATCAACAAAGCAGATCACCATTAAAGATTGTACGTTTGGTCATAACGCAGAAGGATTGTTTTGTGATAAATCTTCAGATATTCTCCTGACTACATCTTTTTTTCATACAAACGGACGATCATGTATATTCCATGAGTGCCAAAACATCTCAATCATAAATTGTAACCTCAGTGATAATAGCGTCAACCATGGTGGCGTATTAGTCCATACATGCTCAAAAATAACTTTCACCAACAGCATCTTACGACACAATGGGATTGCACTCCAAATCACTCACTCAGAAGGAATCGAAATTCATCATTGTACTCTATCATTTAACACGCATTTTGCATTTGTCGTTGATAAAACAAGCTTTCACATCAACATCACTTATTGTAACATCACCGATGGATTTCGATATGGGCTTTATATCGTGGACAAAAGCATAGTAACACTCGCTCATAACAACATTTATTCCAATACACTTTATGGACTATACACCAAACATGCTACGTGTATTTCAAAGGATAACTATTGGGGATCACCCTATGGACCATCCCTGACAGCATTCGGGCCAGGCGATAGAATCCATATGTTACTCGGACGAATACAAAACTACCCATGGAGAACTCAACCACTCCCTGACAGCGGTACGACCTGGACTTCCACGAAACTATATCTGAACCGCACCATTCTCAATACGATAACCAGATCAATTCATTTTGCATCAAATGACACCGATGGAGATGGTGCTCCAGATTGGTGGGAAACAAAATGGGGATATAATCCCCTTGTTTGGGAGAACCACTCAACACTCGATCCTGATAGTGATGGTCTGAATAATATCGAAGAATGTTATATGGATGCATGTGGATCTAATCCGTTCCATATAGATATCTTTTTAGAAATCGATTGGATGGTATCAAAAAACATCCGTCAAACAAATAAACCGGATCTGAACCTCATTAAAGAAGCAGAAGATGTTTTTACACAACATAACATTTCACTACACATTGATGTAGGAGATTATGGTGGAGGGGAAGAGATACCATATCTCTCAAACTTTTCCTGTGTTGCTCTTATTGATGTCTATTGGCAATATTTTCTGCATAATGATATGGACAACCCCCGGAAAGGAATTTTTCATTATGCCCTCATCTGTGATGTCGGTCCGGACGTGAATTTCCCGTTCATGGGATGGGATCAACTGGATTCTTTCCTTATATCTGCAGAACAATTAGCTAAACAGTACCCACTAATGAACAGGAGTCAAATAATTATGAAAGCATCTATCCATCATCTTGGTCATACCCTTAGACTTCTCGCTGATGTATATGATGGGATTGATAATCTTGGGACACTACATCCATTCAGTAAGGAATGGTTTATGTATCGCAATTACCAAAGCAATATGAACTACTGGTACAAATACAAGACTTTTTCATACTCCGATGGAATACATGGATCTGGTGATTTTAACGATTACCAACATCTTGATTTCAGTTTTTTTAAAAACACTAATTTTCAATTGCCCTACCTATAATGAGATAAATCGGTAGGGATTTGACCCTCTATCGAAATCGGAACTTGAATTTAGCAGTAAAAATTGTGTTTTTCTCCTGTTTAATTATCGTGCTAATAAATAGCATGTCGGGGGCGGGAGTTGAACCCGCGACCTCCTGATATCTTAGCGCAACACTTCAGTCGAACCTTTAAGCTAGGCTTATGAGTCAGGCGCTCTGACCAGGCTGAGCCACCCCGACCCGACAGCATGCTGAATAGGGACTGTTTATAAAAACCTTCTTGATAAAAAATCCTTTCAATATTCTTCTAAAACAAGTTTTTTCCTTCCACGTAAAAAGATAATGGAAAGATGATTATTTTTTAACCGCTTTCTTAACTCGATATCGTTGGTCATCACAATCCCATTGGTTTTTTCAGCTATATTCATCAATGCTTCATCAGCAGAGATTGCTGGATCATCAATCCTTTTAAAAGTTGCAATAAGTTTCAAAGCAGCGTTTACCTTCCTCTGATATTTTCTATGAGTCGAAAGCATCTCAAGTTCCCGTACCACAGCAGTTGGTACTACAAGACGATAGGAGCCTACCAGACTATCAAGGTCTTTTTTCCAGTCAACGGAAAACTCAAAAAACATAAGGATAGCGCTGCTATCCAAGATTACTGTTTTGTGGATTTTATCTCTCCGTATCCAATCAAATGCCATTTGCCTTCAATACGTCTACTCACCGCAATGCGTTGTCCTTGATCTGCACAGACTGGTAATTTCAGTTTCACCCGAATCCACTCTGGTCGAAGCTCGCTTATGATACCAACCGTCGTAGCAGTCCCAACCGTCAGCATCAACGGTTCGTTTGTTTTAAGCGGCTCTACATTTTTTTCATCGATCGTTCCAACAGCACGCTTCAACAAGCACATCGACAAATCAATCGTATCGAGCACTGTTGGTAGCTGTCCTGGTCTCCCAACAAGCTTTCCTGCGAGTGAATCTGATTTAACCATCGTTGGATCAAGCTCGGTACCAATAGCAATTAATCCACCGGGTAGTGCTCTATCAGTGGTAATTCCACCAGTAATCAACGAATATATTGTAGTGAAAATTGGTTCAAGAACAGGTTTGCCTTCAACCTCTCTCTTTCTTCCTGGTGCAATCTCTATTCTTTCCCCTTTCCTCAACGTTCCCTGAAGAAGTGACCCACCGACGACACCACCTTTCAATTCACTGAGTTTTGTCCCAGGTTTATTTACGTCAAAACTCCTAGCGATGTACAAGAGTGGTGGTTTTTCCGTATCTCTCTTTGGTGTTGGGATATGTTCCTCCATCGTTTTAATCAACACATCGATGTTTATGTCATGATGGGCACTTACTGGTATTATCGGGGCACTTTCCGCACAGGTGCCTTTTACAAACTTCCTGATCTGTTCATGGTTCTTCAGTGCATCTTCCTCAGAAACAAGGTCAATTTTATTCTGTACAATAATGATCCGTTTCGCACTTATGATTTCTAAAGCCATGAGATGCTCTCGCGTCTGAGGTTGTGGACATACCTCGTTTGCAGCAATAACAAGGATGGCACCATCCATGATAGCAGCACCAGAAAGCATGGTAGCCATAAGCGTCTCATGACCAGGTGCATCAACAAACGACACTACTCGAAGCAATTCTGTTTTCCCTTTACAATGTGGACAAATCTTCTGAGTCGTATAACAGGCAGGATCATTACAATTCGAACATTTATAAAAAGCGGCGTCTGCATATCCCAGACGAATCGATATACCCCGTTTTAATTCCTCGGAATGTTCATCAGTCCATTTCCCTGTCAACCGTTGAGTCAATGTCGTTTTCCCGTGGTCAACATGTCCGATCATCCCGATGTTAACCTCAGGAGGTCTTAAAAAACTCATTATTGTTCCTCTTTTTTCTCTTTAGATGATGATGCTTCCTTTGGCTCTGTTTTTGTTTCGCTTTTAATGATTTCTTCAATTGGTTTTGCACCAGGCTTCATGACCCTCATGTTGACCTGGACGATCTCCTGATTTATCGTATTTCCACGGATTGACTTCTTTTTTCGTTTTCCCAGCTCTTTTGGCTTAAAACCGGTTCCTTTGCTTAAAAGCAGTCGTCTTCTTGTAGACCCTGGGATATCTTGCCTCATTGGGAACCCGTCTTTATCGGTCCCACCAGTGATTATAAGTTTATAACCGGGAAGTGAGACAAATATGCCGTCGACTTCATCATTTATTTTTTTACCAATTAAAGAGTTAGCATGATGTCCACTGACAGGGATATTGTATGATTTTCCAGATTGTATATCGTTGACAACGACTTTGAATTCTACCATAATTCTTTCTCCGTATAATTCTTCTTATTAAAGCGATTTTATAACGTAGTGTTACATGAAGGGGAATAGTGAGTATTTTATAAATCTTCTCCTTAATGGGAAAATACTTCACTTCTCTTCGTTTTTATGAGGAGATGTCATGGTTTTTAGTATCTATTACCACTCAAAAAGAATTTAAGGAATAAGACCATTCCAGTTCGAAATCTAAAACAAGGATAAAACGTGAGAGAATGTACGCCTTAGCAAAATTAAATGACACGGTACGAGTGCCTCCTGAGCGATTTGGTGAAGACTTAAACGACGCAATAAAAGATATTGTTCAGAAAACATTTGAAGGAACAATCCGACGGAACCATGGATTAATTGTAGTTGTCGATAACATAACTCTCTTAGGTGACGGCATTGTGATCCATGGTGATGGTGGCATGTATCAGAAAGTTGAATTTGAAGCTCTTACCTTTAATCCACTCTTACAGGAACTTGTCGATGGTATTGTGTGCGAAATCGTGGAATTTGGTGCATTTTGCCATATCGGCCCACTTGACGCCTTACTACATATGAGCCAAATTATGAACGACTATGTGGATGTTGACGCAGAAAGTGGAAGGATCCAAGGTAAAGAAACAAAACGAATCCTAAAAGTCGGTGATCCGATTCGCGCTCGTATTGTTGCGGTAAGCTTAAATGAATTATCTGCTCGGGAAAGTAAAATAGGCCTTACAATGCGACAACCTGCACTAGGAACTCATGAATGGCTTGCAGAACCAAAAGATGAAAAACGAGGCGAAAAAAAACGAGAAGATCGGAAAGGAAAACGAGATGAACGAAGGCGTAAAAAATGAAAAATCTAAACGCATGTAAATCCTGTCATTTATTAACGGAGAAAGACCGTTGTCCAAATTGTTCTGATCAGACCGTTGGTCGATGGCGAGGGTATGTGATTGTTCGTGACCCAGAACATTCGCAGGTGGCTCAGAAAATGAAAATCACCAAACCTGGTAAATATGCCTTGAAGGTTAGTTAAGGATGTATGTGCTACCTGATGATTTAAAGGACACGTTAAAAAAGTATATCGGACAGTTGGTAGATGAAGCAGCGTTGCTTAAACTTCTACGTAAAGAAAAAAATTTTGTTTCTGTTGGGGATAAAGTAACCTATACTGTATTAAAACATGGATTTAATCCCCTTCTTTGTATTGTTGACTTTCTCCTGGAACGTAAACCATATCCGCTAGAAATGAAAGCTTATATTCAGGGGTTTGAGGCAATCCATCTTACGATAAAGAATCCGCCAGGGACCATCACCGATGAATTATGGGATGCTATTAAAGCGGTTTATCAAAACCCGAAAACTGGCCCGGTTTGTATCGAGATTGATGGAGAAGAAGACCTTGCTTCACTAGCTGCCATTTACCTTGCCCCTCCGGGCGTAACAGTAATATATGGATTGCCGAATAAGGGGGTCGTAGTCGTCAAAGCAACCACTGCCCATAAACAGAAAGTACAGGAAGTGTTAGATAGAATGTGATGTCTTATGGAAATTGAGATTCAATCAAAAGTCGATAACCTCCTGCTTGGAAGAATAGAAATACGTTTTATAGTTCTTCATGAAGGTGAAGGTACTCCAAAGCGCGAATTAATACGCAGTGAGATTGCTGAGAAACTAAATGCGAAGAAAGAAGCTATCATAGTCGATTCCATGCATTCTTCCTTTGGCTCTCGAAAAACAATCGGTTATGCAAAGATTTACAAATCTATTGAAGATGCAAAAGCTGGGGAAGTCGATTTTATATTAAAGCGTAATGGTTTAGTAACAAAGAAGAAACAAAAGAAGGAAGCTTCTAAGGAAAGTGAAGAAAAGAAAGAAACACCAAAGGAAAAGCCTCAGAAAGCAGAGTCGAAAGCGCTCTCCGCAGAGAAACATACAGAAACAAAGAAGGAATAAATCATGGAAAAAAGAGAAGTATTTAAGGTTCAAGGTGATAAGATTATTCGTCAGCGGAAAAGCTGCCCTAAATGTGGTGAAGGAGTGTTCCTGGCGGATCATAAGGATCGATCGAGCTGCGGAAAATGTGGTTACACTGAGTTTAAAGCAAAGAAACAGGAAAACGAAAATCCAAAAACATAGACCATTTCTTATGTTTTCTCTTCCATTTATTTTTTCGACAAGATACACAATTTCGCATTGTTGGTAATTTTTAGCATTAACTGGTGTAGTGTGATGCTATGAACTAAGACGGTAGGATAGGCAAAATCTATTAATTCTTCTACAGATTAGCTGGGTTGTCTTGGGCCTGTAGTGTAGCTTGGATATCACAGAGGCCTCCGGAGCCTCTGACTCGGGTTCAAATCCCGACAGGTCCGTCTCATTTCGACATTATATCAAAATAAAATATATGACCATCTGGTTGAGATAAAGAATCACAATGATACATTATGATTTGATACATTATGATTTATCACACTGATGATGTATTTCTCCTGTTTTATTGTTGATTTCTGATGTTCCTGCTTGAAACAAAATAAATATTATTTTTGCCATATGATGCATAAAACAGGAACCGTAGTTTTATATTTATCATCATGATGTAGATTCATTTCAAAGGGAAAATTACTGTTGGGTGAGTGATGATGAGCGAAGCTGAAAAGACACAAAAAAACGCTTTTTTTGTCTCACTCTCAAAAGAAGGTGTAACGACAAAACAAGAAAGTGACAATATCTCTGAAATAGTCGGATATTTGTCTGAGGATGCGTTAGAATGGATGGACTTTTCTGTTGAGAATATCAATGAGGATAGTTTTGTCATCGCATCATCTCTGAACTTTAGCTTACAGCTCGTCGCTAGTGTTCTAGTAGATCCTTATTCAGCATATGAGGATTTAGACACGGAATTAGGATTAATGTTACCTGCGGTTCGGGTTGATAGGTTTGATATAAAGGTTTATCCCCTTCTTATTTTAGTCAGAAAAAATTTGATTCTTACTATCCATCCAAAGGATGTGGTTCGTTTACAAAAAATTTATCGATATGCAGATATTTTTATGAAGAAAATCCGCCAGGACCTTCTTTGGAATGATAGACTTACGATTTTGCTGACTCGTATCATCGATGAGAACAATCAGAAGAATTTCAATGGTCTACGAATGATCGAGGAGGAAGGCGATGAGCTTGGTAAATACATGGTGGATCCAAAGGCTCCGCGAACAGAAATAGGTAACGATATCTATAAAATGAAACATGCTTTGATTACGTATCTTAATACGCTTTGGGCATCATGGGATGTGATTAACTCATTGCGATATGGTGATGCGGAGACAATATCGGATAATCAGAAGCTTTTACAGCGTATTGGCATCTTAGGGGATGATATTAATAGGCAAATTGCTCTAAGTGAACATATGAGTCAGGTGCTTGCATCGGGATTAGAAGTGTTGCAGACAATCTATAATAATCAACTGCAAATGTTGAACAATCGGTTAGCTTTTATTGCGACGTGGCTTGCTGTTTTGGCAACAGCAGGACTTGTCCCAAACACGTTAGCTACAATTTTTGGTATTGGAAAGATTAATGATCTTATTGACTGGCCTTGGATAGTTACGATTTTGGTAATATCCACTATTCTATGCACATATCTTATGTATCTCTTCTTCAGGAAGAAAGAATGGATCCCGTCAAAAATGGAATGTTAAAAAATCAAACGACTTTTAATATCATTATTTACTTTAATATATCTTTGGTATCATTCTCCAAGGGACCTTTTGCATATATTCACGATATGGTTCACCATACTGTCGTAGTAGTACCTTTTCTTCGTCGAGAATGCTCCATACCATTATTGGGACAGCGATCATTGCGATTATGAATGCAAAGAGCGAATAGAAAAACAATGCAAGACCAAATCCGATGATGAGAATGGACGTGTAATGAGGGTGTCTGATGGATTGAAAAATTCCCTCGGTGACAAGTTGTCCTGTATATGTCTTAGTCCAGAATATCTCCCATCTAAAATAGACATATGTGCCAAGGAGAAAAATGACACCACCAAGGAGAATGGTCATAATATTTGGTAAGGGAATCTCCCATATACCAAAAAAAGGGGTAATTGGTCCAATTAGAATAATAAGCAATAAAGGTGAATAATGTATAATAAAAAGCGCCCGCAGTTCTTTTGGTGGTCTGTAATGCAACATAACT
>LSSI01000070.1 GCA_001595945.1 Thermoplasmatales archaeon SM1-50
ATCCCCATGGCGGGATCTCCATAAAGATTAAAGTCATACATGTTAGCGTTATCCTGCCAGAGGTTCCAGGGATATGTGTTGTATACGTATTGTTTTGAATTGTAGAGCGCTTGACCGCAGTCTTCGTTTTTATTCGCTATTCTATCAGTGAAATCATAACAGATAGTTCCATGTCCTCCATGACTTGGTTGTGTCCAATAAGAGCTTGCATAGGAGACTCGTGTTGCCCCGACAAAGGCAGCTGCTCCATTCGTAAGTAGTGACGCACCAAGGTTATTTACCGTTTCTGGATGTGAGACGTAGCAGCTCGCTGCAAACACAATCGGTGCTTTGTTGTTGTTAAATCCAGACGGATCAGTGTTTTGTATCATGATAGGCCAAATGATCTCGCCGTTATTCTCCGGTATTCCATCTCCGTCATCAGTATTCCATACTTTTCTACTTGCTGAGGTCTGCAAGCCATGGGTGCCCCAGTTTACGATTCCCCATCCGGTGGTACCACTCCATTGAGTGATGATGTTTGCGTTATTCAAAGGATATGTACAAGTATAGGGGGATTGGCTGTAACCTTGTTTTTCATACATGGTTGTGATCGTAAAACCGGAGAGGAGGTTGGTTTTGCATTTTTCCATGACCTCTGACCCATCAAGCCGTGGGTTTCCTGTGTTATCCTCGTTTGCATAGTTGTATATCGCCCCAAGGAGCATGGCGTTTTTCTTCCACCCTGTATAAGCATTTTGTTCAAATTGTTGTATCTTGAAGGTTATGCTTGATACTGTAGATGCACTGTCATTTGGAATCCTCCCAACAAATACTTCTGGTGTGAAATCAACAGCATCCTGCCCACGTTCGCCATAGAAACCATCACCGTCGCTATCCCAATTGCCTGTAAGATCCGCGTAGTAGTAATCGGTTGGTATATTATGAGTGCCGTCATTGTTATGATTTGTTGGGTCAGGATAGCAGGTTCTCATTGGTATCGATGCGTGGGTGCCAACAATCAAGACGTATTTGATTCCCCAAGAAGCGTAGTTTGCTACTAGAAAATCCCGTATGCTTTTTTGGGTATCAGAAGCAGGATAGTTCGTAAGAATCCAGGTTAACGTAACGATATTGACTAGATAACCGATGGTTGTTTTCCAGGTTAAAAAACCAGTCAAGGATGATGAGAGTGAACTGGTTGTAATGATAACATAATCGTAGGTTTGTCTGGAAGTTTCTATTTTCTGATAATATTTTGCGATGGAATCATAGTTATAGATGACTTGTTCTGCAATATCATCCATGGCTGTGTCTGATAAAAGAACTTCTGAGAGTTTTTCTACAGCTGTATAATAGACTCGTATAGTGATATAGTCATGTAGGAAGAGTCTACCGCTTGTAGGATAAAAGGTCATAGGATAGAATCGTATCATCGCTAGTGAGTATTTCCGTAGTTGGCTCATTCCGAGGTATTCGTAGATCGCCGATGGGTAAGCTTCTACTTGGTGTGAAATCGTGTCATCGATAGAATTCTGAGTTGGTGTATTGTCATTACTACAAATGGAGGGGGCTTGTCGTATGCGATATGTTCCTGATTGTTCTACGGTTTCTTTTGTGAGTAGTTCGATTGATTCAACGATGCATCCGGGGGGAAGACCGACAAAGTATGTTTTTGTGGGGAGCAGTGGGTGTCCAGGAACAAGTAGATTCCCATAGTCAGACATCTGTATTTCTATAGACCCATCTGAGCGGGGGACAAAAGTATAGTCACCAGCGGTGAAGGTCACATCCAAAAAACCTTTTCTTATGTTTTCATCATACGTAGTTATGTTAATATTTTTTTCATTGTTTTCTGCATTTATCGGAAATTGTAAAGCTCCGAGAATCAGCAGCATACCTGTGAGCGAACAGATGATTGTTTTTTTCATGATATTTCCTCCATTGGATAAGTTAACACATCTCATATATTTAAATTTATAGATTTTCCTTAGATAAAATATAGATGAATGAATATTATATGACCACATCAAATAAAAAAAAATTTGATGAGAATCATATCAGGAAAAACAGATGTAAAAAATAGTTTTTCAACAAGTAAACGGCCTATTAGTTCTATGGCTCTTAAGAATATTTTTAAATACAATATAATGTTACACCGTCTATGCCTGGGCCTGTAGGGTAGCTTGGTCCATCCTTTTAGCTTTGGGAGCTAGAGACTCCGATTCAAATTCGGACAGGCCCATTAACTCATTTTTATTGGGATTCTGTGGTCTATTCACAACAGCTATAAATGAGAAATAATCCGAGAGTTTATTCTCCAGAAACCTTCTGATTACTAATCCATGTTCTCTTGCTCTTCGTATTAGATTTTCATCAATTAAAAAATTCAACGATTTTCTTGATATGCGTATATATTTTCATGATTCTATTTAAAATCAGCTTCAGTATATATATCAAGATGACATATCTAATTCTTAACTAAAATACATCTAAAACTATTACTTAGTTCCTCAGATGATTGATAACGGAATACGAAGATATATCATTGATACTATCTTTATTCTTCAGTCCATTTTTTAAAATGTGTTGCAGGAATAACTATTTCAATTAAAGCTATTGGTTTACCTATAAAAACATAAGTATTGCATATTTGCATACTGAAGGATTTGTTAAATTTGCTTTTAATAGTCCTGTCATAACTATTACTATACCTATTATCAACAAGATTAGATCTCTCTGCTATTTCTTCTTTTACCTATACTGATTTTCTATGATTTCCTAACTATTCTTTAAAAACTTATTTTAAGAACATACCAAACATTTTTATATAATTAAAGATATTAATCCTATGGGGAGTCGGAGGAATATACATAATAAAATGCATTGTAACCCCCCCCTATTATCTACGCTCCTTTCATCTTTCATTTCGCTTATAAGACTCCCCAACAAATTTTATTCATTCAATTTGTTTGAATAAATGACATTAGGCTTTGATTCACAGAACTTGCAGAATTCAGACCAATTTTCCTCATATTATATATAGTAGTAATTTATCCCATGATTCATGTCACATTTTGTACATAACTTCGTCAAGCTCATAAATTTTATAATACAATCCAGATTCATAAAATTAAATCAAGGATTGTTGTAAGTATTTTTTTTCCGATGTTGGGATTTTGATGGCTAGTAGTGCATATATTTCATTTAAAACGATTTCTGCAAATGTAGGCAAATGAACTCCTTTTTAATAAGGAATGATGTAGGTTATTGAAATTTAAGGGAGGAATAAAGAGGGAAAATAGGAAATGAGGTTCGTTGGTGAGGAGAGGAGGAAGAGAAAGCAAAAAGTCATCTCCTATTTTTCCCCATCTATATATTATTGTTAACAATTGTTAATATAATTTCCTACCAATTCATTTCCAAATTCAGCCTAATTTTTCTTAAATAAAATCTATTTGCTATTTCTATGAGATTCCAATATGTATGTAAACCAACTAATTACCCAGTTTTTGAGCCACTTCTAAAAGAGAAGAATTCTCTAATCATCTAAAGATGGTAATAAAAATGAATTTAATTAATTAATTGCTATAAATCTCAATAGGGGATAAAGGGAAAATAGGAAATTAGACAAGGGAGGAATGAAGAGAAAAAAATATTCCTATTTCCCAGTAATAGCGTAATTGCGGATTTTTAATAAAATTTTTTTCCAATTCACTCCCAAATTAATTCCAGTTTAAAACCAATTTGCTGTTTGTAAAACAAAAAAATCCAATACATTAGTAATTTCTGTTAATAACATCTAATAATACGAATTACCAAGTTCTTGCCCTGCTTTTTGTGAATCAAGATAGATAGGGCAGTTTTTTCTTTGAATGCTCTTTATTAGTACATCAAGATCCCTCAAATTTATTCCATCTGCCAAGAAGGTATGATCTTCGTATCTCTGACCTTCTGTTTCCAATTTCGATTTCCATATTTTATTTTCACCTCCACCAGCACCATCTTTATGTTGTGCTACTAATATATTATTTCCATATTTGACTCATGATGAATATTATTATCATGAATCGGTTTTCCTTAAAGATAATCTAGCAAAAAAGTAATTAAAATAAAATAATGATTTGGATTTGTATGAAAGAAAAATGGAGCGCAAGTAGATATTATGCATTCTTGTTAATTCTTTTATATTTATTATTCTCAATTCCCGTGTATTTTCAAGATATTCCATTATTTGTTTTTGTAATTTTTGGCTTTGGTGACCTTGTAGCCTTAATGTTATTAATTTTAATTTATACCGGCAAATTGAGTTAAACTTAATTAAATAATCAGGTGATTTTTTCTTTTTCAATTACAGATAACCTCCCAAAAGATTTAATAAAAGCAATTTTATAACAAATCAAGGGAAGGATAAAAATAGAGATTGTAGTGGAGGATAAATGCTAGAAAAAAAAGAAGAAGTAAATTTTTGCCCAATTTACAATATAGGGTTTACTTCCGAAGAAACATATAGAGGTGAAGAGCATTTTTGTCCACGTTTTGGTGAGAATATATCTTTAATAGAAATTGAAACACAAAAAGATGACTGGAAATCTCTACTATTTTCTCCTGAAATCCCAGAATTTTCTCTTGTGATTCCAAAGGATATGAAATCAAATGAAAAATTCCCAATGAACTCAGCACTAAGGTTTCGATTTAAAACATATTTAATATTGGGTTTAATTATAATTATTGGAACATTTTTTGTTCCTTTTTTCTTAGCATTATTTAAAGTTTTTCCAAATATAACTACAGAGGGTCCGGGGTATCCAGTTATTACAAATTCAATTTTTATTATATTTATTATTATCTCTTTATTATCTCTGTTGATAATAGGTTTCATTCTATTTTTCATTTCTTCGGAAGTGTTAAAGAATTCATATAAAATAAATGAATTTAAATTATAAGCAAAATAATCAAGTAATTTTTTATTTTTCAATTACCGATAACCTCCAGAAGTATTAAATAAAACAAGTTATTACAAAAATGAGGAAGAGATGGAATGTCATATTGTATAAAATGTGGAAGTGAATTAGAAATAACTGGATATGATGCTGAAACAGGAAAACCAAGATATTTTAAATGCCCTAAATGTGACCGAATAAAAAGTTTAGAAGATTTAGATTTATTAGATTTAGATTTATTATAATTATTAATAAATGGCGCAATTAAAAAAACACTGATTCTGTGATGTTTGTTCAGTTCCCAATTTCAACGCACCTTTTTTGAACATCAATTTCAGATTATTTCCGAAAAAATTAATAACTGTATTTTATAACAAGCATAGGGTAATTTAAAGTGGCATATTGTAAGAGTTATGGACTATCTTTTACTAAATCGAAAGATTTTGGACCTAAATTGAACCGATGCCCATTTTGCCATTCCGCAAGAATTTTGAATAAATAATCCCCTGATTTTTTATTATCATTCCAGATAAAAATAAAATTGTCAAATAATGACAAACTACCGCGATATTTTTTTATACAATTAGAAAGAAAAAAGAATATAGAATAGAAAAAAGGAGAATGAAATAATCTATGAATGATGATGGAATAAAAGGAAAAATTGAAAAATTTATTGACGAACCTGTAGTTACGATTGAAAAAACCTTCAAAGACTTTGGAAAAAATAAAAAATTTATAACAATTATTGACAGCCCTGGAATTGCCGTTGAAAAAGGTATGAAAAAAGGTTGGAGGTATATTATATACACTGGAAAAGAAGCAAAAAGTCACGTGACAAAAAAAGTAAAAGAAAATGATAGTGATAAATAATTAGATGATTTTCTATTATACATCGTTTCTCCTTGATAAATCACGGTTTTGATAGGAAAGGATCTTAGCTTCACCTTTGATAATATCCTGACTTATTCCTCACCATTCGGTCTTTCTTTCCTTTTGCCCTGCCAAGTGTTATTCACCGTTTCCTAGCCTTGTTAAGACCAAGATTAATCCGCTCCACAATCAACTTCTCTCAAACTGAGTAATCGATCCAAAGGTATTAAAAATCAGATTATCAAATTGTGATGAAGTATCAATTGATTCAATCATAAAAATGAACTGTATTCCAAGATTCTTCCATGCACTGATGACCTGGATGAGATGCTAAAGAAATCACCCAAGCCTATCCAATTTCGAGTTTTATATTTATTTTTAAACTCCCCTCTAACGCCAAAATTGTGTAGTGTTAATATTTTTTTTCCATATTTGATATCCTGATGAATTTTTTATTGTTACCCTGATTTTGTTTGAATTATAAATAACCTCCAAAAAAATTAAATCCCTTAAAATGATGCATATAAAAAAATGAAAGAAAAAAAGTATATTTGTTTAAAGTGTACTTCATTCTTTGGGGTATGGGGTAAAAAAGTAAGCAAATATGGCGGTTTTGTAAATTGCTGCCCTAAATGCGGAAATGTTGACAGGAAATTTATACAAAGAAATTTTGGTTTTGGTTGGACAAAACTAAGAATTGGTATAATAGGTGTTGTTGTTATATTAATTGGTTTTGTTGTGTCTATATTTTTTGCTCCTATTGGCTTTGTATTAATCGCATCAGGATTTATAACCTCACTTTCAGCTATATTGATTACGTCAGAATAATCATTTGATTTTTTATATTTTTCAATTACTAATAACTCCCATAAAAATTAATACCTAATATTTTTTACATTTTAATGATAGAATGCATAGAAATACCATAATCTTAAGTGTAGCTGTTATCGTGTTTATTGCTGGATTCATCTTATGTGTCTTTTCTTTATGGTGGTGGTTTGGTCTTGCAGGTATTAGTGCTGATGAACATTTTGTATGGGATACATACCGGAGGGGAGTTGTGGCAACGGGAGCATGGTTGCTTGTGGGGCTTGCATTAATCTCAATAGCAATGATTGTTACATTATTGGTAAAAACGAGTAAATAATTAGGTGATTTTTTATTTTGTCGATAAATCGGATAAGAGATGAACACTGATTCAGTGCTGCTTATTCAGGAATCAAAAAGCATTCTCCTTTTTTGAATATATTTTATTGATAACCTCCAAAAACATTAAAATAGAATACATGATCTTAAATGGTGTATGGACAGTGAAAAATTAGGAACTGAGGCGTTAATTTTTGCTGTATCTTTTTTCGTTTCTTTATTAATTCTTGGAATATTTCAAAGTGGTTGTTCTTCAGAATTTTGCTTATTTGTAGGTATCCTTCCTTTTGTTTTTGGTGCAAGTTTTGCTCTCGAGTATGACATATTGTATTCTGTAAAGAATAAGGAAATAAAGATAAAAAACAGATTAATATTTTTAGTAATTGTAACTTTCCTTGGAACTTTACAAATAATGAGTCTAGTCGGATATATACATTGGCGTGGTGTTGTAATACCTCTTTATTTTTGGATTATTGCTCCTGCTGTACTATTCATCGCAATTGTTTTTGTTGTTGCACGAATGTTTGAGAAAGATTAGGAAAATTGTTTTTTACTATATAATCAGGTGTTTTTTTATTTAACATTATTCATAAATTCTAAAAAATCGTATCTTTTATTAACAAGTGGAATATACGTCCATTACGAGGAATATAAAATGGGAAACTGCCCGTATTGCAAACAAAAAGTAAGTCTTAAAGAAGTGAAAACAGAGACCATAGGAACAGGTTTTATTGGACAGGAAAAAATGTATATATGTCCACATTGCGAAAATATTCTTGGATTTAGTAATAGACAAAGATAAATAATCAGATGATTTTTTTTCAATTCTGATAGCCTCCAATATGAAAAATTATTTATAGAAGAAAAAACAAAGTACAGTATTGGAAGGATGCAAGAAAATGATGTGGTATTGTTTTAGCTGTGGAAAACATTTTACAAATACACTAAAACAAGTACGAAGAAATTCATATGGGAGAAAAATATTTGTATGCCCTGTTTGCGGATCTAAAAGAATTCAATTTATGAAATAAAGTAAATAGACATTGTATTTTTATTTTAAGATTACGAATATTATTCCTAAAACGAATCATTTAAATAAAAAACATAAATATGAAATCTTGAGGTTTGATATGATAAAATGTCCGTATTGCAAAAAAAAATTTGAACCAAGCAAAATAAGTAGAGATAACATCCGCACCTATCATGGTAATTTCCACTTGTTCTCTTGTCCAAACTGTGAAACATACCTTGGAGTTGTATTTCAACGCCAGTAATATTTGATTAATAACCAGATGATTTTTTATTTTGTATTAATACTTTTTTTTATACTTTGTTTTAATTGGAGGGTAGTTTTTTCATCAATTCATCGCTGATATTACTCTGACTTGTTTTTCTACTGTTTTTTTACTAGCTTTTGTTATTTTATGCAAAGGTATGTGTAGTACCATTTTTTTCTTGTTTTCACGAAAAAAAGATTTGTACTGCTAGGTGCATAAGCACCTACCCTGCTGTTTTTATAAATCGTGTCATCTATGTCAATGTGGGATGTACCATGATAAAAAATATTCACAAAGGTGAAACATCTGGACGTTATGAAACATTACTGTATGCAGTGGTATTAATTACGGAGATTGGTATTGTCATTGCGTCAGTATTGCGTTCAGCGATAGTAATGTAAAGTTCATTTAAGCAAGATGATCAACCTACATGATGCTAGGGTAGAGTATTTAAAAACTCTTCGTGTATGATTACTTTTTTATGGGTGATAAGTTCAGAGATCGGATGTATCAGCAAATGAAATTGGTTTATGCTGTTTTTATTTTTTCTTTGTCTCAATCTGGATGTCTTCTGTGATGTTCGCAAGTCGTTTCGCAAGCTCGATGTTATGTGTAATATCAGTGGTTGCATTGATCACCAGTTTCGCGCCATCAGGGGAACCGCCCCCATGCATGCACCCGGGTACTCCACTGCCGATGGTGAGCCATTCGATGAGTCGTGCTATTTTTGCGCGTGTTTCACCAGAGCAGTTTGCTTGAAGGTATTTCTTTAGGAGTTTGCCGTAGCGTGGGTCGTTGAGGTCTTTGCAGGATGGTAGACAACCGGTCTCGGCGATGCCCCCGGCGATGTCTTGTGCGATCCGTTTGGTTTCATAGGGTAGGGTGGCGACATGGATCTTGTTGACGTTGGAAAGCAACGTGTCTGGAATCCATACGCCTGAAGGATGTTTCGTCCCAAGAACACTTGCGGCGATTCCCATGCCAAAGGTGGTTTCATTGTTTATTGTCATCTGTGTTAGTTTTTCTCGGAATATTTTTTCTGATAGTCCGTTTGCTCGTGCCATGAGTGCAGCTGCTCCAATCATCACGTCTCCTTGTCCTGCGACGCATCCTCCTATTGCGGCGCGGTATGGTGCGATAAAGTTCATGACCGCTTTCATGCAGTATGCATATTCTCCGCACATGAAGACTCGCTGGTTTGGCACAAACACGTCCTCAAACAAAAGATAGGATTGAGTGATGCCCCCATTGTCAACTGGGTTGTCGAATCCCTCTTCTTGCTCCCTAGTGTCGCTAGGTCGTCGTGTCTCGATAATGGTGAGGTTTTCACTGTCGCGTTGGATTGCAAAGGAAACTGCGTACGCAGCATCTTCCTCTTTGTAGCTTGTTCCTGGCATGACAAAGATTTCGTTTGCAGCTGCGACACCACATATCATTACTTTGGCGCCTCGGATGATGATGCCATCGTTTCTTTTTTCCACGATGTGTAGGCTTAGGTCAGGGTCGCATTGCTGGGATGGTGGTTTTGATCGATCACCCTTTGGATCCGTGAGCGCACCAGCAAGCGTGATATCTCTTTTCTGAGCATCTTTTAGCCAGCTTTCCAGTCGTGTATGATACTGTGTTCCTAGTACTTTGTCCATGTCATAGGTGGTCGCATACATCGCGTTGATGGCATTAAAACCAGCACAGCGGCCACCGGTGCAGGTGCCTGTGAGGTTGAACATAAGTCGTTTCATGCGGACGTTAGCGATCATATCATCCGGGCCTTGAATGATTGAGAGATATCTTGAGATAGGTTCGTTTGTTAAATGTGAGGTTGTCGTAAGTATATCTTTGAACTCCGGTGTTTGCGCAGCCTCAAAAATCTGCGCATGACCCTCAATAGAGCGTCTGGTCGCAGGATGTGTCGTCACATCTTTTATAAGCTCACCGAACTTGTATATGTTCGGCCGCATCTTTTGAAGGCTTTCTTTATACTCCTTTGATGTTTTCATATATTATTTTTCTCCTTATATCGAAACTCCCATTGGCACCAGAGATCCTCAGGATGGCTGTCTGGTGGACATATGATGCATTTCACAATAATTTCTGGGTTAAATTCCTTTGCAAACGCTGTAAGAAACCCAGAGCGGACCGGTTTACACCCAAACTCCGATAGTCCCTTGCTTCGTCTCGTCTGTTGGACACGGCAGCGGATGTTTCTAATCATCGCATGGTCCTTTTCTATTTCGATTTGTTTATCCTCAAGGTCCAGCGCCCAGCTGCTGAACTGCAACGCATGCATCATGGAAGGGATGTCATTGGTGGTGATTCCAAGGAACTGCTTTAGTTTGCGTGCCTCTATTTTTCCCATCACCGCCCAGACCTCTGCATCGATCGCTGTTGCATCCTCTGTGTTGTAGCGCTTTTCGATTCCTAGATAATACAGCCCGTCAACTGCCCAGAGGTTTCGCAGTTGCAGTAATACGTAGTCTATGAGTTTTTCTTTTGGAAGTCTCGTTAGAAGGTTTCTATCATCGTCTCTGCTCATACGACCTCATTCCTACAGGTGAGTTGTTGACAATGAAGTTATTGATAGATTCAAGAAATCGAACAGTATGTTACCCGATTTTCTCTTTGATCGCGCTGGTTAACTTCGGTAGCACCTCATAAAGATCCCCGACGATCCCGTAATCAGCGGATTTGAAGATGAGCGCCTCAGGGTCCTTGTTTATTGCAACAATCACACCGGAGTCACGCATCCCTGCGATATGTTGAATCTGCCCGGAGATCCCACATGCGACATACAGCTTGGGTTTAACCTTATGACCAGAAAGCCCAATCCAGTGATCCTCAGAGAGCCATTTGAGGTCAGCGGCGATCGGTCGGGAGCAGCCAACGGTTCTTCCTTTGAGAACATCAGCAAGCTCGCTGACAAGTCGTATGTCCTCTTTTTTCTTAAATCCTCGTCCACAGGAGACAATGATCTGGGCGTCCTCAACATTCACACCCTCTGATTTCATCTCCTGGACTTTAATGATTTTTGAGGCGGACTGTTCCACGTCAACTGTTTTTTTAATGATTTCCCCCTTGTGATTTGGGTTTTTTGGTAACGGGTCAAAGACCCTAGGGGGGATTGTTATGATCTGCGGGGATCCAAAAAACTGCTCTACTGCGATGGCGTTACCGCTATAGACAACACGCTCAGTGGTCACTTTTTTATCTTTAAGTAGGATATTTGTCGCGTCGATAACGCAGCCTGCGTCAAGCCGTGCTGCTAGCCTGCTTGCAAGCTCTTTGCCGTTTTTGTTTGAGCCGATTAGCACAATCTCGTTACTATGTTCTTTTAGAATCGAAAGCAAGATGCTTGTGTACTCCTCTGCCTTGAACTGCTGCTGCGTTGTCTGCGCGATAATTACCACATCGGCACCATGCTCAATATAGTCTTTTGCGTGCTGCTCGGATCCTATAGTGACTGCGATGACTTTTTTCTGTAGCTGCTTGGCAAGATCACTAGCCTTATTCAAGAGTTCCGCTATGAGTTTTGGATCATCAGAATATACAAGAACCATTCAGATCACCTCAGCACTCCTACCTTTGCAAGTTCATTAACCAGTTTACCAACAGATTGATCAAGGTCGTCCTGGAAGATGATGTTCTTCCGCTGCATTGGGATGCCTTTGACGTCCAGGGTCTGTACCTTTGGTTGTAATGTCTGTGATACGATATCTGTCGTCGACCATTCATGAATTGGTTTATTGGAGGATGCAAGAATTGCCATAAGACTAGGCAGCCGTGGTTGATTGCTCTCCTTGGTCACGGTGAGAAGCACAGGAAAAGGAGATTCCATGGTGACTGATTTTTCCCCAAGGTTCTTTTCAGAAACCACCTTTGTAGGTTCTACGGTTATCTGCTGAGCATAGGTAATCTGCGGGATGTTAAGTAGGCCAGCGAGACGAGGCCCTATCTGCCCTGAGAACATGTCAATAGACGCTTCACCACAGAGGATGATATCATACGATCCTATTTTCTTAATTGCTCCTGCGAGCAGATGGGCAATCATATGGTAGTCTGTCTGTGGCGGCTGAGTGAGAAGCACACCTTCATCTGCACCCATGGCAAGCAGTTCCCTCATTCGCTCCTTTGCATCAGGGGCTCCTACGGTTACTACCGTAATCTTCCCACCATGTTTCTCTTTTATTTTTATTGCCTCTTCTAACGCGTTCTTATCCATGTCGCTGATTTTCTGTGGCACTCCTGCAAGGACTGGTTTTTTCGTTGCCGGGTCAATCTTTATCTCTGCGACATCTACAACTTGTTTCGCACATAAAATAATGTTCATTTCAACACTCCTTTCTTTCTTTTTTCAAGCTCACGAAGTTCTTTTCTTTTTATTTTGCCGCTTTGTGTCTTTGGCAGTTCAACGACAAATTCAATCTCCCTAGGATATTTATATGGGGCTGCGATTTTCTTGGTATGCTCTTGGATGCTCCGTAGCATGCTTTCTGTTGCCCTTGTATGTTCACGAAGCACCACGTAGGCTTTGATGATAGTCCCGCGTATCTGATCAGGGCTTGCGACCACCGCGCATTCTAATACATCGGGGTGGGAGATAATCGCGGATTCCACCTCAAATGGTGAGATGCGATACCCGCTTGCTTTGATGAGGTCGTCATTCCTACCGCTGAACCAGAAATACCCGTGTTTATCTTGATAGAGGACGTCGCCGGAGAGGAACCAGCCGTGTTTGAAGCTTTCTTTTGTTATCTTCGGTTTGTTCCAATATTCACGGAAAAGCCCAGGATCTGTTTTTTTTATGGAAATAACGCCTGGTTCACCAACTGGTACTGGTTTTCCTTTCTCGTTAAGAAGAGCGCAGACATGGCCTGGCTGTGGTTTACCACAGGATCCTAATTTGATTTTCATGTCGCGCATGTTTGATAGGTACACCATGATTTCGGTCATGCCGATGCCGTCGTGGGTGTCAAGTCCGAATCGACGTTTCCATTCTTTGATGACATTGGGGTTTAACGGTTCTCCCGCGGAGATGCAATGACGTAGTGCGGAGAGATCATAGGTTTTTTCTGCGTCTTTGACGGTGAGAAACATTCGATACGCGGTTGGTACTGAGGCAAGGTTCGTCACCCGGTATTTCTGTAGGAGCTCAAACCAATGCACCGGGTCGAACCTGCCATCATAAATAAGAGTTGATATCCCCCATCGCCAGGGGAATAAAAATCCGTTTCCGAGGG
>LSSI01000071.1 GCA_001595945.1 Thermoplasmatales archaeon SM1-50
AATACTTCCCTAGTCATGTCCTGGCATTGGTGATGGTTTGGGTGCAGATATTTGTCGCATTTCTTCCGCAATACCCCGTGCTATTTGTCGCCATTCGCACTCTTTGCATATGAAACGATGCTGTTCCTCCAACGCATTCACTGCAATGTATTCAAGCTCAGTACCCCGTTCCACGGGTATGAAATATTGACACCCATAAACATGATTTGCACAACGAATGTATATGGCGCAGCTTCGCTCACCTGTCTTCATACCCATCCTCCATATGTTTTCGACATCTGCTTTCGCTCGCTCCTTCATACCTTGCTCATGAGCCTCGTCAATTAGTGGACGCATGGATTCCTGGCCAGCCGTAAAAGCTTCATTTTTAATTCGCTCGATATTCAAATGTCCATTATTAATCAACAATGAGATGTAATCCTTTTGCTTCAAACCATTTTGTTTTGCGTCAACAAGAAACTGCATTTTCGTTGCCCAATCTACTCTGACGCTGATTGAAGGGTTCTGTTCTTCATACAGTTTTCGCGCTTTCGTTTTCGGCTTAAGTGGCTTGCGACGTCGTTTACGACGGGTTATCACCACGTCTTTGGACTTAATGGAGTCGTTCATTTTTTCACCTTTTTTGTTTTTTCCGCGAGCTCAAGCTAGCAGGATGATGCGAGGATGATTGAGGGATGACTAAGGGAGGACTCCGAATCATCCTTCTCAATGAGACCTCTATAGGTATCTATTATCTTGAATTTTTCCTGCGGTCGCATTCAAATTCAATAATTACGCCGACCTCATATACAGTGTAGCGTATTTTTATGATAACTTTCAACTGGGTGTATTTTTCTGTAAGAGGTGCAAAACAATGTAATGGAAAAAATATTCAAGGTCATCGGAAGTCTGAGGACGACTGATAGCTTTTCGTTTTGGTGCTTGAATCTTCGATCTCCGCTAAGGGATTGTATTATACATTGAGTAATCCATAGAATATAATATATATAATTGTTGTGTTTTTTTTATTTTTTTTGTTTTTTTTACTGTGTAGATACTATAAGGTAACAAAAATAACACGAAGTGTATACACTACGAGGTGTCAATTCAGGAGCTGCTATGTGTCTATATAAACGGTTGGAATACCAGAAAAAAATTTACGGGGTAATTACGATATTACGGACAAACGGGCCAATCAGAAAACCCGTTGCAGATTTGATTGCTTGCTCTGCGTTGGATGAGGTGACGAAGATGCTTATATGAATAGGTCCGAATCTGAAAGGTATTACTTTCAGCTGTAGTCGTTCCTCTGGTGTAAGATACTCGGTTTGGCTAGTAGATGAAATGTTAATAAATCCGAACAACCCTCCCGTGACAAGAAGCGTCGCATGGACGTCATATGCGTCTACATCTCCGATGTTAGCGACTTGTGCAGTAACACCAAGTCCACCAAGGAGACCGCCAACCGTAAGAATCGGTCGTGGCTGGAGCGCCAACTCAGCAAGCGTTGCAAGAATCAACCGGGAGAATCGAGTTGAATAGTTAACATTCATATTCTCAATCGTATCATTCGCGGAATGATAATAGTCATTAAAATTGAATTCATGATAAAACACTGCATTATATCCATATTGCCAAAAGGAGTAATGATCACTTCCCAAGGTTTCTCCCATCGGCGTCAGTTGAATATTTATGTAATCGAAATAGAGCTGGCTTATGTCCTGGGTGTATGTAACAATCCACTCTGAGGGATCATCGGTAAATATTTTTCCCTGTATACTATCTGAATACGAGGGTGCAAATCCAATCATATCAGCATTCAGAACCGCGATAATAGAATCATTGTTGTTATATGCGTTTTCCGCATAATAATGACTCCCAACTAGTCCTTGTTCTTCTCCAGAGAAACACACAAATCGAACGGTATGGTAAAAGTCGTAATTCCGCATGATCTCTGCTGCAGCAAGAACCGCTGCGACACCAGAGCCGTCATCATCTGCTCCTGGTCCGGCTGCGACAGAATCATAATGCGCACAAATAATAAAAATATTTGTTGAATTTGATCCATATAATGTTGCTTCAATATTGCTCCCTGACACGGTACTACTGGTATAGTTATGGTATCGAACTGCTAATCCCATGTCATCGAACGTCTCATAGAGGTAATGACCTGCTTGCTCACAAGCTTCTGTTCCAGATAAACGTGGTCCGAAAGCCGTAATATTCTCTAGGAACCCAAGGATGAGTGTTTCGTTTAACTGTTGCACTAATTCAATGACATCGGCATTTCTAGATATAGGGGCAAACGGGTGAAAAGAAGATGGACGGCCTGTGACCTGGACATTAAAGAGATCTTCTTCATTCTCGATATATGCGGGTTTATGAAGGGGGTCATTCAAAACACCAGTAGATACACCTGCAAGAGTACGTCCAGGTATAATCAAGAAGCTAATGAGAATGAAAAGAACACATATGTTCCATATCATACTTCTATTCTTTCTCGACGTTAAAGTTTTCATAATATCCCCAATATTTCTAATATGTACTATATCTCTATATTTTATTACTTTCTATATATAGTTTTATGTAACTGATCAAATTTATGAAAAGCTAGGAGATTAAATTTGAATATAGAAATGATCTTTAGGTTAACGGTCCATGTTTCCAGAGGTCGTCCCGTATAGATCGCCCTGTTTTCGTCTCCCATTCTTTTATTGGAATAGAATTTTTCTCACGGATTCTGTCACCATATCCAAGGCCGTTATACGAACAAAATGGGATTATTCCTTCCTCAGTAGTATAATGGATACAACATCGTTCGAGTCGATGAAGATTAAGGTTAAATGTATCCATAAACCACATAGACCCAACAAAAAGGCTTTTATAATGGAACCCGCGCAAAGAATCATAACTTCCGCCAACCGCAGCATCAATCAATAACTTTTTTAAATCAAAATCTTTTGGTGCTTTTTCCTTATCAACAAATCTGTCAACATTCTTAAGAAATGACGCAGCAACCCGAACCTTTTTCAACGGACCTTTAACCCTTGATTGTTCATTGATAAATGTCATAAACGCCTCAACGTCGATAAACCGGGTTATTGGAAGTGGTTTACCATCCTCTAGGGCAGTAAACTCCACCTGTTTTTCACCTTTTAACGACTCTATTAACTCCGAAATTGGGTACACAAATGGAACAGGATAGAAATCATCGCGAGAAATCTGACCGTTAAATTCTTTCTCAATTACCTCCATCATACGGACATAGTCAACACGCTGTTTCTCCCGTTTTTCGTCCTTGATTTTTGTAATTCTCCCACAAAACGAAATAGGTTGAAAATTCACCCCTCGAATGATATCGATGTTATCAAGGGCAAATTGGATAATCTTGCCAGTCTCATGAAGATTCTTATCACCAATAATAACTGGGACAAGAACAGCACGCAACTGTGCCTCCCTGAAGTTTTCTATCGTCTGATTTAATTGATCGACCCAAGGATTCGTCTCCTTACTGACACCATCAAAACTCATGTAGACGGTGTTGACCTTTGCTTCTTTTAGTTTTTTACAGTAATCTACACTTTCTGCAAGTTTAATTCCATTGGAATTAAGTTGAATATGAGAAAAACCAATATCTCGTGCCATCTGAACGATCTCAAAGAGGTCTTCACGGATTGTTGGTTCACCACCAGTTATCTGAATTGCTTTCGAACCCATAGGTCGTTCGTTTCGAGCCTGCTGTAACATATGTCTAATCTCATCTAACGAAGGTTCGTAGACATACCCTGAGGCCCCCGCATTCATAAAACAATACCCACACCGAAGGTTACATCGATTTGTCACCAATAAATTCGTTAAAACACTCTGCGAACGATGCTCTGGATATAATATCGGATCACCAAACAATGACGTTTTCACATCAGGAATTGGATCCCCATGTTTTTCATACTTCATCCATCGTTCATATAACGCAATGTCACCAAAGTAAATATCCTTAAAATCACCATGCTCGTCACATTTTTTCTCAATCCAGACCTTCCCATCGTCCTCAATGATCTTTGCATCTATTCTATGAATTTTTCCTTCTTGGAAACAAGCGGGGCATACCGAGGATGTTTTCTCTAATTCCTTCATATCTGTCAATCATCTCCAGAATTCAAAAGGACTATATGTCTTTTTCTTTATAGATTTAACTATCTATTAGCATTGTTACTGATCACTAAGGGATGGGATGGGCAGGCCATGGGATAAAAGATGGTGTTCGGCCTGCACCATTTTAGTGTTCGAGCATTTACAAGGGCATTTCTTCTATAAAAAGATACGCTGTCATAATAACATTTTGCCATAATGACAGAACAAATTTCACCTCCAAGAGAATCATTTGCCTTTATAAAGCCCTGACGTATACCCTCTGATGATTGTTCATGGTGATTATCGCACCCTCAATTCTTTCTGCTGATTTCACCAGACTTTATGATGAGATCAAAGCAGTTACTGATGCGGGAGCAGAATGGCTCCACATTGATGTGATGGATGGTCATTTTGTTCCAAATATAACCATAGGACCCGTTGTTGTAGAGAACATACGGAAAAAAACATCATTAGTTCTTGATTGTCATCTCATGATCGAACATCCAGAAAAATATATTGACGCATTTATAAAGGCAGGTGCTGATATAATCACAATTCATTCAGAGGCTGTCTTAGAGCCACTAGACCTGATTACACAAATCAAAAAATTAGGATGTAAAGTAGGCATTTCGATAAACCCCGAAACGCCACTTGAAAAAATCCTGCATATTATCCCCAAAGTTGATTTGGTGTTGATTATGTCAGTTCATCCAGGGTTTTCAGGCCAAAAGTTTATCGATGATGTCGTTCCAAAGCTTAAGCAAGCAAGCGAGGTAATTAAAAAGATAAAAAAACAGATATACCTTCAAATCGATGGAGGAATCAACAACCAGAATGCCGGACTTGTGAAAAAGAACGGAGCAAATGTGTTGGTCGCCGCAAGTTTCATTTTTAAAAATAAGGAATATCATACGGCAATCAACCAGTTAAAGGAAGCGTAGTCTATCTGGTTCTAAATACCTGAAATTAAATCCCTAAGCACCGCTTCTTTATTCTTTGCCTTCACAATACCACTTGCCAGAAGCACTCCGTCCGCGCCTAGTTCAATAGCCTTTGCAACGTCTTTACCATTTTTTACCCCCGCACCACAGAGAATCTTCACTGTAGTGTTGATGCTTCTGACCGCATTAACTGTTGTACTTACAATCCCTGGATCAGCAGTAGTGACAGAAACATCTCCACCAATAAGTTCAGGGGGTTCTACTGCAATCATTGATGGAAAAAATGTAGCCACGGCTTTAGAGGTAAAGACGTTATTGGTACAAACCAGACTGTCAAGTCCAAGGTCTTTTGTTCGGGTGATACACGTATCAATATCAGCAAGAATAAGACGATGTTCGCTATGATTGATAAGTGTTCCAACAGCACCTGCGGATTTCACTGCTTCAGGTAACGTCCATCCGGTGCTACTCCCAGGTTTTATCGGGTCGATATGTTGGGCATAGACGGGGATATCGATCTCTTTTGCACACGAAGCGATATCACATGCCTGCACTGCTATTGCGAGACTCACATTGGTTTGTTTTGAGATTTTTTCCATAAGCCTTGCAATTTCAACTGCATTTACACCTGTTGCCTCGGTGTAGGTTTTCACATTTAACACAATAGCTGGAGTTCTTAACATAGATGCTTTCTCACCTACCGATCTTACAGAAGGAATAAGAAAGAGAAATAAATAAATTTTCTTACTTCTCAGCAGGTATACTATTTTGTGACAACAATGGTCAGAACATCCTGGTCTTTTAATACATGTTCAAGACCGATCTTCTGACCAGAATGCTTTGCGGAAGGACCCCACACAGAAGCATACCGAAAATTCCTATAGAAATCGCGATGGATATGACGACATGCATCGGCAACAGTTTGACCTTCCCGCAAAATCATCGGTTGAACATAATCAGCTTTTTTTCCCACTGGTTTCATATAGATCCGAATGAGTCGGAGATGTAAAAAAATCTGCTCTTTTAATTGATGCAAGTTATCCTTATTTTTCGCAGAAATTCCAACCACATCCCATCGTTTTTGATGTAATTTATTGACAGCTGTTTTTAACACCTCGTATGGGATAAGGTCGGTTTTGTTAATAGCCACAAGCGCGGAAATATATACACGATTTTGAGCAAACGTGTCAATAAGCTGATCCTCAGTTATATCCTCACGCAACGTAATATCTGCATTAATGACAAACTCAGATGCAATTGATTTTATCACAGGCTCAGTAAGATGAGTTAATGGTACAGTAGTGTTAACGGTTATTCCGCCATTGCTCTTTTTACTGATGACAACATCCGGTTTCTTCTGATTTAACCGTACTCCTGCGTTATAAAGTTCAAGTTCAATCTGGTCAAGCTGCTGAAGATTAAACGCATCAATCATCAAAAGAAGGAGATCGACATTTCGTACAGCAGAGATAACCTCTCTACCTCGTCCACGTCCTTTGGAAGCCCCAACAATGAGACCAGGTAAATCAAGGAGTTGAATCTCTGCTCCTTTATATTTCATCATCCCTGGGATCGTCATGATGGTTGTAAAGTCATAATCAGCGACTTTACTATCAGCGGCTGTGAGTTGATTTAATAATGTACTCTTTCCAACACTAGGGAATCCAACAATTCCAACGGTCACATCCCCGGATTTCCTAACAGAAAACCCCTTTGCTTTTCTTTTCGTACTTTTTCGTTTCTCACTTAGCTCCCGTAATCGTGCTATCTTTGCCTTTAGTTTTCCGATATGGTGTTCTGTCGCTTTGTTTTTCTGAGTTTTGAAAATCTCATCTTCTATCGCTTTAATTTGCTGCTCTATTGATGTATCCATGAATGTACCGACTCCAAATACATAGGATGTTTATAAAAAACACGTCTGAAAAAAAGATCTATGCCCGGATTATTTCTGTCCCTGTTTTCCCCTGGAGTGCCTCCCATCCTTGCTCTATATTTGAGATAATGACTCGTTCCCCACCGAATTCCAAGAAGCGGAGAGCGGCAAGGATCTTTGGTCCCATGTTCCCTGGGGGGAATTCGCTAGAAAGATAATACTCTTTTAAATCGTTGTACGTCACCTTCCTAAGTGGAATTTGTTTAGGAGTGTTATAATGAAGATAGACCTTTTCTATATCAGTAAGGATTAATAACACCTGAGCGCCAACCGCTTCAGCGAGTCTCTCTGCAGCCAAATCTTTATCAATCACTGCTTCCAAACCATCCAATCCCCATCCTTCTTTTTCGATCACAGGCATACCTCCACCACCTGAGGCGATAACAATGATATCATCATCTAGCATTTTTCGTATAATCTCTCCTTCTACGATTCGTACGGGATCTGGTGAAGGGACAACCATCCTCCATCCGCGAGGCAAGCGAGTCATTTTATAGCCTTGTTTTAACATGGTAAATGCCTCATCCTCTCTATAATATGGTCCGATTGGTTTAGTTGGATTTGTAAGAGACGGATCATTCGGGTCAACAATAACTTGTGTGATAAATGCAATCACTGCCTTATCGATATGTTCCCGTTTTAATGCATTTAAGAGACATTGCTGGATCATATACCCAATCAATCCTTCACTTTCAGCAACACAAATTCCAAGTGGCATTTCAGGGGTGATGTCTTTTGCTTTTTGATTCTGAAGCACAAGAGCGCCAACTTGCGGACCATTACCATGGGTAATGACAACATCCCATTCTTCTTTGACCATTTGAACAATCGATCGGCAGCTCTCTCGAGTATTTGCAAACTGTTCGTAAATGGTCCCTTTCTGTCCCTTTTTTATAAGCGCGTTTCCGCCGAGAGCAATAACTGCGCGTTTCTTCATGATAGAATGCTTGGAATAGATTCTTGGTATAAAAATAAGATGGTGCAAGGAACTATATATACCAAATAAATATCCAAATACAACACTATGTTCGAGAAAGAAAAACAAAGATTAGTTACACAATTAATTGACCAAGGCTACATCAAAACTGATGAGATAAAACAAGGCTTTCTCAAAGTCCCCCGAGAAGAATTTATACCCAACTCTATGAAAGACTTCTCATATGTCGATACGCCTCTGGACATTGGTAATGGTCAAACCATCTCCGCGCCACATATGGTGGTGATTATGTGTGAAGCCCTGGACATCAAAAAAGGTCAAAAAATTTTGGAAATCGGAACTGGTTCGGGATATCACGCTGCGATTGTTGCACAACTTGTTGGAAGGACAGGTCAGGTGTATACGATTGAACGATTTGAATCTTTAGCAAAAAAAGCAAAAAAAAACCTTGAACAGACCGGATGTACAAACGTCATTGTAGAGGTCGGTGATGGCTCTTGTGGTCTCCCTGAATATCAACCATATGACCGTATTTACGTTACCTGCGCTGCACCCTGTGTACCTCAGCCGTTAATCGACCAGCTTCAAGACCCTGGAAAACTGCTTATTCCCGTTGGAAACATGTATTGCGAACTTACCCTCCTTGAAAAAACCGAGGGGCACACAATAGCACAACATTTAGGTGGTTGCGTGTTTGTCCCACTTGTTGGTAAATATGGGCATTAAATCAGAGTTTGTAACCGATATCCCGTAAGAAATTTTTTCTCCAAGTAATCTCCTCATTATTCTCTATACCTTTTGGGACAAATCCATCAATAACCCCAACGATGCCACGACCTCGTTCAGCACCTTGCTTTGACTCGGCAACAATAACCTTGGTCGGATTTGCAGTAGCACAGAAGATGTAACAAACCTCTGGGACACTTTTTATACCATTCAACACGTTGATTGGATAGCAATCCCTCATAAATATCATAAACGTATGACCTGCTCCGATATTCATAGCGTTTTTCTCTGCAAGGCTCTTTAATATACTATCGTTTCCTTCACTGCGAATTTTACACGCACCACTTGCTTCACAAAAGGCAATACCAAATTTACCGTTAGGGACAATGTTTTTCATCGTCTCGTACAAGTCCTCAACTGATTTTATGAAATGAGTTTGTCCTAAGATGAAATTGATATCATCACTCTTTTCTATTTCTACGATTTTGAAATGTATATCATCCATAGATAACTCCCCAGCATTCCAAAGAAAGGAATAGAACAATAGTATTTAAGTCTATAACAGAATAGTATCTTATAAGATAGTTTCTGACACGTGATGGGTATCGACTAGATGGTTAGAATCTATAGAATCATATTATATATTTTCGTTTTGTTCCTATCTACCATAGAGAAGCCTGTATCGTATCTTGACGTAGAATAAGATTCCGCTTGTTATAGTATCTTACGTCTCTTCACAATTATTCAACAAAAGAGTAGGTATACCTATTTTCCTGAAATGATTTTTTCAAATGATGTTTTAAATCTTTAGGTTTTCTTATGTTAAACCAAGCAGTTGTTTTAGTACTACAAATTTCCATTCGTAATATATGACATACTGTCTTGTCGCTATATCGATTAAACGGCCGTTGCTATCATATGCATAGGCCATTGTCTCATACAACCCATCGTTTAAAAGAAAGTATCCTTGGAAAAAATTACCGGAAATGTTGTTTGAGGTCGCATTCCATTGTTGGTCTTCCAAAAATCGGCTTTTCATCTGAAAGATCACCGTCTCTACTGCTGCTGAACCGTCTGCATCAACTGTCATTCCGGCACTGGCAGCGCTAATAATAAGAGACATTCCTAATAAGTCAAGTGAATAGATATAACCATAAGTTTTATCAAAGGTAAGGAAGCGCAAGTACAGATACCCTGGTTTACAATTCAACAACTGGATTTGTGATGCAATGGTAATATTATAGGTTGAAGACCAACTGCTTTCTCTTCCATGACTGTCTTTTGCATGTACTGTAATCGCATAGGTTCCGTTATGCTCCCATTGATATACTGTTGTTACTTGCTCGCCAAACCCATAGGGACCAAGCCATTCACTTTGATTGCCATCACCCCAATCCCATTGATAGTAAACTTGATCTGCTTCAGGATCAGCAGCTACTGTCGTAAACTCCAGAGGGATATTTCGTCCAGCTGTTGGAACGCCATCAAGAACCGTAGGCGTTAATGGCGGCTGATTAACTGCTGTAGTAAAATTCCATATTGGACCCTCGGTAAATTCCTGCTGATTGTTATAAGAAACAATTTTCCAATAGTACGTGGTATTTAACAAAAGAGGATTCGGTTGAAAAATTGTTTCTGATTGGTTTGTTACGACGAGCGGTGGTGGGTTTTCTGTCCCAAAATAGACATCGAAGGTAAGATTTGCTTGGTTAGGAGTCCATTCCAAATCAATAAACACAGTCACTCCACTTGACCCATGTGAAGGGATTGGTTGACTGGGTTGTGGCGGGGCTTCTGCTGAAGCATAGGGAATCCCTAATGTTGAGAACGCCGCTACTAACATTACTACACTAATGCCATAGTGTATTAGTTTTTTCTTCATATAATCACTCTTTTTTTCATTATTATCATACGTATATTTTCACTATTCTTCTCTATTAATATCTAGGAATGGTTTATATTTAAATATTTTGGAGCAGCACGTATTTTCTATCATATGACATTATAGATTAAAGAACTAATCGTTAGGACCGAAGCTGAGGGCGGATGAGATAGTTTTGAAGACGAGTCTCTGGAGGCCCGGTAGCGTACCTGCCCATTCGAATGAAGAAGACGGAAAAGAGGCTGTATTTATCTATTAACGTCCCATTTCCATCAAAGGCGGTTATGTTCAGCACATAGACACCACGAGTTACATTCATTATGCAGGAGAAGCCATCAGATCCATCGTCATCAGTTATTTCCATGTCTTCAATTTTCAATTGGTTCATTGCTTTGAATGTAACTGATTTAACAGCATCTGTTGCAAATGCCTCCAACTCCATTTCATGTGTAGTGAATATAAGGACAAGACCAAGACGTTTGAGGAATTCCGAAAAGATAAATGATCTATTAAAGGAAAAGAGTTTGAAATACACATGCCCAAGTTTTACATTGGAAAAGTTAATTTGTTCTGCAACGACCATGGGATGAGCATCTGACCAGTCGGTTTCAATTCCAACAACATTCTTTGTTTTTACTCGAATACTGTAATTGCCATCAGTAGCCCATACGTAGGATGATGTAATTGGTTCACTAGAGTTAAAAGGACCAAACCACTCACTTTCGTTTCCATCGCCCCAATCCCATTTATAATAGATATATTCTTCATCAGGATCAGTATATACTGCAGTAAAATTAAAAACAATTCCATTTCCTCCATGTGTTGGTCCACTAATCTGAGCATGCCCAGATGCTTGGTTATATATTGAAAAAGTGTTATCCGAAGAATCTGAACCGATGTTGAAGAATTCATCAATGGCGCTTACGCTAATTAGATAATAATCCCCGTCAGGGACTGTGGTGGTGTTCCATACGTAAAATCCCGTATTATTTGCATGAGAAGCGATTTGATCCCAACTACCTCCATTATCTGGACTATATTCCAGAATGATAGTCCCATTAAAGTCCATCATTAAATCATCTGATGCGAACCATTGAATCGTAATTTCTCCAGATACAACTTCCCCACCATTTGGAAAAATAACCGTAACCTGTGGTGGAATCGTATCGATAAATCCTGAAGGATAGACCCAAGGATGGTAATCTATGTTATTTCCAGATGTATTTACTAGATATGGAGTATCCCATGTTCCTGTGGAAGGGATGACGTTCGCATGTGGGTATAAAGATCGATAATCGTCCCAGTAATTCCCGCTGATTCCATTATCCCATGTGTTTGAATACGTATTATAATTTACAGAGACATGGACCATGTTATTCAAGAAATTATTATGATAAAATTGATTGTAACTACAATTTGTAAGCTGTATTCCTTTGTTGTTGTTCTGGAACGTACAATCTGTCACCAGGAAATACGAAGAATCAACCAATTTAATACCGGTATCTATACACTCAGAGAAATTACACTGGGATAGTATTGAATTATTGCTGTTTTGTGATTCGATACCTACCATTGCGTTTCGCACAGTTAGATAAGACAGTGAAATCAAGGAAGAATTAAGAATTTGAAGAACAACACTATCCGAGCCGCCTCCGTCAAGAATCGTTGTATGGAGATTTTCACCAAGGATAGTCATGCTTTTTTCAAGCACAAGCGACGTGTTCTCATAAATCCCCTCATAAATAAAAATCGTACCATTTGGAGCAAGGACCGCTACTGCATCATCGATATATTGTAATGGATGTTGTGCAGTTCCATTCCATGGTCCAGCGACATTATTCACATCTACATAGATATAGCTTAAATAGTTTTCAAAAACAAGCATATAATAGGTGCTTGAGCGGGTAGTATTGCCAGAAGCGTCAATTGCCCAAATATAAAACTCATATGTTCCTGAAAAAGAGACATTGTTCATTTCATAATAATATTCATTTCCACCTATATTCACCATTGACGTATTTACAGGAGTAAAACCAGTAGGTCCAGTGATAGAAACTCTAACGTCAGAAATGCTAACATTATCAGTAACATTACAGGACTGAAACAAATAAAAACCGGGATCGGTGCGAACACCTGCATGGGGACCATAAATTATACCAGTTATTACCGGTGATTTGTTATCTTGAGCTGTAACAAATGATATAGGGGCCAACAAAGAAATTGCAATAAATATAGTAATTACAGTTATGTTTGTGTTATGCATATGTAATCCCCCATATTATATTATTATATATTGTTACATGGGTGTATCTACTAATAAAGTTTTCTATATATTTTTTCGGGTAAATAGATTACACATTAAAACACTTATCCCTTTATTTAACCTTTTCTCATTGAAATTTCTCTTGTCTATTATAAAAATACTAGTTTAAAATACTAGTTTAAAATAAAAAAAAAACGTATTAGAGTGGTAAATTTAGGAGAAGAATTCAAAAAATCAGTATAATTTCACCATCTTTATTTTTTTATATTGTAACATGTAGTACACTTCATCAGTTTAAGTCTTTAGAAATGATTTTTCAATCGTATAATATCATTTCTTTTAATTTGATTGATGACGATCGTTGATAAGGGATTATCAGTTCCTATTGTTAAAAAAAAAAAGAATCTCCAAACCATTCAAACCGATATCTTTCACTACTTTTAGAAAATATTCTCAGAGACAAGAGGTTGAAAATCTAATTCCTCTTCGGAAATGCAATCTATAATTCCTCTAACTATTTAGGATTTTTTTGAGTAACTTTTCGTCCATCGTATTCGTCGTGGAATACGACCCAAATTCAACATGTTTTTCTGGCATTTCATTTTACAAAAATACAGAGCAGAACCATCCTTTTTTACATATAATTTCCCAGTACCAGGTTCAATCTCAGTCCCACAAAATGAACACGTTCTCTTCTCGACCATGTTTGTGTCTCCCTCTTATCGCGGTCCACCAAGTTTTTTTGCTTCTCGTTGAGTTTCGTTTAACATAAGAATGTCACCTAATCGAACAGGTCCCATAACATTTCTTGTAATGATTTTTCCTTTGTCTCTCCCATCAAGAACTCGGACTTTTACCTGGGACGCTTCACCAGCCATGCCTGTTCGTTCGATAACCTCGACAACTTCACAAGGTGTTCCTTCAATAATCATGCTCTTAACCCTGCTTCTTTAAGGATTCAAGTTTTTTTATAATATTTTCAACAAGGTCTTTTTCTCGCCCAGGGTTGACAATCGCTATTGCGCTTGTTGGGATTCCAAGACCTGCTGCATTTCCAAGTTCTTCTTTGCTTGGAACATAGGTATAAGGAACGTTTTTTTCTTCACAGAGAATCGGCATATGAGCAAGAATTTCTTCAGGTGTGACGTCCTCGGCCATAACTACTATTTTTGCTTGGCCACGTTCAACATATTTTGTCGCTTCGTTTGCGCCTTTTCCTAACTTTCCCCCATCTCGAGCCTTTTCAATTAATTCATAGGCTAAATCTTGCAGTTCTTTTGATGTTTGAAATCGTACATACATCGGCATATTTTTAGCCTCCTTTCAGAGCTTTCATCGATTCCATTCCTTAGGAATGGTAAGGTGGGAATGTAGCCCCCATATAAAAACCTTTTTCAAAGAGAGGGTACTGGATTGCGTTCTACTTCAAGTCTATCCGCTGTGGGATATTCCTCGATGATGTAACATTGATAGCCTTGTCTTATTAGTTTTGGGGCGATTTTCTCTAGCAACCATGCAGCAATTTCGATTCGTTTCTTGTCAACGTCAAGGTGCAACATATGAGATGGAATCTTATATGTTTTATTTAATAAGAGTTTCAGAGGCGTTAAGGAAACATCACTAGGATATACAACACCTTTGATTAATGTACCATCATGTGTAATGACATCGTAAGGTTTTGCTACTTGGTTTGCTCTCCTTGTGATCCTATTTTTTAATTGTACACCATCTTTAAAAGAGACGGAACAGTAATGAACACCGATTTTCATATCTCTTTTTTGGATACCTTTAAGAACTTCCTTCGCCGTTTGTTCGCTTCCTTTTACTGCAGCGGACACTTCATTTTTAACGCTGTAACCCCGCGTAATAAACGCATCGCAATTTCGCTCAGAAAATTCTAATTCATTGAGGTTAATCCATCGAATACCTTGTTTATCAGCCCATGAGATCAACGAAAGAATTTCTTTTTCTTTCTTTGGAAGCGCTGGGATTTCCAAAGCGACATCTACTGGGGCTTCTACCATAGTAGTAATCACTTTTTTTAAAGGACTCGTTTGCATTGTATTCCACGTATGAGACATAGGATGAAATCGTACCTCGTCAAGACCCTCGGAAACCAAGTCGGTGAGATGCTTAGCATTTTTAAGCGCAGACGTATACAAATGGATATGGAATGAATCGCCAAAGGTCCGCTTTAAAAGTCTAATGTAGGTTTGAGTTCTTTTCCAAACAATGAGCGGATCACCTCCTGTGATTCCAGCCCCTGTTGCATCGATGAACTCTGCCTCGCGAATCAGTTTTTCTGTATCCTTTTCGTTTTCTAATTCCCATTCATCTGCAAAGATTCTATCAGTACCACCTTTCTTGAAGCTTAGGGGACAATAATAACACTTTGTTGAACATTTTCCGGTTATAAGCACAACCATTTTGGATCCTTGTGCACACATGCGACAGGCTGATGAGAGGGGAGGAATATATTGACTATTATGTAACCAGTGTGTAATCTGTCTCATATTCTGCGTCCGTGATATTCTCAACCTATAAAAAGTTGTGTAACCGTTAATTATTTTTTTGATTCAAAAAAACTTATTTATTTTTTGTTTTAATAGTGTTTTTTCTGCGATTGTGACATAGGTTGTATCGATATCAAATCCGATATACTTTACACCAAGTCTTTTGCAAGCAACCGCAGTCGATCCAGTACCAATGAATGGATCAAGGACTAGAGTGTCATTCGTATAACCATGTAATTTTATACACATTTCAGGGAGTTTTACTGGGAAGATCGTTGGATGCGACCGAGCGTTCTGTATCGTTTGATAGGGGATAAACCATGTGTTGCCACGTCCTCGAAGGTCTTTTACTGCTTTTTTCCAACGGCCGATATTTGTTTTATCCTGATACTTCACTCCTATTGCCAGGTGATCTAATGCGACATTTCCTGTTTTTGTGAAATGAAAGATGTATTCATGGCAGTTACTTAGATATCGTGTACTGTTTACTGGTTGGTAATGCCCAACTGCGATATCATCAATGATAGTAGAATAATCACCTACATCGCTTTTGGATATCGCAATTGATTTAATCCAATGAATCGTGTTCTGCATTACAAAATGATTACGGAACCGATTCGCGATATCAAACGCGACCCAAGGATCAGTTGGTTTTCCTCCAAAATTAAGGAAAAAGGACCCAGTTTCTTTGAGAATGCTCTTACATTTCCTCGCAACCGTCTCCATCCAATCTAGATATTCGTGTCGTGGTTGAACATCCTGATAAGAGAGATACTTTTTTCCGATGTTATATGGGGGCGAGGTGACTATGATATCAACAGATTCCACATCAAGTTTAGGAAGACCTTGGAGACAATCCATATGATATATTTTGTTTATTTCAAGCATTGTTGATCCTCACGAGGATATCATAAATCTTCCTATCCTAATATAAGAGCTATATCCAGAAAAAATTTATAATACGTACTATTTCCCATGTTCTAATGAACCAACTGAACCAACAGCACATAAAAAAAGAAATA
>LSSI01000072.1 GCA_001595945.1 Thermoplasmatales archaeon SM1-50
CATGGTTTGCCCGTCCAATTTCTTTTATATTTTCCCCAAAGACCGCGTCCCAGAACTGCCGATGAAACCGCTGTGAATCCCCATCAGTGCTATAGGACCAGAACCAGCCGTAGCGAGCGTTCCAGATTCCAGCAAACGCACCATGAGTATTTTTCACAGTGAAATATTCTGCGATGCAGTCGTCAAAGTCAAACCCCCCTGACATGCATCCCTGTGAGTATACAAAACAAAAATTATTATCGTTTGTTAATGAACTAACGTCACTATTACTCATTTTCATGTTATAGTCATACGAGGCATGGCCTAGGTGATTAATGATATGAACACCGTTGTTGATTAGGGAAATTATTTCCGATTTCGACCAATAATAACCCGGGGCTTCATATAATTTATTTATGAGGTATTGATCTGCAGGTATCCCAACCGTGGTGTATCCATCATCTGATGAGCCATTGATCATTTGATCAAGATACGTTCCCCCATAACTTGCGATTCCATAATCACCGAGATGTTCACCAGCGAAAGTGACGTCTCCAAGATAGGTCTCAGTGGGTGTAAGGGAGAGGTACTCAACTGTTTTTTGGACAAAGTTGTTCACATCATTGATGGAATCAACGCAGGCACGACCCACATAGACATCTGCAATCAGATCTACATCACCACCTCCCTCCCCATCGGTAGGTTCTCCCCATTTGTCATTCCCATTGTAGTTATAAGGGCCATCGAGACAGGCGTAGTAGAGATCAGATGGCATGGTGGTCTCATAGTAAGTGACGTTTTCATCCATACCCTCGACCCATAGCATTTTTGCTGGTATCACCTCTGCATCACCACCTAATAGAACATAGCGGATGCCAAGGGTCATATAAGCCGTTCGGAGATATTCCCTGATATCCTCTGGTGTGCTCCCACCAACATCAGATAATGTTTTAATGATAGTCCTGATTCCGGTCTCGTTATGTTGCTCAGCAAGGGGGATAAAACCATCTCGTAAATCATCTATAGTTAATATAAGTAGATCATACTCCTCGTTAAGTAATTTAATTGGTAAATAGGATTCATAGGTACTTTCCAATGTAGGATTCTGAATTTTCGTATGTAGTTCATCGCGGTCCTGTGGCAAAGAACGGTAGAGTGACTCTTGTTTTGTTTCTTCTGTCAGACATACAGTGACTTTCATGGTGGGGTAATAGTATAAATCTCCAGTATTTGGAATGTATTGGACTGGGTGTAACATCAGAACGAGAATATAATACCCTCTGAAACTGTAGGTTCCGATCTCGGAATATAAACGATTAGGATAGGGCGTAGGAGAGGAATAGATATTTAAATCTGGTATGGGTATAGAATTCGTTGCATTACTGGTATACTGAGTGAGCGGGAGAGATACCCCACAGGGAACGATGTGAAACCCTGAGCCAATGAAGTGTTTTTCTCCAGAGATTGTAATCGACTGGACCTTGCTATTTGGTGGGAGTAGCAGATATACTCCTTTTGTCGGTAGAAGCGGTTCACCAGAGTTTCCTGAGCATGGTGCTCCTTGAATGAGTATTTGATCATAGTTGGTATTTTTAAGCGTTTTTTTTGAAATACTAGGAGCTGGAAACGAATAAGTTACTGATATAACATCGGTATTTTGTTCATGAGAAGCAAGAACCGTAATAGAAACTGATACTGAAACAAACAGAATTAAAATAAATATTACTTTAAATGCCCCTATTGCAATACTTTGTTTTTTATTCATTTAACCCCCTGCTCTATTCCTTTATAGTCTCCAAATATTAAATAGTTATCCCTTTGATTCTTTAACAGAGCTCGTTAAGGATAATCTCTGCGGTCCATTGTGCAACGTTTCCTGTAACACTAGGACATTTATCGACGTGGGCACCTGCTTTTTCAAACGCCTCATATTGTTCTTTATCAAGTAGAATATAGCTTCGGCCAAATATTTTCTTTTGCACATCGCAACAAAGTGGAGACCCATATTCTTTTACAAACCTGTCGTACAGTTGTTTTGTGTATTTATAAACAAGTCTTTTTTTTTTCCCTTCAGTAAACTCCTTATAGGTTCTTCCAATCATAGAACTAATTGCAATCGTCCCTCCCGCAAGTGCTCCGCAGGTACCATTCGTTGACAATGCAGTGCCACCTGCTAATCCCTGTGATGCTCTAAATACGGATTCATCCCAGACATCAAGAATTTCTTTTAATGCAGCAAGAACGCACTGCGGGCAACTTCCTAGTTTTGCTTCATATTCGAACGCACGGTGATACACTTTTTTCAATACATCATTTTGCCCCGTCATATCCCTCCTGGATTACGTCTACCATTTTAATTTTTATGCAAAGATGATCTTAATGTATCATTTAGATCGTAGAGAAATATTGAGAAGGGACGTTCACTTCTTTTTATATGAAACAAGCATGATTAGTTGTTAATAAAACAAAATAATATAGAAGAGACACGCGGATATTCTTTTATAGCCACATTTTATATCGTATAAATTCTTAAATTGAAACGAAAAATTATCATCGTCATCAATAAATAAAAAAACAATATTCTTTATAAACAATAAGATAAAAAGGAAAACAAAGAATACAGAGAAATCTCTAGATTGATGCCAGAAAATCAAATAAAATCTATTATTACTGAACGAAAGCCTACTATTTAATCAAGATTATTTAGACTGTTGCTACTCAAACTTATTATTGATTACTGTTAAAGCCTATTAAGACATCTTTTGTGTAAATGAAAATGGATATATCATACAAAAAAATTCAGATAAAAAATAAGTGGTTCATCTAGAAAGTAATCCTGAAAAATATAAAGTCAAACTTTACGTAGCTCATCGAAATAGAGACAATCCCCACTTAAAATCTTCTTTTGTTCCCCACTTTCTGTCCTGACAAGCAAAAAACCCAATTCATCGATGTCACAAGCGGTTCCTTTGAGGATTTCCGTAGGTGTTTGTATCCGAATAACTTTACCAAGTGTATCTGAATGCTTCTTCCATTCATCGATAAGTCTCTTGTAGTTCCCTTTTTTAAAAAGCATATAGAAATACTCAAACTGTTGAAAGAGAGTTCTTAGAAACTCATAATAATCAACAGGATGACCTACCTCAGATGAGACGGTGGTAGATTGGGATTGAATTTCAGGTGACAATTGCTTTATGTCGATATGTAGATTAATTCCAAGTCCAACCACGACATAGTGAATGGTATTTCCAACGATTTCTGATTCAAGTAATATCCCAGCGATTTTCTTGTTATTCACCCGGACGTCGTTTGGCCATTTAATGGTTGTAGGTGCACCGTACGATCGGATAGTCTTTGCGACGACAAGTGCTGCAACGAAAGTCAGAAGCGATGCCCTCTCGGTCTGAACTTGTGGTCGTAAGATAATGGAAAGATATACCCCTCCTTTTGGGGATTCCCAGATGCGGTCAAGTCGTCCACGCCCATAGCTCTGCGTATGTGCAACAACGACGGTCCCCTCTACTGCACCGGCACGTGCAAGGTTTTTTGCCGTGCTATTTGTGGAATCAAGATTTTCAAAAACAAGCAATTTTTTTACGAAATCTACATGGAGATTTCTGAAGAACTCCACTGTTGTTTTCACAAACATTTTTTCTTTCATAGGAATGCTAATACTGTGATTATTTCTATTGTTGATCACTGTTTGAAGCCATAATCACAGCTTGCACTGCGGCTAGAGCCGCTGCGGTCTTCGGACCAGACGACTGCGCTTTTATCTCTTGAACCTGTTTTACAACCTGATCAAGGATATTAAAGCGAGGGATGAAACTGGTATCATAGATACCTGATCTCCATTGAGGGTTATTCATCACAACCTGATGGAACGGTATGTTATTCCGCACACCACCAATCTGGAATTCCCAGAGTGCTCGTTTCATCCGCTCAATGGCACGAGGTCGATCCTCGCCCCAGACAATAAGTTTTGCTATCATAGAATCATAAAATGGTGGAATGGTAAAGCCAGGAAACACACCGGAATCGACACGAATACCTGGACCGCTTGGTTCTGCGTATCTGATAATCTTTGCAGGAGCTGGCATGAAATTATTCAAAGGATCTTCTGCGTTAATCCGACATTCAATGGAATGACCTCGTGGATGAATATCATTCTGGTCATATTCAAGTTCCAATCCTGAAGCAACACGGAGTTGTTCTCGTGCCAGATCAACACCGGTCGTCATTTCGGTTATCGGATGTTCTACTTGTAAACGAGTGTTCATCTCAAGGAAGTAATAGTTACCCTCCTTAAACATGAATTCGCAAGTACCGGCGTTGTAATATCCAGCGGTTTTCGCAGCAAGTACAGCCTGTTCACCGATTTCTTCTCGTAACTCTGGTGTCAATGCACATGAGGGGGTTTCCTCAATGAGTTTCTGATGACGACGCTGTACACTGCATTCCCGCTCGAAACAATGAATCAAATGACCTTTTTTATCACCAATCACTTGATATTCAATATGCCGTGGGTTCTCGATGAATTTTTCAATAAATACAGAATCATCCCCAAACGAGTTCTTCGCAAGCTGCCTGACGGTTGAGAGAGCTTTTTCCATCTGCTTTTCATCGCTTACCTGCTGGATTCCTATCCCCCCTCCTCCAGCAGAGGCTTTCAACATGACTGGGTAGCCGATTTCATGGGCGATATTTTTAGCCCGTTCATGGTCAGCAATCGCCTCAGTCACTCCTGGGACAACCTTGACACCCGCCTCAATCATAGATTTCTTTGAGTCGATTTTTGATCCCATAAGTTTCATTGCAGAAACAGGTGGACCAATGAACTCGATATTATTCTTTTTGCACATCTCCGCGAACTCTGAGTTCTCTGCCATAAATCCATAGCCTGGATGAATTCCTTCTGCACTTGATTTCAACGCAACATCAATAATCTTTTGTTTGTTAAGATAGCTTTGGCTTGCTGGGCCTGGGCCGATATTATATTTTTCATCAGCATACTTTACAAATAACGCGTTTTGATCTGCATCTGAAAATACCGCAACGGTTGTAATGCCAAACTCTTTGCACGCTCGCATGATACGTATCGCGATTTCACCACGATTTGCAATGAGCACTTTATTAAGCATAATAGATCACCATTTCTACAGAATCTGCATCAGAAGATCTCCACTTGAAACCGAACCTCCTTCTTTAATAAAAATTTCCTTTACTTCCCCCTCAGTTTCACATTTAATCTCCTGTTCCATCTTCATTGCTTCGATTGTCGCGATAACATCCCCTTTCTTGACCTTATCGCCTTTCTTTACTTTCACTTTCAAGATGGTCCCTTGCATGTTTGACTTTATACCACCTTCGATATCCTTTGGTTTTTCTTGCGTGGCAGCACCAGCACCAGCAACAAGATACCCACCAGAGGGGACGACCTTCACTTCATAGGGCTCTCCATCGACTTCAACCTGGAATTCTGTTGGTATTTGGGCAGGTCCGATTCTTTTTTCAGGTGATTGGGTCTCCAACCAAAGCTGTTTTACTTCAGGAAAAGATTGTTTTACCATCGCTCTTGTGAATTGATGATCGATAGGCAATGGCAAGCTATCTGAGGTGAATTCTGCAATCGCCTGACCTTTCAGGAACTTCAGACCAACTTGTGGATACAGGATATATGTCATAATATCCTCTTCTTTTTTTATCAATGATCCTCCGTCGATTTCCTGTAATTCCTCTTTTTTCTTATCCCACAGTGGTTCTAGTAGATCTGATGGTCGACAATCGATGACCTCTTTTTTCCATTTCGGACCAAGAACCAGTTTCATAATCTCTGGTTTAATCTCCCCAGGAGGTTTTCCGTACATCCCACGACAGTAGTCTTTTGTTTCCTTTGGAACTACTTTATATCTTCCATGTAAAACATTCATCACTGCCTGAACTCCTACAACTTGACTCGTCGGAGTAACAAGGGGAGGGTACCCAAGTTCTTCCCGCACCCGTGCAGTTTCATCGAGAATCTGGCGATATTTATCACGAGCTCCTTGTTCCTCAAGCTGGAAAATTAGATTCGAGAGCATCCCACCGGGAATTTGATGTAGTGTCACGCTTGGATCGACTTTCAGTGCATCGAATCTATGAAGATGTCTATACTTTTCCCAAACTTTGAGAAAATAGGTTCGGCATTCAATTAGTAATCCTAAGTCGTATTTCGTATCCCATTCTGTTTCTTGTAATGCCGCAACAACACTCTCCGTAGCAGGGGCAGCAGTACCTCCAGATATTGGAGACAGTGACGTATCAAGGATATCTACGCCTGCCTCAACAGCTCGTTGATAAGCCATGCCTGTCATGCCACTTGTGTAATGGGAATGAAGATCCATTGGCAGGTTTACGCCAGCCTCTTTAGATCCTTTGATGATGTCGTAGGCACGTTTTGGAGAAATCATTCCTGCCATGTCTTTTAAGCAAACCGAATCCGCACCCATTTTCTTTAGTTCGATGAATTTGTCAATAAAATAATCTACGGTATGGATTGGTGAAATCGTATAACTCAAACATGCTTGTACATGACCTCCATTTTCTTTAACCGCTTTCATAGGAACTTTCATGTTCCGCAAATCATTAAGGGCGTCAAAGATACGGAAATAATCACATCCGTTTTTTTTCGCTAAATAAATGAATTTTTTAACAATATCATCAGGGAAATTCCAATACGCGACAATGTTCATTGCTCGCTCTAACATTTGCAGCGGTGTGTTTGGCATTGCTTTTTTTAGTTTATTTAGTCGGTCCCATGGATCCTGATTTAGGTATCGTATGCACACATCATAGGTTGCCCCACCCCATACCTCTAGGGAGAAAAACCCGATTTCGTCTAACTTCTCTGTGATCGGGAGCATATCTTCTGTTCGCATTCTTGTTGCAAGTAACGATTGATGTCCATCTCGTAAGATCATCTCGTGTAGTTGTACCATATGTAATTCCCTCCAATCCCCCAGTGGATTTCTGGTGCTATGACAGGAGATGGTAATAAACTAAAGAGGGTATTCTGTGAATCTACTTAAGAATATCGGGAGGGAAATTTAGCCTAAAAAAACCGAACTACTGTTATTACTGTTATTATCGTATTAGATCTTTGGAACAGGTGAGGTATAATTAAGAATGCACAGTAATTTTTTTATATAGGATGCATAATTAAACCAGGATTTAATTGGGGGTATGTCTCTGAATAAAAGACTCATAGGAATCATCGTAGGAATTTGTCTCATCTGTTCTCCTCTCCTGACCACTACCTCGGTTGGGCTCTCGGCAGGGATGATTTCGGAGGGAGATATCTCGTTAGTATACCGTAATGTTACAGTCTATGCACCAGCAGTTTCTCAGGGAACATCGGGGTATATAGGGGTTATTTCGACAATTACGGTAACCGTTCAAAGTAATGGAAGTGGCCGAGTATTTGTTGATACATTACCACTAACGGATGTTGATATGCAAGGGTCGGCTCGTCTTGCGGTGAAAGTTGCTAGCGCATTGGTAAAACCCGATACACGTCCTCACCTAGACCCCGATACCTGTGATTTCTTCTTTGTTGTTCGAACGACTTCTCCGATGATTGGTGGGCCCTCTGCTGGAGCGATTCTGACAGTCGCAGTAATCGCACTTCTTGAGAATTGGACAATTGATAATAATACCATCATGACTGGAATGATTAACCCTGATGGAAGTATTGGTCCGATTGGAGGGATACCGTATAAGATTGATGCAGCCTATTCTGTGGGAGCAAAACGGTTTTTAATACCGAAAGGACAAACAACCTACACCGAATTGGTGACTGAGTATCAAACAATAAACGGCGTTATATGGCAGAATACCTATCCAGTTACCCGAAACGTTTCTGAGTACGCGCACAGAAACTATGGGATGGAAGTCATCGAGGTTGAGGATATCAACGACGCTCTAATGTTATTGACCGGATGGACATTTCCTGTGGAAGAATCAGCTGATAAAATCACCACTGAGGATTATATACTTGCAATGAAACCACTTGCAACCACTCTACTTGATGCTGCCCGTGAATCACATCAAAATGCAAGCAATCTTTTTAATACAACGACAATCCCTAATCGATATCCAAATTACTATAGAAATCAGGTTACTGATTTCCTAAATGCCGCCACGGATCGTCTTCTTGAATCAACTCATTGGTATGAGCAAGAGGTCTATTATACGAGTACAAGCAAGTCATTTCAATCTCTTATTGACTCCCTTTTTGTTCGGTATGCCTGTCAGTACTTCTCCTCTGAGCACCCAGAAGAGTTGGTTCAATTTCTCATAAATCAAACCTTAGAATCCTATCAAAATAAAAGTCAGTTAGCAAGAAACGCGAAAATCAATGGAATGGTGACATTACAATGTGTTGGGGCTGCACAGAAGCGAATTAATGAAGCAGCTTCTTATCTTTCAGAGGCGAATGCAAGCTTTCGTAGTACCGATTATCTTACTGCACTTTACAAGGTAGCATATGCTACACAGCGTATTGATAGTGTCCGATGGTGGTTAGACATATCAATTTCATTTCATGATTCAAGTAAGATTAACGAATCTTTAATTAAAACCATCGCAGAAGATTATATTTCTGATGCTCAACAGGCAATCGTGTATTCTGAAATCATCATAAGTGAATTAGGAACAACATCAGCCGATCTCAATGATGCAAAGAATCTTTTAAATACTGCACGTATGGAGCAGGAAAGCGGATATTACGCAGCAGCGTTGTTCGTTTCATTTGAATCCTTAGTAAAGGCAAATCTCGCCTTGGAACTTGTTGATGGAGTGACCAATCAAAAACTAGAACGTGCCAGAGAACAAGCCAGTGCGAGTATCGTTGAAAGTAGAAACATAGGCATAGAACCCGTTCTTGCTGTGAGTTATTACGAGTATGGACAGAGCCTGGCAAATGAATCGTCAGTTGATTCTGCAATTGTGTATTATAAATACGCTGATTTAATCGCCGGTGTTGTACAATTCACAACCCCCTATGGAACACGATCATCCCGATATGTTGGGATCCCTGAAAAGAAATCTGTTGTACCCTGGAATTATGGACCTTCACAATATATTGGATTATTTCTGCTGTTCGCTTTAATCGGGGTTATTATAGGAGTTGGATTGGGATTCTTAGTAGCCGTCATGTTTGGTCAAAAGAAACAGAAAATGCATTTTTTCCCGAAAAATACCCGACCACGAAGTATTGAAGATTACTACAAAAAACAGAAATAAGACATCTCTGTTTATCTCGTATAATGGATATCTCCGGAGAACTCATCAGCAATTACATCTTAATAAAAAAAGCTAGAGATATCGGAAGATTGTACGATAAAAGCCATATGGGAATACTTCAAAAGTCAGGTTCACTACAACTAAATCTTCTTGAAGGGTTGTATTTGCTAGATCAAGAAAAAATGATTTTATTTCAAAATAAAAAACAAATAAACCTATCACAACTTCTTAAGCTTGCTATTCAACGTATACCTGATTTTGAAACAAAATATCTGACTTTTAAAGATTTGCGAAATAGAGGACATGCAATTACTTTCATTGACGATGATGCTCATGTTTCCTTTCGTAAGGCAACATCGACAGATACAACTGTTATTTCTTGTGTTATTACAGCATTTTCTGAACGTGATACCCTTGACATAGATCAAACAAAACGATACATCCAAAAATTCACAAAAAAGAACACTACACTATGGTTCGCCCTTGTTGATGAAGAAGGTGATCTTACCTATTATGAAGTGTCAGAGATTACTCTTAAGGGAGATATTTCTAATAAAAATTACCCAAAAGGACAATGCATTTTATTAAAAAACCGTCTCATTGTATTTGACAAAAAGCTAAGTGGTCTGTTGCTTCAAAAAGAGTTTTTTGGAAAACCTTTTGGAGAATTATTACAGCTTTCGTTTGTCGAGGCGTTGTATCTCTTAGAGAAAGGTGTACTGGAGATTCAGACACCCGAAGGAAAATATCTTTCAAAGGAGAAATGTCTTCATTTGATGAAGAAACATCAGCCAGATATCCAACAAAGACTTTTGGTGTATAAAGATTTAAAACAACGAAGCTTGTTGGTAAAAACAGGGTTTAAATTCGGTGCTCATTTCCGAGCATATACGAAACAACCAAATCAAACGCATGCTGAATATCTTATTCATGTCGTTGAGAAAGGATTTACAAGTATCTGGGCGGAGATTAGTCGTGCTGTCCGTCTTGCTCATTCAGTCAATAAAGAATTTGTATTAGCCTGCATTGATGATACGATTGTTACTTACATCAGGTTAGGTCGGCTCCGTCCATAATTTTTCATAATGTATTTATACCTCTCTAGCTATTCGAATCATTCCATATGTGAGGGAGGTAGTATATATGCTTCAGATACGTTGGCATGGTCATTCCTGCTTTGAAATAACAAACGATGTTACCATCGTGACTGATCCACATGATGGACGTTCCATTGGTATACCCGCACCAAACGTAACAGGTGACATTATTTTTGTGTCCCATAATCACTATGACCATAATAGTATTAAATCTGTTGAAAAAGAAAATTCGAAGGTTATTGCCGATGAACGGAAACGAACCATAGGCAATATCCAAATCAACGGCATCCCCGCATTTCATGATACTATGCATGGAGAAAGACGAGGAAATATGATTCTCTACAAATTCACCTGCGATGATATTACATTTTGTCATCTTGGCGATTTAGGACATGAACTTGATGAAAAGACGATTCAGCAGATAGGAAAAATCGATATTTTGTTTATACCCATCGGTGGAACTTATACAATTGACGCAGAGCAAGCCTGGAATGTAATACAATCCTTAAAGCCCAAAATCACAATCCCGATGCATTATCGAATTGAAGGGCTTTCTCTACCAATTGCGGGTATTGAACCATTTCTGGAGAAAAACCAATATAAACTTCTCAAGGTAGGAAACGAAATTGATATTGAGAAAGACGATTTGCCAAAGGATCCTGAAGTCTGGGTTTTTATGTTGTAGGTTTTTTCAGAAATACTTCTCTGTTAACACAATTTGGTGGAATGCCGCCTTTTAGTCCAATAAGCATGTTTTCTGCAGCCATAAGTGCCATTTTTGTTCGTGTCTCAAAGGTTCCCGACCCGGTATGCGGTTGCAACACGACATTCTTGAGACTTTTAAGTTCTTCGGAGACCTCCGGCTCTTTTTCATACACGTCAAGACCTGCACCAAAGATCCAGTGTTCTTTTAATGCTTTTATCAGAGCAGTTTCCCGTATGATCGGTCCTCGAGCGGTATTAATGAGAATCGCTGTTTTTTTCATCATCCGTAGTTCCTTTTCATCGATGAGATGATGGGTTGCACTCATTAAAGGGATATGTAGTGACACAAAATCCGAGTCCTTAAGCAGTGTTGATAAAGCTACTTGTCTTGCTCCTAAATCACGTTCAATACGTTCGTTTCTCCGTTCGTCAGAATACAGTACGTTCATCTCAAATCCTTTGCTTTTTAATGCGAAAGCAGTTCCGATACGTCCTGCACCAACGACACCCAGGGTCTTATGCGAAACATCTTGCCCAAGCATTAGCATCGGAGCCCACCCTTTGAATTTCCCTTCTCTTACGAAAGCGTCTCCTTCGACGATATTTCGGGCAATAGAAAACAATAACGTCCAGGCAAGCTCTGCGGTGGTTTCAGTTAAAACATCGGGGGTATTACTTACAGGAATCCCTCGATTTGTCGCAGTTACGATATCGATATTATCGTAACCCACTGCATAGGAAGCTATCATCTTAAGATTTGGTTCTGCGTTGATAACATCTTTATCTATTTGGTCGGTCAACAGACAAAGAAGACCATCTTTTCCTTTTATACCTTTAATGATTTCATCTTTAGTCAGCACTCTATCATGTGGATTTAGATCAATGGTGCATTCCTTTTTTAATAAATCCAATCCTGGCTGAGGTATTTTTCTCGTGATAAAAATCTTCATAAGACATCAATTACTCATAACAATATGAGAACGTTGTTATATAGAGATTTCTAAAAACAACTCTTTCGTTATAAAAGAAAAAAAACGGGATGTGTCACTTTTAATGGTAAGAACAATTTACTTAGTTTTTTCCTTTAGTAGGGTATCAAATGAATAAAAGATTATGTTTCCCTCAGAATCAATATCTCCATTTTGATACAATACCCATTGTTGTGTTGTTTTTATTTTCGGCTGGGCAAATACTACTATTTCTCGATAGTTCGGGTTATACTCTTTATTTATCAGTCTGTAGACCGACCAATTCACCTTAATAGGATTAATCGGAGAGTAATCCCCCATCGATTGAATAAATTGTTTTGTCAGATTTTCGTCATATGCATAGTTAGTAACTCTCCATTCGCTTTGTATTAAACCTCTTCCACCTTGTGGCGTATAATATGGTTCTTCTATTAGAGCGGAGTTATATTGAAAATGACCAACAAACATCATCCCCCAGTCGTCTTGATCATATGGTGGACCATTTTGGCCGTTTGAGAGGTCAAAAACTTTTGGGTTATTGCAGTAAAGATAATTTAATACACTTACATATTGTCCCCAGGTTGCTTTATATTGTTTATTGGGTAAGATATAGAGTCCATAGCTGACATTGTCAATCCCTTCAAAGGCACATGCATCTGCATCAACACTACAACTATGTGCCATTTCATGTAGGAGTTGTGATCCCAGTTGCACACGTTTACCCCTTTCTGTTGGGACAGAGCCCATTAACACGAAATTATAAATAAATTGAATTGGTTTGAATTTTGATGAAATATACGAGAGTTGTGTGCAATCGTAGACGTTATTTTTTGCTGGGTGTTGGAAGCCACCACCATGCCCGATGACAAAGTACCGGAAGATTCCTTTTCTCTCATCAGGGAAATAATTATTATAAAACTGCAGCATCATCCCTGAATCTTGTGATATTTTTTCGATGTGCGGTAATATCTGTCCACCGCCGTTTATTGGGCTGTTTGGCCATCCATCATCAAAAAAACATTTGATATTATGCTCCGCAAACCGCTCGATAATCCCTTGTTTGCTTTCTTCGAAGAAATAGTGTGGTGGGTCAAATAGCCCGCCTCTTCCCATGACATCAACCTCGTAATAGATATTCTGAATAAATGGATCGGCGAACCATTTCTCCATCT
>LSSI01000073.1 GCA_001595945.1 Thermoplasmatales archaeon SM1-50
GCAACAGCAACCTTAACTGGTGATATCTGCGCAGGACCACTTTCTGGTGAAAAGATCTCAGTCACCGCGACATCATGCATCCAGGGATAATGCAGTAGAAGATCTTTGGCTAGGAGATTGTTGGCGGTGTTGTTATCAAGGGTGAGTTGTGACTCTGCAAGAACCGTGTAGAGAATGTCTGCGTTCTCCGCTGTTCCCAAATCAGAGGGTGTCCAATCAGGATAGATAAGGTTCAAGGTGTCTCCAGCATCGATAGCAACATATAAGGTCTGATCATATTCTGTGGTATCAAGTTGATACATTTTGATCTCATCAAGGTACCAGTAGTAGATTCCCGCTGAGGTTCCGCTGAACTCGAAGCGGATCTGGGTTGCATTCCCAACAAATGCTGACGCATTAAGGACATATTTTGCTGCGGGAATATCAGCATTAACTGGATTAGACCATGGAGTGACATCGGTCCAATTCGCAAGTGTATTGCCACGAATCAGTACTTTACAGTTGGATCCACCATAGTTGCTATCAACCATACTTCTGAATTCAACGACTAGCTGGGTGTCTCCCGTGGTGTCAACCGCCGGGCTTTGCAGATACGCGTAATTACCCGTAATATATGAGTAATATAGTCGTGCCTCAGGGGAGGTTCCTCCAGCGTTTGAGGTGGTTACCCGTCTCCATTCATCGACTTGTTCCTGTGTCCATCCGGTTGGTGGGAACGTGGTTGAATCAAAGTATTCCGCGAAATATGGCTTGCTGATGACCAGTTTAACCGGGACACTTGTCTCATCGTTCTGCCCGATGTTACTGACAACCACTTCAGGGGTGAACACTTGTGCATTCCCGCTGACTGGTGACACGATAGCATCCACAGATATATCGTGGAAGTATCCAAAGTGAAGGGTGACGAATTGTGATTTGAAATCGTTTGCGGTGTAGTTATCACCAACAAGCATTGTTTCAGCTTCCACCATGTAGTCAACATCAACATTTTCTGCAACACCATAATCAGCAGGTGTCCAGGTCGGGAATATAACATTCTGAGTAGCACCGGATGCGATGCTGCTGATATTCACCGTCTGGTTGTATTCCAAAATCGGGTTGACCAACCGGATCAGACAATCATCAACATACCAGTAGTTGATATTGTAACTATATCCAGAGAATGTCCAGCTGATGTATAGATTCGGTGATCCCACACCTTGCGTGGTGTTTAACGGGACAGTGACCATTGTTGCTGGGACACTGCCGGTTGGGCTTATCGACCAAACTGTCGTCCAGTTTGACGCATCAGTGGAGGTCTCAACCTTTAATGTATATGGTGTTGTATAGTGATTCACCATATGTCGGAACTGTAAATTCAAATCAGTATAACCTGTTGTATTAATTGGATAAGTGTACAAACGGAAATCACCGGTTTCTGATGGCGAATAATAGAATCGTGCCTCAGGAGCAGTTCCTCCAGCGTTGGCAGTGTTTACTTGACTCCATTTGGTGTTGGTTCTTGTCCAATTAGCTGGCGGGAACGTGCCGTATGGCTCAAAGTGTTCCTCAAGAAGGGTTGTGTACGCATATTTGGTGATCTTCAGATTCACGGGGACATTTGTTTCATCATTCAACCCGTAGTTTTTCACAGCTACCTCAGGATCCATTACTGATCCCGGACCAGTAGCTGGTTTGACAATCTGTTGAACACCTACGTCATGATCATACTGAACGGTCATCTCAACAACGGCCTCAATAACCCAGTTCGCGTTAAAACCAGATGCATAGAGCTCTGACCATCCACTACCGTATTCAATCCAGTCTCCTTTTCCCACAGCAGCAGGACCAGCGTCAACACCAAGTGGGTATTCACCTGCGGCATGGGTTTGCTGCACAGAGACCCAGATATCAGCGGTGATAGGCAGATCAACATATGTGGTTAGATTGGTCCGTTTCATTCCAGCTCCGGTTACGGTAAACGGTACATTAGCAATCTCAGCTCCAGGGGCTGATGCTGTCCCTGCAGCATAGATTTTGATGTTCCCGGAATGCGTCCCTGATTCCCAATGATGCCAGTTCACTGCAATAATCGAATACCCACTATATCCAGATTGCTCCGTCGGGGTAAGTCTCATTGCACCCTGAAAAGTTCCACCAGCAGTAAGACCAATGGCATTCACAGCAGGACCAATATGATAATAGATCAGCTGCTCGAATGGATTTAAAGGAGCTGGCTCCGCCACTGCAACCTGTAATTGTTCATTTTTTTCATTTTCAATAAGGCTCGTGGGCGCATATGCCATTGCTAACGGACTTTGTGATCCAGCGGTTTCGACATCCTGATTAGCAAAAGTGGCTGTGTTTACTGTCGTTGCGCTATTGGAAGCGAATCCTGTAGAGGCTGCACTGCCTAAAAACAAAGCAGCAACGAGGATCGCTGTCAATAGAGACATTGTCTTCGCTAGCTTAGATTTTCCTAAACTATGTTTGGTTTTCATAAAATATTACCTCGCCTTAATCTACTTTAATGCGTTTGGTATTAATAAACGTTTCGCATTCAATATATATATATTAATATTTAAAATAAAATAAGGATATAGACATTATCACTTCTAAAAAATTCGATTAACAAACAACTGCATTCACCGTTTCTACTATCATTATAAAATATTGCTTTTAGAAATCACTTTAAATCAACCAAGCGTCTCCACAGATTCCCTACTAACTGCTTGATTCCTTATATAATATACATAATATTAATTATAATGCACCGCACCATAAAATGAAAAAAAAGAAAAAAAGAGGGCTACTACCGCAGGTTCAAGACAAAAGGGCCAAGCAGGAAAGTAGTCATCGTCTTTTCGATCTCATCAGCAGTGACAATAACATCCACCGCGCCAAAACCAAACAAAAAACTGGTTTGCACTTTGGGACTAAATCCAGGTAAAATCTTGGAAAACGTTCCTGTGGTCTGTCGTCCTAGGAGAACCAGCCCACCATCAAGAGAAATCGACCAGGAGACATTCGTTGCCTCTCCAGCACCAACGTTCTTTATCTCAGCGGCGATACTTCCAAAACCACTCATAATCGCACCAATCTCGATACGAGGTATCGCAAGAATATGAATGGTGGATGCCTCGGACCAATCGCTTTCTAATCCTTCGCTACTGTTATCCTTTGCTTTTACGGTGATATTATACTCCCCAACAAAATTCCAGGTATGGTTAAACTCAACGGTTTCTCCAGAGGCATATGGTCCAAGCCAGTCACTGATCGAATCTTCCCAGGAAATCATGTAGAACACGTCATCATTCTGTGCATCAGTGGTACTGGTCGTAAACGAGTATTCAATGCCAATTTCACCCTCCGATGGCCCGTTTGGTTTCTCAGGGATTTCAGGGGGTGTATTAACGCTTGTTGGTGTCCCACGCCAGACCTTCACCGAGGAATCTCCAAGAACATTGTATGCTTCAAAGTAGTACTGGGTCATCCCACCACCGCTATAATATTGATAAAGATAATATAACCCCATGTTTGTCATACCACCAATCGTTTCAAGGTTATCCTCCCACCAGGCTTTAAACATACGTTTTTCTAAGATGTCATCCTCATCCCAGTATGAATAATCGCTTGCGCCCCAGAAGGCAAGACCTCCTTTATTTTGAGCACGCAGCCAGGTTTCTCCAAAGCATTCGCTGACTGTAAACTGACCAGTAAGACAAGCGTGACTACAAACAAAGGGATACATACCCTCGTTTATCAAAGCATTCACATTTGCCTGAGAGAACGGTGGCCCATCCGCCCAACCTGTAGTGCTTCCATGACCAGAATAAATCGCAAGACTACGACCATCGTTTAATGCAGCGCTCACCTGAGCAGTAGTCGCCCCATAGTAACTATATAATTTATCACATGTATAATTATGAGGATTCAAATACGTATCAACAACATAATTATGTGTTCCCTCAGAAACAAGATGATTATCAGAGGATGCCAAAAACACTGCTTTCTTAATCCATGATTCATTTATAAAAACACCTTGCTCATAAAAAACTGTTTTATCCACCATCGCAGTGACCTGCTCTGAGGTTGATGCTGGGAACCTACTAATGATGATATCAGCAAAATAGTTACCCGCATCAATAGTGACATAGTATAAATCGGTACAAGTCCCTGTTTTAATCCCAGTCCAAGAGGGGATTTGCGCAGCATCACCAACAAGCAAGACATACGCAGGAGGAACAGTCCAATTTTCATATGCATCAATGATATACGCTTTGATATTCTCTTTAGTCGGACCACCAGGGAGATCCACTGTCTTGGTCACTGTTACAGAAAATCCTAGTGCGTTTTTCCAATCAGAGAGCGGTTGGATCGCGTCATAAAATGCAGTATCAACGATAATTAGATATCCCTCTTGTCTCGGCCCCATTGTAGTAGTACCCTGTAAATCACCATAGTTGATGAACGATGTTTTAAAGAGGTTCTCAAAAGAGGATGAGGTATACCGATCGATTTTTTCAGCCGTCATTTGCAGATTACTACCAGGCAGGTTGACACGCACATCACAGTGAGTCATAATTCGCAGTTGCCCAGATACAGGATTGTATTGCACCGGCGAAATTTCCAGAAACGCAATATTACGTCCTCGCAGCTCACCAAGGACACGGACATCAGCAATCACTGAAGGCAAGAACATATCTGTCGTATAGTATACATCATCTCTGCAAAACGAAACAGTCGCACCCTCGACCTTCACAAGCGAGGGTTGCACCGGGAGAATAGACGACGGGAGCTGCAAGTTTTCCAAAGAGGTCGTCTCCCACGAAACCGTTTCAATAAAAATTTCAGGACTTGCACCAGAGGGAATCTCTAAAAATCGAGAGATGGTTGGAAGTTGAGCTTCACCAACTACTGTGGATACGCCTTCCTCAGGTAGTTGAAGCGTGGCAAATAATTCTCTTTCAATAATTTGGCTGCCGAAAACAAGACTAGGTGGTGTGATAGTGACCGTAATATATGGAACATTTCCATTATGAAATGTCGTTTTCACCGTGTCAGAAAAAACAGCATTCGATGGATGGGATGGTTGAACAGCAGTGACAACCGTTGAAAACAGAAGTATCAGTGTTACAGTTGCTTGAATAAACATATTTTTCTTACTATTCCATTTCATTCTTCGTATCCCCTATAAATTACTCTTATATCAATAATTAACACTAACAAAATTCATATTTATATAGGTATCGCCTCTATGAAAAGACACAAGCTGGTTATTTATAAACAAATTAGGGCATCAATAAAAGAATTAATGTTGAATAAAAACGAACGGGCCGAGAAGCACCGCTGAAACAGTTTTTTCAGCGGTATCCGCAGTCACAATTATCGTTATCTTTCCAATGCCAAAGAGAAAACCGGTTCGTATCTGAGGGCTGAATCCCGGTTGTATCTTTGTCAATGTTCCAGTGGTGTTTCGCCCAAAAAGAACCACTCCATCGGTAAGGGAAATTGACCACGCTACATTCGATGCTTCAACAACACCGGTATTTACCACCCTCGCGGTTACACCGAATCCACCAGTAATTTCTCCGATCTCGAGATGAGGGGAATCATCGATTTGAACAGTAAGGGGGACAGACCAGCCACTTTCAAGACCAAGGGTATCCTTTGCCTTAACTTTCACAGTATAGGTACCTGCCATGTTCCAACTATGCAATGTTTCAATAGGAACACCAGAATCAAACGGACCAAGCCATTGGCTTTGCGTGCCATCGCCCCAGGACCACTGGTAGAAAATTTTCCCAGATTCAGGATCGGTTGTTGTAGTTGTATATGGATAATCGACGTTCGTTGTACCGATGATAGGACCTGTAGGTTTAACAGGGTTGTTTGGAGGTTGGTTTGCGTTCGCAGCAGCCAGGTTCTCCACTGCATCGATATCAACACCAGGGTTAAGATCACTAGGATTGCCGTCTCCATCATCAACGATCTTCACATAATGTGCTGACTGTACTGAGCCACTAGCAAGATCGAACTCTGCTGTTCCCATTCCGGTTCCAAGAAACACCCAAGGACCCTCCCAAGAATCTGATACGTACACGGAGTACCCATCGCTTGTTGGTCCTGCCTCATATACCTTAAGATCGTTTTCATCAGGGAGATCTGTCACGGGGTCAAGCATATCCAAAATAATGTATCCTGTAACACCAAGCGATGCACAGACTTCATCAGGAGATCCTAGCGACGCGATACCTTCAGTTGGGTTGTTCGCATAATTATCAGAAGGAGCATAGTACGCGCACGTTGTCACTTGGTACGCATAGTACTGATTCGAGGGTTCCAATGAAACATTTAACACCGTTGGATTTCCGGATTCAACATCAACACTGTAAATTTCTTCCTCGAAACCATTTGCTTGAAAATGAACGACGTAGCTCCCTGGAAGTAGGACGCGATGGTAATCCCCGACCTCAGGATCGGAAAAACAAGGCCAAAACGCTTCTTCGACCCACACAGTCGCAGCGATGGGCAGACCTGTATTTTCGTTGGTTATGACACCCGTCAGACCCATGTCTGCTGCTTCGATAATCTCCATCATCGCATCACGATTCAGGCCCCATGCTTGAGGGATATTCGAGTTTTGCACTTCAATCGTCCAGTCAATATCACCACGGCAGCCATAACTAAAATCATTACAATCCCCTAAGGTCTGGTACCAATCGTATCCCTCAACAACCCAGTACCCATTATGAGAACCATATTGATTGGAAAGATACACGACGGCTGCGTTATCAGGCACCGGTTGTGTTTTATGATTCCAGATATAATTTACAATATCACCTGAGGTATGAAATGACAAGGACAAGACGTAATTATTGAGAAGAGCGTTGTTTCTCATCGCCTGTGTCTCTGGTTCAGAATAGGGTGTTGAACTCTGCGGCATGTATCCGTAATTCCTATTCAAATCCACCCCATGGGCATTGTATCGAGTACCTGCTTCCCGTCCATCAGGGTTCACCATGGGAATAACCCAAATCTCCCGGTTATCTACCAAAGCAGTAATCGCAGGATCGATGCTGTAATTCTGAACTAAATGATAGGCAAGTAAAAGAGGTAACTCCGCGGACATATATTCATTGCCATGATGAAGACCGCAGATGCGCACCTCTGCTTCATTTTCCTCTGAATCAGGGTTGTCCGTTATTTTCAAACCCCAGATGGTTCTTCCCTGCACGCTTTGACCAAGGCTATATAAACGTGAAATGATAGGATAATTACTTGCGATGTTCTGAAGTTCGGTGGTCATTTGAGTATATGAGTGAAAATCACGTTCAAAGGTAGGAGAGTATTTCCACCCGTGTTCTTCTGCAAAATCGTCCGGTACTATTTCTGGAGAATACCCCATTGCTGATAGCCAGCTGAATTCCTGGGTTGAGATAAGGGCAATCACAAACGCTCTTGATCGATCAATCTTCAAAATAGTGATTTTATTCTGAATAATTTCATCAAGACTGTTTGATTCTGTAAGAGGAATAGAAACAACGATAGAATTTAAAGAATAGTTTGTTATTTGTTGTGCGGTAAGAAGTCCACCTGCTATGAGAGACAGCATCAGGCTAAAAAAAACACAAAAAGAATAACTTTTCCTTAATAATGAACTATTTCTATTCATAGAGTTTAAATATCCCCCTTCATATTTAATTTAAATATTCTATTCTGCATATTGTATTGTTTTTTTAATTAAACGAAGAACGAGTTTAAGATTCGTGTTCATTTAATGCAAGTGTGTTGTCAAACCCTATAATCCTATTATTATTGATATGTTATATTATATTATCTATATAGGGACTACCCCCATATATACATATCGTTGTTCACCATCCTCTCAATAAATTGGGAATATCTCACTGAAATTTACTAAACTGTTTTTATTATAAGGTGATCTTGCTTATGATTGGTTTCAACAAACAAGTTCTATTAGAATACTCAGAGTAGCCGCTATAGGATATTTATACGAAAGTAAGGCATTTAAAGCACCAAAGCATTAGGTAACATGGAGATGTAACCCACAAAAATAGAATAGTTTAGAGGGTTATGATGGGATGATATGCTGGATACTGCTGATGTTTGTAAAAAAATTATAGAGACAATAATTGATATAATCGGAAGAAAAACATCACAAGAGTATGCCGCAGTAACTATAAGAAAGCTTTTAAAAAAATTACAACGAACCTATCCTTTTTTACAATATATTGAAATCAAAAATACTCGCTCTTTGGAACTTGAAGATACTGTAGCAGTAAATGAATCAATCAATGATGTTCATCCAAAAAAAATTGGAAAAGCCTTAAAAGAAATCATGAAGGTTCTTATGAATTCGCTGGGAAAAACTGCAGGTTATTTTTTTATTAGAGAAACGCGAGAGAAAATAGGTATCAAATATGATATAATTCTCCAAAAAAAGATGGATGTTGATTTAACATTTATGCAGTCTACCTACCTAGTGGAAAAACAAATAATAAATCTCTGTGATATTCAAAATTATGATATAATACGACGTTTTATAAAAACTCTCATTGACGTAGTAGAGAAGCAAACATCAAAAACTTTTGCCATACGGTTTATTGCACAACATGTTGATGCTTTACGAGAATCACATCCATGCTTCAGTTATATCACAATCACCGATGTTCGTGAAACCCTTGGATCTGAAGAGGTAGTCGTCCAGCAGGAAATCAACAACATTGATAAACAGGAAGTAGGGAAAGCGATCAATGCAATCCTCAAAGATATCGAGCAAACACTTGTAGATCTTGGCCGGAATTCTATCGCAGGTACACTAAAAATGCATCTGACCATAGAATATCTTGCGAAACTACGGAATATGGGGGTTATTATTACTCCATACAATGTGAGCTATAGTGCGATGTTTATTGAGGTCATCAAAACATTAATCCATATTATTGCAAAGACAAGAAGGGAAAATGATGCTATTCTCACGATCAATGAAATTCTCAGAAAAATAGATAACACATATGAATTCCTTAGACAAATCAAAGTAGAGCCGGCAGCAAATCAAGATGATCTTTACCACATTGTGATTACACGCGACATCGATAGAGTCAGCGAAGGCGATGCTCGACGAGCAATACAAGAACTCCTTGAGAATATTATAGAATCCCAAGAAAGAGAATTACGCGGTGAATTCATTCAAGAATTTAAGCAATCTCTAGATAAAAAATATCTTTCACGGATTGAGGAACTCGGTGTTAATCTTCATCTAATTGAGTTACATCAAGTACTATTAAATCAAAGAGAATAAAGCAATAATATGAAATAAAAATCGTATCAAATATGATAAAAAAAGAAAAAACCATCAAAAGCTAGAATCTGAAAAAAAGTATATATGACATGCAAAAATAATATCCCACCTAAAATCCCTCTTAAAAGATTAATAGAGCCTCAAAGAACCATGAACGATTCCTTCGAACTGAAAAAATTTATATTCGGTCGAATTGACGTAAAACTTACATTACTCTTTCTTTTAGTAGGCTTGATTGCCCCAGGAATCGGAATCGGATATTTCTATTTAATCGCAAATTCATTTTTGATTGAGAATTCAGAATTCTTCCGTCAACAACAAATGCTTTTAAATGCCTCTGCTCTCCTTATCATTCTACTTATCGCAGTCAATACGATGATCATCGGATTTTTAATATCTCGTTCGTTTTCAAAACCAATCCGCCACCTCTATAAAGCAACACAGGAGCTGGAGAAAGGAAATTTTAACGTCAGGACAAATATAAAAACAAAGGATGAACTTGCCCAACTAAGCGATGCATTTAATCGAAGTGCTTTTGCATTAAGTAACATGGAGCAAGAACGAATCAATCTTGATAAATCAAAATCAGAGTTTCTAAGCATCACCTCTCATGAATTACGTACTCCAATCACGCCTCTTAAAGTTCAATTACAAATGTTACAGCAAGAATATTTCGGTAAGCTTACAGAAAAACAAAAAGAAAGCCTTGAGGTGATACTCCGAAACACGGAGCGGCTTAACAAAATTATAGAGGATTTCCTTGAGGTATCACGCATCGAAGCTGCGCGACTAAAATTCATATTTAGATACACCAATGTATCAGACATAATCAAAGAAACCGTTAAGTTTATGAACGGGTTTGCAAAGCAAAAAAACATCTCGCTTATGATAATCTGCGGAACACTTCCAAGCATCGAAGTAGACCCAGACCGAATTAGTCAAGTCTTACGAAACCTGATTCATAATGCCATTAAATTCTCCCCAGAAAGTAGCTCTATTGAAATCGGTGCACAAGTGAAAAAAGACTTCATTCGATTCAGCGTAAAAGATAAAGGAGTTGGATTGAACGCAGACGACCAAATCCGTATATTTGAACCATTTTACCAAGTCAATGGTTCACCGAGTAAAAGTTATGGGGGAACCGGGCTTGGATTGACGATTTGTCGAGGTATCATCGAAGCACAAAAAGGAAAAATATGGGTTGAAAGCACCCCTACTGTCGGCAGCACATTTTATTTCACCATCCCTCTCAGACCAGTGTATATTATCGACCCCATTAAAATCCTTTTCTCAAAGAAAGAAGACATTGAAAAGAAAATACATAACGAACTGATGAACACCCTTGGACCAATGGGTGAAATCGAGTTTAACGAATTGAAACAAAAGCATTCTCTGAATAAGGATGATCTCTTTGAATATGTTGCCACGTTGGAAAAACAAAGCATCCTTCGCCATATACATGCAGAGAAATTAAAAAGAAATATTGGAAATATTTTTTGTATAGAAGATCAAAAAGAAGAAAAATTACAAATCCATAAAGAACTACCAGGAGATAAAAGGTAAGGAAATGAAATTGAAATGGTTACTGACCGTTATGTGCCTAGTGATTTCATTAATACCTATTGCTATGATCATTGGGTTGCAGGGTCTAGAGATAGCTACAAAATTTCTTAGTTTGATCATATTTGTCACCCTTACAATTGCATTCATCGTCTCATATTTTATCTCCATACCACTTGTAAAACTAACAAAGAACATTGATGAAATCAGCAAAGGTAATTTAGATGTTGAGCTGGAGAAAAGTGAGATATATGAAATCAATAATCTAACGAATTCCTTAGACCGGGTAATGGCAAGTCTAAAACTAGCTATCAACAAAGTAGGTGTGCAAAAAGACGAGATATTTGAAAATGCGATAAAAGCAAAAGAGCAGGTGGAACAGAATTTCGAGAATTTGCTAAAAAAAATAGATGGATGGATCTGGGAGACTGACGAAAAAGGAATATGTACACTCTGCTCGAAAAAAGTAACCGAAACACTTGGCTATTGCCCAAAGGAACTTATTGGGAAAGATATATGTGGGTTCCTTCACTCTGATGATGCAAAGAAATTAAAAGAAAATATTTTTACGATTTCCCGCGACAAGCGCACTGTCACAAACAAATTAGATTTATACTGGAAAGAGAAAACAAATAAAGAGCCAGTTTGGGTTCGCACATTTGTCATCCCCGTGTTCAACACCACAGGTACTTTCCAAGGTCTACGGTGTTTTAGTAGGGATGCAACCGATTATAAAGCCACAGAAAATACGATAGCAGAACTTCAAAAAAAAATAGGGGAATTAAACAAGCAGTTACATGAGATTAGCAGACAACCGGATAAACAATCCTCTTTGTCAAAACCTATCAACGAGACAGTAACAAAGCAGGAGTTTGATTATATGATTCTTTTTGATGAAAAAACAAAAATCGTTGATTGCACTGACGATATCGAGAAGAAACTTGGATATAGTAAAAAAGAGATGTTATCACTTACTTTTTCTGATGTCGTCTACCTTGAATCGCCTAACAATATTAAAGCGAGTTTAGAAGAAATCAAGAAACAAGGAAACAAATATATAAAGGACATTCATAAGAAGAAAGATGGTTCATCGATTTTTGTTAGTGAACAAATCAGGTATCTCAAGGATCGAAACGTGTTCATCTGTATGGTGAAACAGGAAATTTTTTAACGGTTCTTAGAAGAGATCCCTTTCATCTATTATAAGATAGACTTTTTCTTAGTTAACCATCAACTATTTATGGGGATGTTATATCAGGAGTTTTGAGAAAATGACAATAAAGGCATCGAAGCGTGCACAAGGCATTGAGTATGCGATTCGGGATGTCCTGCTCCCAGCTCGGCAGTTAGAGAAAAAGGGAATTACGATTTTGAAATTAAACATCGGTGACCCAAACGCATATGATTTCGATACACCACAGCATATCAAAGATGCGTTATATACAGCAGCAAACGAACAGCATAACGGCTATGCACCTTCAGAGGGGGTGTTGGAATTACGTCGTGCAATTATTGAGAGGGAACGGACCAGAAATAATATGTCCTATGAACCTGATGATATCTGTGTGACGACCGGGGTGACGGAAGGCCTCCAGATGCTTCTCAACGCGTCTCTAGAACCAAAAGACGAGCTATTGATTCCAGGACCTACCTACCCACAGTATAACGTGATAACAAAGTTTGCCGACGCTAAACCAGTTGCATATCATTGCATTGAAACGGAGAACTGGCAGCCAGATATCGATGATATCCAGAACAAAATTACAGAACACACCAAAGGAGTTGTTCTTATTAATCCAAATAACCCCACTGGTGCATTGTACTCGAGGAAGGTGATAAAGGAGATCCTTGATATCGCGGGTGAACATACTCTTATGGTTATCTCTGACGAGATCTATGATGATCTTACCTTTGATGGTAAACAATACGCGACAGCATCTCTTACAAATGATGTTCCTGTCATAACGTTTAACGGATTTTCAAAAGTATACGTCATGCCAGGCTGGCGTATCGGGTATACCATGTTCAAACATACTGGAGAGCTTGATGAAATCCAAGATACGTTCCTGCGTATTGCGCGATCACGTCTCTGCGCAAACTCGGTCTGTCAACAGGCATGTATCCAAGCACTGCGTGGTCCACAGAATCATATTGAGCAGATGAATGAGAAATTACGAAAGCGACGTGATTTCTCCTATAAACGTCTGAACGAAATAGAAGGCATTTCCACGGCAAAACCGGATGGAGCGTTTTACATCTTCCCTAAAATCGAGGCAATGGGGAAAGGACCTTGGAAGAACGATAAGGAATTCGTGCTTGATTTATTACAGGAAGCACATGTGCTTACAGTAAATGGGTCAGGGTTTTGCGAAACATATGGGAAAGACCATTTCCGAGCAGTGATTCTTCCACCGATGGAGACGTTGGAGAAGGCGTTTGATGCGATGGAAGTATTTATGAAAAAAAGCTTAAATCACTAATACAGCACCCAGCGGAATTCCAATATCATGATTGTTTTCTTATAAATAAGAATATAACTTACGAAATGATTCTCTTTTACGAGGGTTACTAAAATGCAGGATAAAGAACAAAACATGTTTGATAGACAAAAATTCCTTGATTATAAAGCCATGGAGACCAAACTGTATGGAGAAATGCTGAAATTATGTCGTTTTTATCAAAACAAGCTAAGTCTTATCTCCATTTTGGGTATTTTGACGCTGGTCAGTCAAGAGATAAAAGAGTTAGATAAAACAATTCTTAAACACATTGATGGTGAAACCATCGACGATCAAGATCCGATGAATCGATTAATGTAAACGGTTTTCACGTTTTTCGGTGTAGTATTTTTGTTTTTCTGAGGTGAAAACGAGTATTTTTTTATAAAAGGACATATATTAGAATAAATATTATATATAAAATGTAGTAGATAGAGTGATTTTTTATCAAAAGGTTAATGAAGAAAAGATCGTTGGAGAGAATGAAGGAAATTATATGATTATCGCATCACTTAGCATCGCACCACTTGGAAAGGGTACTAGCGTAAGCACCTATGTAAAAACCGTCATAGAAATCCTAAAAAAAGAGCACGTGACATTCCAAACAAACGCAATGTCAACCGTTATTGAAACAAAAGATCTTGAAACCTTGTTTGAAATTGTTCAAAAAGCACATATAGCTGTAGTAGCTGCGGGAGCAGAACGAATTATAACAGAAATAAAAATTGATGATCGGAGAGACAAACAAGTAACCATAGGCTCAAAACTCGAATCTCTGAAATAATCATATGAAGATAAGAAGCTTCAAAACAGTTATATGGGACATCTTCATTTCGAGTTGCGGGACGGTAACATTGTGTCAACAAAATCCTTAGTCGAAATATGTTTCCACGGACGAGGCGGACAAGGAGCAGTCACTGCGGCTAACCTTCTTGCAAGTGCGGCTTTACAAGATGGTAACAAAGGTGTACAAGCCTTTCCCTTTTTTGGCGCAGAACGACGAGGCGCCCCAGTTAGAGCATTTACCAGGATCTCTGGAGAAGAGATACACTTACGAAGCGAAATCTACAACCCTGATATCGTGATTGTTCTCGATGAAAGTATCATGGAGCTTGTCGATGTGATTAAAGGATTGAAAGACAATGGAAAAATCATTATCAATACTAGAAAAAAACCAACGGATTTTGAGTTCTTTCATCAGTATAATGTCGCGACTGTCGATGCAACTGGCATCGCCCTTAAATATGATATTCTTGTCGGGGGAATCCCTGTGGTCAACACCCCCATTCTTGGTTCGGTACCAAAAATATTAGATCGTGTCACACTACAATCAATACAACAGGTAATAATTAGGAAATGGACTGGGAAAAAAGAGCTTAGCGAACGTAACGTGAAAGCAACACGAGATGCATATGATCAAACAGAGGTGAGTGTTTGAAGAAATTTTCTGTTGAAACCAGTCTGTCCTACCCAAAAAAAGGCGCAATGGGAAAAACTGGTAGCTGGCGTGTGTTCAAACCGATTCTTGACAAAAAAAAATGTGTCAAATGTCTCCGGTGCTGGATCTTCTGCCCAGAAAGCTCCATTCATCGTGAAAAAGATGATTCTGTAAGTATCGACTATGAATTCTGTAAAGGCTGTGGCGTATGCGCCAATGAATGCAATGTCAAAGCAATTATCATGGAACGAGAGGAGGCGAAGAAAAATTGACGATTATGATAGATACCGGGAACCGGATTGCAGCAAAAGCAGCGATCATGGCCAAACCAGAGGTCGTAGCAGCATACCCGATTACCCCGCAGACGACGTTGGTCGAAGCGATTGCCGAATATGTCGCTCGCGGAGAATATAAAGGAGAGTTTATCTGCGTAGAAAGTGAGCATTCTGCGATGTGTGCCTGTATTGGAGCAAGTGCTGCGGGCTCACGTACGTTTACAGCCACCTCCTCCCATGGATTATTACTGATGCATGAGATGCTCCATTGGGCTGCTCTCGCAAGACTGCCTGTAGTAATGTGTAACATTAATCGTGTCATAGGGCCAGGATGGAACATTTGGACAGATGAAAATGACTCCATCTCACAGCGTGACACCGGTTGGATTCAATTCTACTGCAGCAGCAACCAAGAGATTTTCGATACTGTGATACAATCATTCAAGCTTGCGGAGCATGAAAAAATCGTACTACCGGTGATGATAAATCTTAATGCATTTATCCTGTCTCACACCTCCATGCCGGCGGAGATTCCTGAACAACGAGTTGTAGATGAATTCCTCGGTAAGCATATAGCACACTGGAAAAGCGATATCGACAACCCAACGACATTTGGAAACATCATTGGTCCTGCATACTATTATAAGGTCCGACGGGCGATGCAACAGTCACACTTACGTGCAAAAAAACTAATCCCCCAGATAGCGAAAGACTGGAAAAAATCTTCAGGGTACTTTCATGGTGATCTACTTGAATATTATAAATGCGAGGGAGCTGAAGATATTCTCTTATCCATGGGTGCGATTGGTGCAGAAAGTAAGATTGCTATTAACGAGCTTCAGAATGAAGGACAAAAGATTGGTCTTGCCCGTGTTCGAGTATTACGGCCATTTCCCACAGAGGAAATCATCAAATTAGGCAAACAAGCGAATCTTATAGTAATTGATAGGAATATCTCGGTTGGTTTAGAAGGCGTGCTCTTTAACGAGGTTAAAGCAGCCTTATTCGGCACATCTGATATTAAAGCAACAGGCTTCATCGCAGGTCTTGGCGGAAAAGACGTCACTTATAAGGACATCAAGAGCATGTGCAGAAAAGCGATACAAGGAACAAGTAAAGCCCAAGAATGGTATGCGATGGAGGACTAAATGATGAGGTTAAAAGATTTTCCGGTTGACGAGTGCCTTCTTCAAGGAAACGCAGCATGCCCAGGATGCCCGGCAACAATCGGACTACGCCTGGTGTTAAAGGCACTAGGAAAGAAAACGATTATGGTTGTGCCTGCGTGTTGTACGTCAGTCATTGAAAGCCTCTACCCTCACACCTCGTTTGACATCCCGGTTATGAACATTGCTTTCGAGGCAGCAGCAGCAGGTGCATCCGGTGTGGAGGCATCGTTACGGCAGCAGGGACGGACTGATATTACTGTTGTTGCCTGGGCCGGAGACGGAGGAACGTACGATATCGGTCTCCAGGCACTCTCCGGAGCGCTTGAACGAGGCACCAACTTTATTTACATTTGTTACAACAATCAGATATATTCCAATACAGGTATTCAACGTAGTGGAGCAACCCCGTATGCCGCGTGGACAACAACCACCGTTGGCGGGAAAAACGAGCTTCGTAAAGAGATGGGCGATATCATCCTTGCCCATCACATCCCATATGCAGCGCAGACTTGCATAAGCTACCCAGAGGATGTTTTTAGCAAAGTAACAAAGGCAAAGAACATCAAAGGACCCAAATACATAGAAATCCTCGCACCCTGTCCGCCTGGTTGGCGGTTCAGCATGGACAAGACCGTAGAAATGGGACGTATGGCAGTTGACTCTGGTGCCTGGGCATTGTGGGAATGTGAAAATGACAAGATGATATTTAATGGTAAAAGCAAGCTTATCCTAGAGAAAAAAATCCAGCGGAAACCCGTGGAGGACTGGATAAAGTACCAGGGCCGGTTTGGACATCTTTTTAGACCACAGCGAGATGAGAAACGACTTAAAGCAATCGAAGAATATGTAGATAGTCTTTGGGATCGTTATCGGAAATGTTATCTAGGGAAATAAGGAAGTTATCGTTCATGTAAAACCCGTGCACCTTGCTCATCAATCATACAACAATACACCTTTCCAAATTGTGAAAGAATTTTACAGAGTGCCAAGGTATCTCCCACCGCAAACACGGAGTTACCCAGCATACACATGCTTGCCATACCTCTTCTGTTTGCTGAGTTTACTACTTGAAGTGTTTTTTTGTCAGCGATACCAATATTTTTTGTAAATTCCAAACCAAGAGTTAGCAGAAACTCAAGTGTCGGTTTTTGCAATAGTTTTTTTGTACAATATCTCCCATATGATACAATCTTGTTAAGCTTTGTTGTATCGGTAAGAATTTTTTTTGTCTCAATCTTCTTCCCAATTACACAGAGAACAATTTCGTATTTGCCAGGGATATGTTCAAGCATTCCCCATGGCGGTAACCCTGCCTTACGTCTGATCTCAATTCCACCAAAGCTACTGGCAACCACATCACCAAGTCCCGTATGTGATGTTATCTCAGCATAATGCGCAGCTTTTACTGCGTCCTCCCTAGGAAGATTAAGAAGATCAGAAAGCGCAAGGGCTGCACTTAATGCTCCAGCTGCGCTCATACCAAACCCTTGGCTTATCGGAAGATCCACCACCGTATTAACTGTAATTCCAATTGATGTATCACCAATGAGATAATTCAATGCTAGTTTTGTAACCGCTGCAGAAGATGGTTTACCATTGACATGAACAGAGATAGTCCGTTGGGATGCAGGTGTTACCATCACACGACTAACTGCACCCATGGAAAGAGCAATGCCAGCACCACGGGAACCACACCGGTCCATCCCTTGTTTGGAGTATACTGGTTCAAAAAACGCAGAAATATGCCCAGGTGCAAACGCAATTCCCTTCATACATCTCGTTGTCCAATTATTGTATTAAATCAAGAATAACTGACGCAAGTTCTTCTTTTTTTCCTTTCCGCCAAATAGCTTTTCCATTTTTCGAAAGAAGAAGAACCTCATTATGCTCACTTCTGAACCCAGTAAGCGTATTACCAACAGCACCGTTGAGATGATATTTTGTCAGAAGTTGTTGCGTTTTTCGTTTCACATCGGTCTTCCGATCTTCTGTTTTAAATGCAATGACACATGCATCCGGAGCTTTTAAACGGATTAGCTTAAGAACAACCGGTGCCTGGATACAATCAATCGAAAATTTCTTTTTACCTGAAGGAATCTTTCCTTTCTGTTTTTGTGGGATATAATTCGCAATCGCTGCACAGACAATGATACAATCGTAACATTTCAATTTCTTATTTTTCAATAAATTAAGAAGATCACCGATCGTCTCGAAGCGTTTGAAAGGAATAAACGAAGGAACAGGTTCTGATGCAGATCCGTACCACAGTTCCACCTGAGCACCTCGCTCAAAGGCATTGATACATAACGAGACCGCTGTTTTTCCAGAGCTACGATTCGTAAGCACCCGGATATCGTCAATTGGTTCAGCAGTCGCGCCACCAATGACAAGTATCTTTTTATTAAATAAATCTTGTTTTCCGATTGTCCGAATAACGACTTCCACGATCTCAGAAACAGTAACAATCTTTGCCTTAGTGCCAGAAATGTTCGGATCAAGAAAGAGCACGCCATGGTTCTTGCAGATGTCAATATTTTTTTGAACAATTCGATGGTCATACATCGACAGATGCATCGCAGGAACACAAAGGATCGGTACCCCTGAACCAATGGCAGTAGTAGCACAGGTAGTTACTGGTGTATCATCGATACCATGGGCAATCTTTGAGATTGTATTCGCGGTACAAGGGGAGATCAAAAGAAGATCAACAGGATCTGTCACCAGCCCGCACCAGGACACATGCTCCGTCTGACCTGAAAGTTGAATCACAGGAGTATTCCCAGAGGCAAATTCTAACGCATCAGGATGCAGAATTCTAGTCGCCGCTGGCGTCATGACCGGGTAGACAACCGCGCCATGACGAATAAGCTCCCGAGCCAATTTAACACATTCAACCGCCGCGATACTCCCAGTCACCCCAAGAACAATGCGTTTATGAAGAAGTGTGTTATTTTTTTTCCCGCGTAATTCCTTTGCAGGATGCATTTCATCACAATTCTTTTTTCATCGTACGACCAGCACTGATCTGCTTGCATGGCGTACAACCTTGTCTGTTACACTCCCAAGTAAAAATCTTCCCTCTTTACCGTACCCCTTATAACCGACAAGGATAATATCACTTTCATATTTTTTCGCAACAAGCAGAATCTCATCAGCAGGGTCACCTGCTTCAACTGCGATATCGACCTTACCTATTTTTCCTTCTAGATTTTTTGCGATTTTCCCAAGACTTTCCATTGCCTTTTCCTTAAAGTTCCCAGGGGTTACAACAGTACTTAAATCAATAGTTGGTAGCAGCATATTGGTAAATGTTGATTCAACTAATGCAGCAGGGATGACCGTTAGGATGACAAGTTCATCATCAGGAGTTGAACACTGAACTGCTACATCAATGGCCTTGGTTGAAGCTTCTGATCCGTCATAGGCGACAAGTAGTCGTTTCATAATTCACCACAGTGCTGCTAGTAATGAGGAACTGACTAAAAAAGATTGTGTATTCTCTCTTTAGGCAAAATAAAAGGATATGACTTTAAAAAAACCGTGTAAGTATCTTTTCATCTTGGGGAGCCGTTGAGACTTATTTACATAAATATAAAAGAAAATCTGAAAGGGGTAGACCATTCTCCCAACGCATGATAAAATTCCCACTTTTACTTAGGGGAAGCTTTGGGAGTCGATTATGCAGAATCCTAGCTCGTCCTTCAAGATGATGAATCTCCATAGTGAATAACCGCCAGCAATCGCCACCATGGCCCTTCAATCGAAAACCATAGATTGGTAAAGTTTTTGTTTTCTCACATTCACGCTGCATTTTTTCCGCTTGTCGTTGCAATTTTCCATCAACACTACTGAAATGCAACTTGTCTGTATTACTTGCTTTAATTTCCATTAGAAAAGAAACATCTCCTCTAAGAGCGACTAGATCAACCCCAAATGAGCCTGCAGCTCGTACAACTATAAAGGGCTTTTGCTTGGTAAGATAGTAATTTCCTTTCTCTAACGTAGTGCATGTCTTTGTCACCTTAGAAAGAATCTTTTCATCTCCCTCTAGAATACCCTTTAATTCCCGTTCATACACACTGCTCATATGAAAAAGGTAAAATACCTCGTAATGTTTTAATGTTTGGGATTGGAGCTTTCAATCAATCAGTAATTTGGTGGATAGCACATGAGCAAAGATGTTCTGGTCAAAGAAATCATGAAGACAAAACTGGTGATTGTGCAACCATTTATGACGGTTTTAGAAGCAGCGCGAATTATGAGAGACAACAAAATCGGTAATGTGATTATTTCTGAAAGAAACCATCCAATTGGAATACTGACCGAAAGCGATATTATCAGAAAGGTTGTCTGTGAAGCTAAAAACGCTTCTAATGTGCTTGTTGAAGAGGTCATGAGCAGCCCTATTGTTATCGCAGAGCCATACATTACCCTCCAAGAAGCTTTGAAAATCATGGGAAAGTCCAATATCAGAAGACTTCCCATTGTTGAAAACAACGAACTTGTTGGCATTATCACGCAACGTGACATTTCACGAATATCACCAGCATTAAGCGAAATCGCTTATGAATGGTCAAGCATAGAAACGAAAGACGAGAAATACGTACAAAGCCGGATATTTTCTGGAAAATGTGAGGATTGCAATACATTGTCAACACGTCTGAGAAGTATTGATGGCCGGTTACTCTGTGAAGATTGCATTGACGGTTTGAAGTATGAATAGTATTTTTTAAGAAATAGAATAGGAGGAAGACAGTGATGAAAGTAAAAGAAATAATGACGACGAAAATAATTTCAGTAGATAAAGATGATAGCCTCAAACGTGTGCTGGATCTTATGAAAAAGAATGATATCACGAAGATACCAGTTCTTGAGGAAAAAAAATTTTTTGGTCTTGTGACAGACAATGTGATTGCATATAAGCTTGGCTCGATTCGGAAGCGTGGCGTGACCGCGTCTCGTTTACACGCTTCATCTGTGACGGAGAAACTGGTAAAAACCATATCTCCTGAGGAGGAAGTAAAAAACATCTTAAAATCTGTTGGTGAGCCGGGACCAACGATGCTTCCTGTCGTAGAGAAAGAAAAACTTGTTGGTGTAATAACAAAAGCTGATTTATTACCATTGGTGACAAGTAAAAAACAACTTCATTCTATTATGCAAAAAAAAGTCCATGTCGTAAGTCTTGATGATAGGGTGGTTCATGCAAGACGGATTATGATAAGAGAAAATGTCGCTCGTCTGCCGGTTCTAGAGGATAAAAAACTTGTTGGGATCATCTCTGATATTGAGATTGCCTTAGCGTTTGCATTATTGAAAAAATCATATTCATTGGGGAGACAAAAGCATCATCTTGACGAATTACTAATAAAGGATGTAATGCGTTCCTCGGTGGTTTGGTCAGATCCAACAATGAGCATTTTTAATGCAGCGCAATTAATGATGAATCATAACATCGGAGCATTACCGCTGTTAGAAAACGATAAGCTCGTAGGAATGGTAACAAGAACAGATTTATTACGGACAATTGTGATGTAAAAAGCTTAAAGTAACCAAGACGATTTACTATTGCATGGCTTATCATATCCCCTCTGATAATGAGGTCCGTGGTGCGGTGCGCAAGGTTTTTCAGAAGTATCATACAGTGACATCACAACATAAATTAAAAAAATTCGTGGAAAAGGAGCTACGTACAAAAAAAAATAAGTTCCATGTTAGTGTGCAGAGATTAAGAATGCTTGTTATAAATAGCGGTTTAGCCCATGTTGAGATCCGTACAAGAGAAGGAAATCCAGATAAGATTCTCCATAAGTGCCCGGTCTGTGGAGGGTCGTTACAGCGAGTGAAGAATCAGACGATTTATGGTGGTGAGGTAACCTTAGAGTTCCGATGCGACGTCTGCGGGTATTGGACAGGTAAGAAAAAGAAGATACCAACGTTGTATGTATTTCACCCGAAGTAAGATGCTTTTTTTAATTAAAACAAATATTTTAATGATGTTTTTTATGTCATCCGTGATAGCATATAGGAAAAAATTTTAGGTAAAAATCCTCAAACTTTTGAAGAACCACAAGTACCAGAACAGAAATTATATTATGTAATCTTGTCAACAGATCTGCCAAAATAGTAACTATTGATTTTTTAAAATGTTGTTTGTATTACATAATATCAAATATAAAAATATGGAGAAAAAAATTAGGATTCTTTTTTTCTTTTACGAATCTCTTCATGTAATCTTGATATATCACTTTCTAGTTGCATTAAACCAAGATCCACACCCATTTCTTTAATGATATTGAGATGATCGTCACTGAGTTTATTGCGTATTTCTTTTATGAAAAAATGTCCAGCATTATCCCCCAGTGAGCGATTCATAGAATCGATAATGGAATAAATCGCTCTTCCTAACTGGATCGGTGGAACGGTATTAATTTCAGACATGACAGTAATAAAATCGCCTGTGTCTTCCTTATAAAAATTATTGTTGATGCGAACATGTTTTAAAAATTTATATTGCGTTTCTAAATGTTTCATAAGATCTTCAATGGTCATAACCGTATAAGGGAGATCGGTTTTTCTACTCGAAATCGAAATTAGTGTTCGTAATACGCTTTTCATAATTTCTGATTTTTCTGTCAACGGCATATCCCATCTCTCGTCGATAATTTATAATTTTTTGCAATTAGGCGCAATAATTGATGAAACATATATATTAAAATCTTTGCTGAATGTATGCAACAGTGATTGTTTCGGCATGTGGCTCTTTGAATTCATGAAATAGGTTTTTTGTTATAAGATATTGCATATCCGACAAAAAAAATGATTAATGGATTATTTTTTCTTGATTTGTTTTTTAAACATCAAAGCGAAAAGTGCCATAAGAAGAATGATTATTTCAAAACCAGGTGTCGAGGTCGTGGTTTTACCATTTGCGATGGTTAAAGTATATACATAAAAACCAGAGTTAGTAGAATCTTGGTTAACATAATGGGATGCTGGTCCAAAGCTTATATTGAGAGGTACATCCCCAGAAAGTATCGTTGGCCAGTTTTCAAAAACAAAGGTTTTTTCCTCATTTGGTTGCAAAGAATAGCTCAGAGGCTGCATCGTAAGATTCCCGCTCCCTTCAGGTTCTTGGAATTTTACAGAAATGGCTGATGAAATAGTATCACCCGTGTTACATAATAGAACACGAATCCTATATTCTCGTATGATTGTTTCTCCTACAGGAGGACGGATTTTTATCAACTCCACAGACACATCCTTGATTGAGACATTTGATTGGGCAACACACACTGGATTAAGAAGGAGAATAAAACATATACTACCCAGAAGCTCTATTATTAATAACCTTATATTTGATTTCATATGATGCCTCACCATAACGTGCAATTAAAAGTAATGTATTTAAATTTCATCCTACAATAGAAAACACCCCGTATTATAAAAATCCTGATTTAAATACTTCAATGTTCTTAACCATCAGTCCATACATTGTATATAAAATAGAAAAAGGAAAGATTTAAGAGTAACGATATTAGCAGAATGGGGATACAAAAAGGTATTGTAGTTTTGGACAGAGATCCAAAGATACCGAATCATCATACAAGAAATACAATTGTCATCAGAGCTTTTCATTATCCAAATAGATGATTTATAACACGATACGAAAGTGTATATCGTCCGGGCGGAAAAAAATCAAGTAATAAGAATGTTTGAAGTAAAAAAAAGACCTACTTTGAATTTAGAACCTTTTCTTGTTATCTCGCAAACCTTCAACTATTTGCTTACCGAAATCGGTAAGTCTATATAATTTTATATCTCGATGTTTTCCTCCATCGATTTGTTCAACGAGCTGTAAACTGATAAGAGATTCATCGTCACGATATCTGGAGTTCATGCCACGGATAGCACCAATCACATTGGTTGGTGTGGTTTTTACGCTAAAGGCTATCTCAGAGGTGTAACTCCCACTCGGACTAATCTCAAACAGATACTCAGCTATTTTTTTCCGTACGCTACTTCTCCGAAGTGACCTGATAATAAGAGGCTTTAGTATCTCTGGAGAAATCGCTGCTTTTGTTTCACTCTGCATCCCATCCACGAAATCAATATAGCGAATCGCATCGTAATTAATAAGCTAATCGATTTAAAATAAAAAAAAATGGACCAGGCCGGGCCCCCACTGACCTATAAGATATTTTTACTTTCGTTTGAAAGCACTTTTTTGACCAAACCAAAGTTAAGTTCTTTCTTACTAAAAGCCTTCTTTTTTTCTTTTTTTGTAATCACTGTCAAACTTGATGAAGATGGCGAGATCCCGATGCGACAGGTTTTGTTCAATAGCATGAATTTTGCTGTGACTTTAGCATCGAATCAAAAGAGAGATATTTCAGGGTGGTATGAGCAAACTGGCAAAGAAACTCCTGCTGAAAATAAAGGATGTTGATAAACAATACGATTTTTTTATGTACACAATATTTTTTCCTATTATATATGTAATACGTATGTTATTTACATTGAAAATAATGCTAGATATTCTTCCTGTTGCTTTCCTTACCCTCTGTTGCCGAAAATTATACTGGAATCGGCAAACCTTTATACGTGGTTGATTTACCCATCCCTTACAAAATGGGTACGTTTCCATAATCGGATTAATAGGAGGGGTTTTTGTTCCGATTTTGGGAACATTAGACAGTTGGTACTGGGGAGAATAGATAAGCTCTGAGATGGATTGGTTTTTCTTCATAATTTTTTTTATTGTCAGTCTCATTGGATTAACTCCTGGTTTCAAATCAAAAGAAAAGGATTTTTTTGGCTATTATGCTATACTAATCGGTTTTATTGATATTCTGTATAATGGTTTTTTCTTCTTTTTCGGTCTTGGAGCTTTTATTGAGACTCATTAAATCGTGTAACTGCGTTCCCACCCTGTTTTATTTTATTTTTATTGGTCCCAAACATTTAAATGAAACCATCTTTTAATTGATAAATAACCTGTCGGGGCTAAAGTTTTCTTTCTCCCATTGAAAATCTTAAAAAATGACCTAAAAACGAGTTTGTTGAATCGTATACATTACTCTTTCTTTTTTCTTTTTTTTCTATTCCAAATAGAACTTTGCCAGAATCTCCCTTTTCCATTTCCTGATTTTTCTCGTCCGTGGGAATCCAAGGTGATAGAATGATGAAAATTTCTTTTTTTTATACACACATTACACACATAAAACTTTCTATTTATATAAGTAGTATGGTTCCTCGTTTACATTTTTTAGGCATTAAACAAGAACCAACGGGATACTTTGAAAAAGAGGAAGTGTATCAAAATATGTTATAATAATCTGTCTAAACCGCTATTTTGTTGGTGAATTTACTTTTTGGATATAGATGGAATTATTTTTAAAGACAATCCAGCGAAGTTTTTCACCATCCTTTAATTTAAGATTTTCTACCACTTCAGCTGGGACCGTGATTCTTCTCCGCGATCCACGAATGGTTATTGCCGTTTCATTTATCGATTTGACTTTATCTAAATCAACTTTCATATGCTGTACTCTCAAGCACTAAACGAAAAAGGTACCATAAAAAGTTTGTTATTTTTTCAATACTTGTTGGTAAAAATAGTGGTTCACGTCAATTAATTTTTTTGTTAAAAAATCCTTACTTTGATGTATTCACTCTATTTTATATCCATTTCAGTAGAGTTCCAGTGAGTGTTTTGGTATCAATGACACCCTTGGTAGCTCAAATCTTTTTTATCACGATTTCTCCAAGTTTTTCAAAACTCTCGGTCTCTATTCTGGCGATTAAATCATATTCGCCAAAAAGTGGGTGTAATCCCATGACTTTCGGCTCTTTCAGTAGTGTGTTATATACAACATGTTTTAACGTGGGTACTGTATTGATTAACACATAGGCTATAAACAATGCATACGCACCTCTATTTTTTTTGAATTAAGGGATAATATTGATTACTTTCGCTAATGTTAGAATCCCCATCAGAATTGCATAAATGGGGATAACAATACGCCACATTTTATTTGGTAACACTCTTACCATATATGGTGAGATAATAGCTGCAATGAACCCACCAGTAAATATCGATGGGAGTAATAGATAATCAACCGTAACACCATATGATGTAATAAACACAAATGAAGCGAATCCAACCACAGAGACGATTCCCTCGGCAAGAGATACGATTGCTGTAGCTGTTTTTTCATAGATTCCAGAAAACAGTTGCCCCATCATCACTACTGGTCCATATCCACCAGCGCCAATTCCTTTGTTAAATCCAGCAAGAGCGGCAAATCCAGTTAATAACCTCGGTCGATACCTTGATGTTTTTGATTTCAGTCGAACCATTCCAATAAATCCCATGATCAAGACAAGAATTCCAACATAAGTTTTAATAAATGATTTTGGTAAATCCAGCGCAGCATAGGTTAGAACAACAGAGAGGACAATAGCAAAACAACCAGTGACAGCAATCATCCCTGTTATTTTAGTTTCTTGATTGTATGGTTTCTTTAGAGAAAAGGAAACATTTTCAAATTCATGATGAAAATAACTCGAGGTAAAGCCAGTTATTGCTTCAGATAACAATAAAATAGGCACAACTTGTAAGGGATCATAGCCCAATAGGAATAACAATGGGGTCAGTCCCGTACCAAATCCCATGCCTGCTGATGAATCCATGGTTTCAAACAAAAAGGCAAGCACGATGATAAGTGGAAATAATTCCAACATAACAACATCAACTTTAATTTTTCATTTTTTAATCATAACACAATCGTGAAAATGATCATGACGCTGATATAGAATCCTATCGCATATCCAACTCGTTTGAGTGATTCTTTTTTTATTTTCATTCGTTCGAAGATTGAATATTCAGCATCTAAAGCCTGGGCAAGTAGCCCGATTTGAATTACATTTTCATTTTTATCCATATTTATACCTTCTTTTTTTCTCAATAATTATAATATAGCGATTCATTTATTTAAAACTATTGGTATATTTCCAATTAATAATGGTTTTTAACCAAAGTTATTGGTTTGAATATTATTTAAACCGATATATTTGAAAATTGAGAAAACAAATTAAATCTCTAATAGTAAAGCCCCTCAATAAACATTGATGAATTGATGATTTTTTCCTGTTGATGGTGAATAAGTATTCAATCAAAACTTGATCTTTTTATTGATAAAACCAGTCCAAATTATCATATTGTGGTATTATTAGTAAATAATGCAGGGGAAGAGATTTGAATCCATACAACAAGAAGATACTCTCATCTGACAAATACAAGACTCCGAGGAATTACAGAGACAATTGGAGGCTTAAGGTGGCAAACAAAAATTCAGGTGATTCTTTCTTCCTTCAATCTAGTGGAAAACCAATCACAGAGAAATATGTGAGAGACCACTTGTCAAGTGCTGGAAAGAAGATCACTGGAGACCCACATTTCACACCTTATCACATGAGGCACACCTTTGCAACTTTCTTGTATCAGCATACTAAGAATCTCAAGAAAGTATCAAAGAAGCTTGGTCACACAAAGACAGCAAACACGGACAAATATGTTGAAATTGCTGAGGATCTGGAAGAACAGTTCAATGGGAAAAACCTGTTCAATATTGCCCTCAAACCACATAATTTGATTGTGGGAGGAAAACAAAATGAACAGGTCACTTTGGTTTACCCACAAAAAAGACCCTCAAATGAAAGTAATTACTCCGAGAAGAAGGTAGTGGGCCAGGCCGGATTCGAACCGGCGACCTTCGCCGTGTGAGAGCGATGTCATAACCAACTAGACCACTGGCCCTTTATTCTTCTATGTTTTATGTTTTGGTAAGATAACGCCTTAACTGATTCGTTCTTTTTGCTCTTCTAATTCTATAATAACACGAAATCAATTCCTGTTTTAAATGTTTTTCAGATCGATTTTGATATTCCTGAAAATAATTTTTCAACTAACCATTAGCTGCTTCCAAGCGAAAAATTCTATAATGAGAGTGCTAGAAACAAATAGTTTTATAAATCAAAACTTTTAAGGGTATCAAGTGTATTATCTTATAAATTTTGTATAAATTTCCGAAGTCCTTTCCGCAATGGTATCCCAGTTAAACTTTTCAATTACTTGTTCCCTCGCATGATAACCCATTTGAATTCGTTGTTCTTTTGATTCTAAGAGTTGTTTGATTCCCCATGCGATATCTATTGGATCGTATGGATTGATATGTCTACCGCACTGATCCGCCCCGGATGGGATGACTTGTTCTCTCATTCCATTTATCCCACGAGCACCTACAACAACAGGCTTTGACATAGACATGGCCTCTGTACAGACGATGCCAAAAGGCTCATAAAGAGAAGGAAGTACCACAACATCACTTGCTGCATAATGTAATATCCGTTCTTCCTCACTAACAAATTCATTTCGTAAAATAATCTTTGTTTGTAACCCCAAATCTTCAACCATGCGACGAATGTCAGCCTCCATGTCACCGACGCCAAGTATTACTAATTTTGTCTTCGGGAAAATCTTTAGCACATGAGGCATTGCTTGTACAAGCTTATCGATGCCTTTTACAGCTACAAGACGGCCGACAAAAAATAACATCGTCTCATCTGGGCGTATCCCATATGTAGCTCTGAGAATAGAAACGGCCTGAGAACTGATACGATTAGGATCATATTTCTGAGGATCAACCCCATTCCAGCATACTTGTATCTTTTCAGCGGGAAAACCCAGTTGGTGGAGCTCATTTTTCATAGCATGAGAAACAGTAATAATACCATCTGCCGTTTGTCCGCCTTCATATTCGATATTTTTTATGGTTTGCGATCCACCTCCAAGCGATCTGCCGTTTTCTGTAGAATGGATATGAAAAATCAAGGGAAGATTTAATTCTTTTTTAGCTATCATTCCACCAATGATACCCAACCAATCATGTCCATCGATAATATCAAAAGATTTTTCATTTGTTTTTACTATTGTATTAACGAGTTGTGATGCAGAGGAGATATTATAGCTAATGACATCAGCAAAAAACTTGAAATGTGATCCCCATGAACGAACATCCTGATTCGCGAACAAAGTAAAACTCGATGAAAGGTCGATTAATTTCGGTCGATAGACATCTACGCCCTTCCATTTTTCTGACGGGGGGTTTGAATTATCCTTGTTTAATGTAAAAACAGTAACATCATTTCCCAAAGAAACTTGTTTTTGTAACAATTCTGTTGCAAATGTTCCTAATCCACCCCAAATCGTTGGAGGAAATTCCCAAGAAAAATGAATAATTTTAATTGTTTGCGCTGTAATTTGATTACGTACAAGATTCTCGTTTTGTTGTGCTCCCATCTTCATATCACCAGCAAAACGAATATAAATCATTATTAATAAAAGAATCGTATTTTTTATTCATTATCATGAAAAAAAAGTAAAATCTGTAGAAAAATTATTAAAGATTCTTTAGTTTATAAATTACGTGGGATTTCTATAAGCAAGAAGAAACTAGTGTTAGTTTCAAACAGAGAGCCATATATTCACAAAAAATCAAAAAAAAATGAAATCGTATGTAAAAAATCTATCGGCGGTGTAATCTCTGCTCTTGATCCACTCATTAGAAAACATAAAGGACTATGGATTGCTTGGGGAAGTGGGAATGCTGATTTTCTAGTAACAGATACACATAAGAAAGTTAAAATCCCTCCTGAGAATCCTTGCTATGAATTGAAACGAATCCCCTTGACAAAAAAAGAAATCGAGAATTATTATCATGGTTTTTCTAATCGTGTATTATGGCCATTGTTTCATTTATTTATCGAAAAAATGCAACCTAAAGAGACCTATTGGAACACCTATTGTAAGGTAAATAAAAAGTTCGCACAAAATATCTTAAGTGAAATAGGAAAAGATGATTTTATTTGGATTCATGATTATCAATTATCACTTGTCCCTTTTTTTATCAAACAGAGAAAACCTACTGCAAAAATCGCATTTTTTTGGCATATTCCTTGGCCGCCATGGGAAATCTTTTGTACTTTACCTTGGAGAGATGAACTGCTTAGTGGACTCCTTCAGTCAGATTTTATCGGATTTCATACCTTTTCGTATGTATCAAATTTTTTAAACTGCGTAAACAGAAAACCAGGGGTGAAATTAAACATAAAAAAGAAATTAATACATTATGAAAAACATACAACAAAAATCAAGCATTTCCCTTTAGGTATTTGCTATAGTGAATATCATCAAATTGCACATTCTTCAGCGATGTTAAAAAAAGCTGCACATTTAAAGAAGCTCTATGGGAATAAAAAACTCGTCCTTGGGATTGATCGTCTTGATTATACAAAAGGAATTTTAAATAGAATTAAAGCCTTCGAATTATTACTTGATGAAAATCCAAAATATCGAGAAAAAATCGTTTTTGTTCAAATCGCTTCTCCTAGTAGAAACAAAATCGAGGAGTATTCTTTGATGAAAAAAGAAATTGATGAGGCGGTTGGAAGAATCAATGGAAAATACAGAAACGAGACTTGGACTCCTGTTATGTATTTTTCAAAAGAAATCTCACTTACTTCATTATTAGCCTACTATTGGATATCGGATATTGGGTTATTGACTCCACTGCGCGATGGTATGAATTTAATTGCGAAGGAATATATCGCATCAAATAATGAAAACACGGTGTTAATCCTGAGCGAGTTTGCTGGTGCTTCCGAGGAACTCACAAATGCCCTTACTGTCAACCCCTATGATCTTCATTCAATTGCCAGGGCGATTAAAAAAGCAGTTGATATGCCTTCTGATGAAAAAAAATACCGATTTCAAGCAATGAGACAAAAGGTTAAAAACCATGATTCTGAATGGTGGTATAGCAACTTTTTAAAAGAATGGGAACACGTCTATGCCTGATTTTCTTTTCAATCATTCAGACGAAATATATAAAAAAATCTTAAAATCAGACGTTATCTTTATATTCTTAGATTATGACGGAACTCTTGTCTCCTTTAAGGATTCTCCAGCTAAGGTAATCACACCAGAGAGGATAAAAAAAGTTTTAAGACTCTTGATACAAATCCAGAAAATAAAGGTAATTATTGTCACCGGAAGAACGCTTGAAGACATAAAAAAATTGTTACACGTAAAGCGATTGTCGTTTATTGCTTTGCATGGACTATACATTGACTCCCCCGAAGGAGTGCAATTTCAGCGAAAAACAGCACAAAAAACGCGTTCTCTTATCACAGTTATTAAAAAAAACATGCACTCGATACTAAAAGAGGAGAAAGGAGCATATCTCGAGGATAAGGGACTCACGGTCGTCTTTCATTATCGTCTTCTTCCAAAAAACAGAATACGGATTCTACGAGAAACATTCAAAACCATCGTCCGTGATTATGACAAAAAAAAAATATTAGAGTTTATCAATGGCGCAAAGGTCATCGAAGCAAGACCGAAAGGATGGAACAAGGGAAATGCAATAGAACTATTTCTTAGTCATTTTGCGAACACAAAAAAAATACTTCCAATCTATATTGGTGATGATATCACTGATGAGGATGCATTCAGAACCTTGGCAAAAAAAGGGATTACCATCCATGTTACACATGAAAAAAAAAGAAAAACAGCAGCCCATTATTGGGTTAAAAATCCAGAGGAGGTCGCCTTCTTTCTTGAATCTCTTGCTCAAAAAGTAAAACAAGTCTAATCTCACATTTTTTTGTTAATTTTATTGTAATCCCAACTACTGAAATACTCATAAATATAAGTAAAAAAAGATATTTTTATAAGGCGTACGTTTAAATATAAAAATAAATATGCCTACGTCAAAGGATGTGCTAGGAGATATTGTATGACAATATTTGCGATTAAATCACTTGATAAATATCAGGATATCATCGGCGATCAAGCTATTCAGAAAATCCGTGATGAAGCATCTGTTCTATCAGAAAAAAGAATGGTTCACATTAACTCGACGTATCAAGGAGGTGGGGTTGCAGAGATCTTAAATAGTCTCATAATCCTTTTAAATGACGTTGGAATCAAAACCGATTGGAGAATTTTACATGGGAATCTTGATTTTTTTACTATCACAAAAAAGTTTCATAATGCACTTCAAGGGGAACGAATCAATCTCTCTGGAAAAAAAAAGGAAATTTACTATATCAACAATGTGAACAATGCAATTTTTTCTCACATCAATCATGATTTCGTCGTTGTCCATGACCCACAACCATTACCAATTGTTACCTGTTACAAAAAAAGGCAGCCTTGGGTCTGGCGATGTCATATAGATATTTCTACTCCTATGCGAGAGATATGGGATTACCTCAAGATGTTTATTCTAAAATATGATGCTATGATAATTTCGATGGATAAATTCAAACCAAGAGATATCCCGGAAAGAGTGATGCCACAGTACATCATCCAGCCATCCATTGATCCGCTAAACCTTAAAAATAGGGATATACCAAGTGCCACAATCTCAAAATATCTCACAAAATATGGGATTGAACAGAAAAAACCACTCATCACCCAAATCTCACGATTTGATAAGTGGAAAGATCCAGAAGGAATTATTAAAATATTTAAAATGGTTAAAAAACAAGTTGACTGTCAGCTGATATTAGCTGGTTCGATGGCAACAGACGATCCAGAGGGACAGGAGATATTTGAACATTTAGAAAAACTTATCGAACAAGAACAGGATATACGACTCATCATTGATGCCCCAGATATCGTGATAAACGCACTACAGCGAGCCTCTTCCGTAATCGTCCAAAAATCAATAAAAGAAGGGTTTGGGATCACAGTTAGTGAAGCCTTATGGAAAGGAACGCCTGTTGTTGCTTCAAACGTTGGTGGAATACCATCTCAGGTAATCAATGGAAAAAATGGTTATTTGGTTAATCCGAAGGATTATGTTGGATTTGCGGACAAGATTTCGTATCTAATAAAAAATCCACACTTGGCAGAAGAAATGGGCAAATTTGGAAAACTTCATGTGAAAAATAATTTTTTAATTACGAGACATCTTTTGGACTATCTCCGATTAATGAAAAAAGTAATCTGAGGAATACATTTTTTAATATCGCTTTAGATTTTTCCGTTTGTTAGTTTAGAGTTTCTTCGATGATGACGACATCTTTTACGGAGGATAATGATGCAAATGGGAAGATGATTTCTCCAAGCTCCGTTACAGTATACTTTTGGAGATTTGTTTCTTTTGACGGTTTTATTAATACCGAGACAATTTCTCCTGAAACAGCATCCTTTATAGATTTCTCTATAATTCCAATAATAGTCCCCTTTGTATTTAAAACCGTCTTTCCAATTAATGAATTAGATGCTTCTTCCATATCCTTTCCTTCGAATATATTTCTGTCAATAGAGTTTCCTCTTATAATTTTTTCTATTATTCATAAAATGTATGATAAATTCCCTAAAAAAATAAATAAGTATATTATTCAACACTTATAGTTTTTCCAGTTATATATTCCATGTATTCACTGGCGGAGACATTGATAATTCGACTAAAAATATAGACCTTTAAGGACTTTCTACAGTTTGTAAAAATATATTCCATATAGGAGAAATTAAATCAAAAAAAAAAAATAGACTAATTAATTGCTTACAATAATCAGTATAATTTCATAGTAAGATAAATATTTATTATTCATTCTAACATTCACAGAAAATTCTTCAGAAGGAAAACCTTATCAAGTATTATGAACATAACGTAAAAAAAAAACAGCAACAGAGGGATTCTTGTTGACAAAATGGAAGTTGTTTAACCGTTTGAAAACAAAAGAACCACCACAAGCAGAAATAACAATACAAAAAAAAGAAAACCAAACCTCTGAAGAAAAACAAGGGGCAAAACAAACTGGAAAAGAACAAACAGAAATTCCAGTCAAAGTATACGATGAAACACTCTATTCGAAGGGATCTAAATTAAAACAAAAGTCAACAACAACGCCAGAGAAAAAACGATCATTAAAGAGAACCAGTTGGGAAAATGCTGATACAATCGAACAAAATATTGACGATATGAGACACAGTCAAACAGAATCAACAGCTGGCGGTAATCAAAACAAAGATAACATCGAAAAAAAAGTCGATTACATCCTATTGAAGAAAAAAAGTAAACTCTAACAAAACCACTTTGATATCGGATTACTTTTAAAACTCTTTTTCTTTTCTGTTTTACAAGAACGGATTGGATATCATGATAGTAGTATTACGACTCGGACATCGAATCGATCGTGACAAACGGATTACCACACATGTTGCATTGGTCGCACGAGCATTTGGTGCTGACGTCATCCTAATCACCACGAAAGATGAAAAAATAAAGAAGAATATTCAGGCTGTCTGCAAACGGTTTGGCGGAAATTTCCAGATCCAAACAGGCGTCGATCCTAAAAAAACCATCAAATCATGGACAGGATCCATCGTTCATCTCACGATGTATGGAGAGGAGCTGGAAAAAGCAGTAAGCCGCCTTGATGCAACTCGTGATCTGCTAGTTATTGTTGGGGCTGAAAAAGTACCTCCCTATTATTACCAGGTTGCTAATTTCAATATTTCAGTTGGTAATCAACCGCATTCTGAGGTTGCTGCATTAGCACTGTTCCTTGACCGATTTACCAAAGCTACTTGGCAAAAAAAAGAGTTCCATGGAAACATTCAAATTGTTCCTTGGGTTAACGGTAAAAAAGTTCTTTCAAAGGAAAAAACATGAACACGATTCCAAATCCTGGACAATGCCTGCGATTATTAAAAAAAGCTGGGTGTTCCAATGAAGTCATTGTTCATTGTAAAGCAGTACGAAGGGTCGCTGTGAGGATAGCGAAGAAGGCTCATGCGAATATTGAGCTTGTCGAGACAGGCGCTTTGCTTCATGACATAGGACGGTCAAAGACCCAAGGGATCATGCATGGGGTTGAAGGAGCAAAAATCGCTCGTCAGGTAGGTTTACCAGAATGCATCGCTAATATCATCGAAAGACATTTAGGCGCCGGGATACCAAAAGACGAAGCAATCGCGTTAGGCTTACCACCAAAAGATTATAT
>LSSI01000074.1 GCA_001595945.1 Thermoplasmatales archaeon SM1-50
CTTTTGTGATTTATGGATATAATACAAGTACAGATCCAGATAGACAGTTTTTAATGAACATGGGACATGGCCATGATGCTCATGTTTGGTATTCCTTTGATAGCGTACCATATAATGTTTCAGAAAATTGGGTGACACGCTTAGCACCTCTAAACGTTAAATTTTATTACGGCTACAGCCCATTGCCAATAGGAGATGGGTCACCGAATTATCCTTTTCTATCTAGCATTAGTCACGCGGTCGAACACGTACCAGATTATGGCACCCTTATATTCAAAGCTGGTTACTATTACTATTTTTACAAAGGCGATCTGACTATTGATAAACCAGTTACTCTTAAGGGGGACAACATTATCATAATATCTGGTGATTAAAAACTCTCTCTCTTTTTTTCTTTTTTTATCTTAAATCCGGGTCACTGCTTGTCCGCTCATAGTATATAAAACTAACATTTTTTCAAGAAAATTAGAAGAAAACATTAAAATCCAATACTAAATCAAGAACTAAATCTCAGACTTGTTAAAAAAGTGAGTTCCAAGCACCATGATGATGATACAGATGACTAGGATAATTCCAAGATTTATTAATGGAGGGATAACGTAATTAATACCCGTAAAACTACCTCGAATCCCATCAACCATATAAAATAATGGATTGCAGAAAGAAAGGATCCGCAGCCAATCAGGGAGGGACTCATTTATTGGATAAAAACTCGAGGATAAAAACATTAACGGCATTACAATCAATGACATAATAGATTGAAATCCCTCAAAATCACGCATGGTTGAGGCAAGAATTAAACCAAATCCAACCGCTGTAAAAGATAACAATATCATAAAAAATATCGTGAGTAAAAAACCTCTTAGCCCTGAAATCTGCACACCGAGTACAATCGCGATAACCATAATGATTAAACCTTGAATCAGGGCAACTGTAGCCCCACCAAAAGTCCTTCCAATAACGATAGATAATCGACTCACTGGGGCAACTAGCACTTCCTGTAAAAATCCCGATTGCCTATCCCAAAGTACTGATACACCAGTAAACATCGAGGAAAATAAAATCGCCATTGCTATAATCCCTGGTGCAAGAAACGTAATGTATGATCCTTCCATTCCTGGAAATATCGCAATATTTAATCCAAATCCGAGGATGAAGAGAAAGAATAAGGGCTGGACAATGGTGGCTACCACCCTGCTTTTTGTACGAAGAAACCGCTTCATTTGACGAAGCCATAGCATATAAATAGCTTGGAAATCTTTCCTATCCATCATTTCTGCCGCCTTGGATGAAAGCCTACTGGTTTGAATGCTCTACTCACAACAGCCTCCGTCGTCTGCTCACGAATATGACGACCCGTATAATGAAGAAAAACATCATCAAGTGTTGGTTTTCGAACATCAACAGAAGAAATCGAAACATTGACCTGCCGTGCGATTTCAAAGATTACTGGGATTTTTTCTTCACCACGCTCAACACCAAGGGTAAGAAAAGAACCATACAATGTTGTCTTATTAATCCAAAGCTCCCGTGACAATCGCTGCTGCAATACTATATTATCAGAACATACCAAGGTGATAACATCGTTTCCAATAGATTTTTTCAAAGCTTCTACTCTATTCATCACTATGATTTTTCCTTTATCAATAATCCCTATATTTTTACAGAGGAAATCAGCTTCATCCATGTAATGTGTTGTCAAAAAAATCGTAGTGTTTTCAATCTTGTTTAATTGTTTGATATAGTCCCAAATCACCCGTCTTGTCTGAGCGTCCAAACCTAAGGTCGGTTCATCTAAAAACAACACACGTGGCGAATGCATCAATCCACGAGCAATTTCAAGTCGTCGTTTCATGCCACTTGAGTAGTTTTTCACCAAAACATCTTTTTTGTCGAGCAAATTGACAAGGGTTAATACTTCAACAATCCGTTTTTTCCTTGTCTCTGCCGATAATCCATACATCCGCGCATGAAAATCAAGATTCTCTCTGCAGGTTAGTTCTGTATCTAGGGCAGGTTCTTGAAAAACGACTCCAATATTTTCTCGTACTTGCGCCCGTTGTTTTAAGATATCAAATCCTGCGATTGAAGCAGAACCTTCTGTTGGGTAAAGCAAGGTTGTAAGCATTTTAATCGTTGTGGTTTTTCCCGCACCATTTGGACCAAGAAACCCAAAAATTTCACCTTCTTTTACAGAGAACTTAATGTGATCGACAGCGGTAAAACTATTGAATGTTTTCGTAAGATTCTCTGTAGTGATAATATTCATAAAGATACCCCGGGGGATCTCTCTTTCGAAAATGTCGACTTTCTTAAATAATTATCTTTTTCGAACAATAGCGAAATAATTGTCAGGGAATCGCTTTGAGTGAATTTTTATACTTTTGATTTGTTGAATTTGAAAACCTACTTGTTGTAATTCGCGGGAAAATTCGCTATTGCTGTAGAGATGGTAAAAACGAGGGATATCGAGAGTATGCTGCCGCCAGTAGATATCTATATCTCCAAATTCACGTGTATGAACAAAGAATTGTTTGAGGAAATATATAAAATATCTATCCTGCCATCGTGACCAAACACTAATCAAAGCGATCCCCTGGGATTTGAGCACACGAAATATTTCCTTTAGTGCGGTTATGCGGTGGATTTTGCCTTGGATGTTATGTAACGATGCGATAAGCAATACCACATCAAGACATTCTTTTGCAAATGGTAATTGGACGGCATCAGTATGAATTAATGACACATTCTTTAGAGAGCTGTTTCGAAGTTTCTTTTGAACAATTCTTAATAACTTCATTGAGATATCTACACCAAAAACAGAAGAACACGTATTAGCAAGAGGGATAAGATGACGTCCGTTTCCACAGCCGATATCAGCCGCCACATCCTTCTGATTTAGCGAATCAATGAAATCAAGACAAAAGTTCCAGGGTTTTTGTCTAGTCGTATCAAAGCTTTCTGCTATTGCATCCCAGGTTTCTTGCGTGATAAAACGATATTCTGAAGCCATTACTCTTCACCAAGAAGTTATCTTACAGTATGTGATCAGTTATAAGTTCAAACGCAATAACCGGATGTTCAAGATGAAATGCTTGAATGGTTTTTGGATGGATCTCTCCAAAAATTCCAATCTCAGTTTCTTTTTTCATAACTGCAGCACAGCGTCCCTGGATGAATGCACCATGAGACTTTTCCTTTATCAGAGGTTTCTGTCCACATTCGCGAATCACGTTTTCTACAAGGGATTTACATTCAGTGAAACTTGCTTTCGCATCTATTTTAAGACCTGCGATATGGTATTGGTTTTTTGCTTGTTCATCTACCACAATTCCTACCTCAAAAATCTGTTGTGGTAACGAATGATGTCGGTTCTCTCTAAGGAGTTTTAACAATGAGGGAAGCAGACTTATCCGTAGCCCGCTATATTCTTCACCGATAGGGTTTTCGATTTGAACCATGGTTCTTTTTTCAAGTCCCATGCGTGTAAATTCATCTTCTTTATTGGAAATAACAAAAGTAGTCACCTCGTTAAAGCCAACACCAATCATGACACTGCGTAGCGTTTCAAGTAGGTGTTGATGTAGTAACGTTCTGCCAAAGGTCAATGCCTTTGGCAAATCAGTCGGGAATTGGTCATAGCTGTATCCGACCGCTACGTCCTCAACAAGGTCAATCTCATGAAGGATATCGGAGCGCCATGTAGCGACATCAACGTGTATAATCCCGTCACCTGCATCAAATGCATCATGTCCCATTTTTTTCAAATACAACACGATCTCTTTTTCAGTAAAGGTTGTCCCAAGAATTCTGTTTACAAATGCTTTTGATACTTGTTTCTGTAGCGGCGTAAAATCTGGGCAAAGTATGTTTTTTCCTTCATCCTTTACAGTCGTCTGGTAAAGTTTTCCACCTCGTTCTGCAAGAGCAGTGGTAATGATGTTCAGCGCATAGTTAATCGCTTTTTTATCGGTCCCAGTTACATCGATAAATATTTCTGTTGTGTGGGGAGTAACTTCGGTTAATCTGCCGTTGATGATGGGAGGAAAAGAAAGCACGTTATTTTGTACATCAACAATCAAGGGATATCTATCAAACCCTTCAAGGAGGTATGCATAATCAACTCCTTTCTCATGTTTTTTTAAAATCTCACGAAGTGTCATTGGTTCGTCTTTTGCTAGCGGTATAAACGCTATGGAATCAGGATCTACTGCCTTGTAAATAAAAGGAGGGGTCACTGGTTCAGCGTTATGCACACCGATTGCGACTTTCTTTCTGTTTCTTCCTAATCCGATATGAAGTTTCTCTTGTAAACCCATAAGAGAAATGATGAGTTCGCTGCTCATCGTGACATTTTTTACTAACGCGATGGTCACAAATGGTCTTATTTTTTTTACTGAGGGATCGACATGTAAGGTGACATCTGATGTCGTAAGAGTGTAGGTCTGTAATCCTGGTTTAAACTCGAAGTACGCTCGTGATGCACGCGCTATACCTTCAACAGAGGTAAGATCAGGTCTATTAGGGAAAAATTCAATGTTGATTTCTTCGTCTGTGGCATGACTAAAATCTCCACCAATCATCGGAAGTTTTTCGATAAGCTTCTCTTTAGGTATCGTATGACCCAGTAACTGGCTAAAATCCTGGTATTTGAAGGTTACAAGTGGCATATTAGTAAGGAAATAGAATGCAGGTATATTTGATTTTGGTGTTCTTTGGCGAATTTGTTAAAAAACAAATATAATTTATAAAACTTTATATACACTGATAGGTATTATTTTTGAAAAAATGGCGAAAACCCTGATTCTTAATATCGATCGTGACGATGATTTTGGTAGGAAGGCTCAGGTTAAAAGTCCGATTATAGGCGTCCAAAATAATATAGATGCGGCCAATAAAATTGGGATTATCGATCCAGAAGATTCAGATTTGAATGCGATTTTTTTTGCCATTTCTATCTATGAAAATCTAAAAAAAGAAGGAAAAGATGTTGAGATAGCTACGTTATGCGGAGACATAAACGTTGGTATCTCATCCGATCAGAGATTGTCTGAACAACTTGACATCGTGATTCAACAAACTAATGCAGAGGATGCAATTGTCATAAGCGATGGAGCTGAGGATGAATATATTCTACCCATTATCCAATCCCGGTTAAAAATCAGTTCGATCCAACGAGTGAATGTCAAACAGAGCAAACAGCTGGAGGATACTTATTATCGAATCATCAAACTTCTTGATGAAGATAAAGTAAAGAAACAATTTTTCCTTCCAATTGCATTGATTCTGATTGTCTGGGCTATTTTTGCTATCTTAGGGATGGCGGGTAGTGGCTTTGGTGCTATATTATTTACTTTAGGCATGTATCTTCTTATTAGAACGTTTGGTTCTGAGAAAAAAATCGCGATGATTTGGCATGAATTTCGAGCAGGTCTTCTGTTGGGGAGGCCATCGTTTTATACCTCTATTTTAGCGTTTGTTATCATTGCGGTTACCGTGTTTTATGCGTATAATAACACATTTACCTTCTATCAACAATATCTGGACGTTCTCATCTTTAAATTTCTTGCGGCAATCATCTGGGGGGTTGTTGCATCAGGACTGCTTGCTGCGTTTGGAAGAGTCACTGATCTATATATCAGAGAAAAAAAGATTTTATGGTCCTACTGGATCGTCCCGTTTTCATTATTTGGATTTGGGTTTATTGGCTCCATCCTCTTTGATACCTTTGGTCATGTCATTTGGGAATTTCATAAAAACAAAGTATTTTTAATAGACGTCTTTTACACTCTTTCATTCTGGGGATATATTGTAGCAGGAATCCTAATTGTTTTTATTGGTGCAGTCAGCTATCATTACATCAAAGAGGAATATATCCATGAGACCTATGAAGCCAATATAGAAGAACAGACCCAGAAAATCCTAAAACATCATGCGAAATAATCGTCTAACCGTTACTTTAATAACTCTTATTGTATTCATCGCCCGAGATTATGTCGATTGTTGAAAGTATTCTCCTTTTTCTCACCATCATCCTAGTGTATGCAGGAGTGGTGTTTCTCCTATCCAAAAAAGGGGTTTTAGAAACACATAATATCTCGTTTTATGGACCTGCACTTATGTGGCGTACTCAAAAAGGAATACTGTTCCTTAAGAACCGCGCGAAGCAAAAACGACTCTGGAAACTTTATGGAAATATCGGCATTGTCTTTTGTTTTATCACTATGGTTTTGATGACAATCTTGATGATTATGACTGCGTGGCTGGTGTTTGGATTTACCCCAGCACAGCGTGAAACGCTGCCGGGACCTGAAGTTGCTCTTGTGCTTCCTGGTATCAACCCGTTGCTTCCCTTGGAATACCTTGGATACGTCCTTTTAGGGCTTATCGTCGCAATCATCGTTCATGAGTTCGCCCATGGTATCCTTGCGTTGGTTGATTCTATCAAAGTGAAATCCCTTGGGATTCTGTATTTAATCGTCCCCATTGGAGCATTCTGTGAACCTGATGAAGAAGAGGTAAAAAAAGCAAAAATCTTTCCTCGGATGAGAATTTATGCCGCAGGGCCAACAGCAAATATTGTTGTGGTTCTTGTATGTATCATATTGTTTTCAGGGTTGTTTATGACCTCGGTTACACCGGTAAGTGAAGGGGCGATTGTATTTACGGTTGATACTGATTCACCAGCATCACAAATAGGGCTTCAAACCGGAGTCATCATCACTGGTTTTAATAACACCGTTATTCGCTCTGGTAATGAGTTCTTCACCGTATGGAATAAGACTAGGGCAAATCAGACGGTTAATCTTACGTATATCAAAAACGCAGTGTCACAGACGACTGAAGTGACACTAGGGGATAAATACATCGAATATGCAAAACGACCATACATCTACATGAATAATGAATCCTATAAAGGTAAAGGATATCTTGGAGTTCAATCATTGGTTCGGGACTCGGTCTACCAAGAATATCTGACCATTATGAAAAATCCGTTTTCTAAATTCCCGCAAGGACTTCTTACATTCTATAGTCTTCCTTTGATTGGGTATTTCGCGGGATATAACCCTATCGTTTCTCCGTTTACTGAGACCTATATGATCACTGGTCCGCTTGGTGTTCTCCCTGTTTCTCTTTTTTGGATTCTTATTAATGCTGTGTACTGGATTTTCTGGTTGAACTTGGCAGTGTCTCTATTCAACGTGCTTCCAATGGTTCCTCTTGATGGAGGATTCCTTTTTAATGACGGTATACGAGCGATACTTACGCGGCTGAAAAAAGGGTTGAAGGAAGAAACAAAAGAAAAAATCGTCAAAAACATCTCACTAGCAATCTCACTTCTTATTTTGGGATTGATTCTTATTCCATTTTTCATCAAATATATATAGAAAAAGGGTTTTTTAATGGAGAAGGTCTCCGCCTTTCTCGATATTAATAGAACAAGGAGTGGAAAGCTTCATCCCTGCTTTTCGTAACGCTTCTTGTGCAGGAACAACGAACTGTTCTGTGGTATCCAAGGTCATTAAAATTTGATTCATTTTTACACGAGCTGCGGTACCGACTGGTTTTCCGTAGGCCCGTCTCATACCTTGGGAGACACGGTCAGCTCCTGCTCCTGTTGCTTGTTTATTCTCTCGAATGACAATGTGAGGATAAATTCTGATATGTAATCGGTAATTTGCAGAGCCAATGTTTTTCTCAAGTGCCTTGTTTGCGGAGATACGTGCCGATTCCAAGGCGTTGTGTCGCATTTGGCATTTCTCTTTTGTAACTAATGAGAGCTGAACGGGAAACTTCGCTGTTTTATTACCGATGACAAACTGCGTAAGACGAGATGGGGGGACACCACCCATATATTCTCTTCGAGTTGTTGCCATGCTTTTGACAGAACGAATCATTCTTGCTGGTTTCCGTGACATAGTTTTCACCTAAGTATCTTCTGATTATCTTGGAAAAGCGAAATAAACAATCTATTTATAACACTTTTTACTCCAGTTCCAGTCTCAATACCTTCCTTGTTTGCTGCGAAGCATAACCATAACCTTTAAAACATAGATTAACTTGCCTATTTGGATTCGTGAGAAAAAAATGAAGGACAAATTAGTCATGCCGGGTGATCAGCTTTCCACTTCTGAGGAATTATTACCTGGCGATGGGACCTTTGAAGAAAATGGGATTATCCGAGCAGCACGAATAGGAACCTATATTATCGATGAAAAACATCGTACCGCAATAGTAAAACCAGCATCAAGTACTCCAGTGCTGTTGAAAAAAGGAGACGTTGTGATTGCAAAGGTGATAGTGGCTAAACCCACGATGATTATCGCTGATGTCGTTCATGTTACTGGAAAGAAACGGTCTGTTTCTGGTGACACCGATGCAACTATTCATGTTAAAGAAATCGCCCAAGGCTTTATCAAAGATGCTTCAACAGAGTATAAAACCGAGGATTATATCAGAGCAAAAGTCATTCAAGTAAAACCAAGTGTACAGCTTCAAACAAAAGACCGGAATTTTGGAGCAATAAAAGCGCTTTGTTCAAAATGCCGGCATGCACTCGTTAAAAAAGGCCATGGTCTGGAATGTGAGAACTGCGGTAATAAAGAACACCGACGTATCGCAGATGACTATGGAGCCCTTGATATGAAAAAGTTATAAAGATAATAATATAGTCTGTGAGAACATGAATATGAAAATTATAAGGAAAACAAAAACCGAACTTGAACTAGAGATTACTGGCGAAGATGAAACGATCCTTCATCCGATAGCTCATATCTTATTGCAAAACGATGAGGTAGAATACGCTGCCTGCATGGCAGACAGCCCCCTAGTAACAAAAAAACGCCTCTTTATCCGAGTCAAAAAAGGATCCCCTAAGGATGCCCTAAAAAAAGCCGTTAAATACCTTGAGAACGAAGTTAAACAATTCGGTAAGAATTTTGAATAACTCCCGAGTAGCACGTTGATGAAAATCCCTGATTTTGAACATGAAATTGGTATCGATACATATTGTACAAATCAACCTGGAATAGGTGGGAAACTCCGTGTATGCATCGATGATTTCCGCGTCACCGAACTGTTCTTATACCCCTCGAAAAAAGACGGGGGGACTTTTACTATTGCTAAGGTCAATAGTCGAAATTGGGAGACTCACACCCTTGTCAAAGAAATTGCACGTCGTTTGCATGTGTCACAACGACGAATAAGTTTTGCTGGCACCAAAGACAAACGAGCATGGACGACCCAGCTGATGTCCTTTGCGCATATTAAACCAGAACAACTCACTAGTCTGTCCATTAAAGATATTTCCATACAGAATATGTATCAATCCGATGCTCCCATACGAATCGGTGATTTACGAGGAAATCACTTCGAAATCACGATACGGAATATCCCACAAACCGTTACACCAGAGCACATCACCTCTCTTTTGAGTCCATTTAAAACGTTGGGTGGTTTTCCAAATTTCTATGGAATTCAACGATTTGGTATTATTCGACCAATCACCCATCTTGTAGGTAGAAACATTATCCAGGGGATGTTCGAAAAAGCGGCCATGACGTACATAGCTCATCCGAACAAAGGCGAAAATGAGATGATCTATAAGTTACGTGCGGACCTTGAAAAAACAAAAGACTACAGAAAAGCATTTCACGGTTACCCCGATACATTGAATTTTGAAAAAGCAATGGTAAATAAATTGATACAAAATCCAGACGATTTTATTGGTGCATTCAAAGAACTCCCAAAAAATCTGCTTCTAATGTTTGTGAATGCATATGAATCATATTTATTTAACAAGATACTTAGTGAACGCATTAAAAGAAACATCCCCCTTCATCAGGCGATAGTTGGTGACTTGATCTCCCCGATAAGAAAGAATCTGATTACCTCTGAAATCATCCCGGTAAGTGAGTTAAACATCGATAAAGTAAACAAACAACTCTCTAAAAAAAAGGCGGTTGTAACCGGGCTGCTCATCGGCTATGATACTGTTTTTTCAAAAGGGGAGATGGGGGAAATAGAACATGCTATTATTGAATCTGAAAAAATTGATCCAAGAGATTTTATTATACCAGAGATTCCCTTTCTTTCCTCCCAAGGATCACGACGCGCTTTACTAGCATTGATGCCTTGGCTTAAATGGACGATTCGACCTGATGAGTTCTCAAATGATAATCAAGCAGTTACGGTATGTTTCGAGCTTCAGAAAGGATGCTATGCAACTGCTTTATTACGAGAGCTTATGAAATCGAACGACCCGAAAAATTATTAGAGGGGTTTGCAAGGGAAATGGTTTTAACGAGGTTGTGTCATTACCTGACAGTTTAAACTACCTTTGATCAATTCCGGTGCATACAAATGATTCGCCCTCCTCAGCAGAAATACAACCCAAAAGAATTTGAAGAACGTATTCGAAAATTCTGGAAAGACAATCATGTTTTCAAAAAATCAATTGACCAGAGAGAAGGAAGCCCAGCGTACGTTTTTTTAGAGGGGCCTCCAACTGCAAATGGTCTTCCTCATCCAGGTCATGTTCTAACCAGAGTTATGAAGGATTTGATCCTACGATATGAGACGATGAAGGGTCATTATATCCTACGAAAAGCAGGATGGGATACACATGGATTGCCTGTTGAGATAGAGGTAGAAAAAAAACTTGGTCTTGAGGATAAACAGGCCATAGAGAGATATGGCATAGCAAAGTTTAATGAAGAATGTAAAAAAAGTGTTTTTCGATATGAACATGCCTGGGTGGAGATGACCCAGCGGATCGCATTCTGGCTTGATATGGACAATCCCTATATCACCCTTAAGAATGATTATATAGAGTCAGTCTGGTGGTCATTGCAACAAGCATGGAAAAAAAAGCTGCTATATCGCGGTCACAAGGTTGTTCCATATTGTCCTCGCTGTGGGACTGCACTGTCAACCCATGAGATATCCCAAGGATACAAGATGGTCGAAGACCCCTCAATCTTTGTCAAATTCAAACGAAAAGATAAAGAGGAGTACTTCCTTGCCTGGACCACCACGCCCTGGACGTTGATATCCAATGTCGCCCTTGCAGTCCACCCGAAAGAGCCCTACATCAAAATACGATTGAATGGGGAAGTGCTCATCCTAGCTGAGGAACGGGCATCTGCTCTTCTTAAAGGTCAAGAATATGAGATGCTTGATCGGTTCATAGGAAAAGACCTTGAACATATACAGTACGACCCGCTCTTCGCCTATACTACTCCAGAGAAGAAAGCCTGGTATGTGGTTCTTGCTGATTTTGTCACGATGGATGATGGAACCGGTATTGTTCATATCGCCCCTGCGTTTGGGGAGGATGATTATAATGTTGGACGTGTGTATGATCTCCCGGTCGTCCAACTTGTAGGGCTTGATGGAACCTTCCCTAAGAAGGTGACGTTGTGGAGTGGACAATTTGTGAAAGACGCTGATCCAAGTATCATCCAATATCTCGAGGAACGTGGGTTGCTTGCTGGCACAAAAAAACACGTGCATGAGTATCCGTTCTGTTGGCGCTGTGACTCGCCGTTGTTGTATTACGCGATGGAGTCCTGGTTCATCGCTATGTCAAAAGTCCAAGAATCCTTAGTGAGGAACAACAACAAAATCGGTTGGTATCCACCACATCTGCAACAGGGACGGTTTGGTGATTTCATCCGTGACGTGAAAGACTGGGCACTCTCACGAGACCGGTATTGGGGTACTCCTTTGCCGATTTGGACCTGTTCCAATAAGAACTGTCATCATATCGAATGCATCGGCAGCGTTCAACAGCTCCGTGACCTTAGTGAATCATTCCCGCAGGAGTACGACCTGCATAAACCGTTTGTCGATGAACTTAAGGTAAGATGCCCGAAATGCAAGCAGCGGATGATACGGGAAAATGAAGTCATCGACTGTTGGTATGACTCAGGCTCATCATTTTTTGCACAATGGCATTACCCGTTTGAACATACAGAACTCTTCAAGAAGAATTTCCCCATCGATTTCATCAGCGAAGCGTTGGATCAGACCCGGGGCTGGTTTTATTCCCTGCTTGCGATCTCTACATTTTTATTTGAAAAACACCCTTATAAAACCGTTCTTACGCTTGGCTTAGTCCTTGATAAAGATAACCAAAAAATGAGTAAAAGTAAAAAGAACTATGTTGATCCAAGCATCATTCTTGATCATGAGGGAGCGGACGCGTTACGCTGGTACCTTATCTCTGCAAACGCTCCATGGATGTCCACCCGCTTCTATGAAGAAGCAGTTAAAGACACCCTTGGAAAATTCTTACTGACGTTTTGGAATTCGTATAACTTTTTTACTACTTATGCAGCGCTTGATGTATTTGACCCGACACAAAAAAGAATACCTCTTGCAAAACGAGGAGCTCTTGATCGATGGATTCATAGTAGGTTTAATAAGTTAATCCGAGAGGTTCAGAGTTACATGGAAGAGTTTGAGACCCATAAGGCCGCTCGGGCAATCGAAGTGTTTGTCATCGATGATTTTAGCAACTGGTACCTAAGACGGTCCCGGAAACGACTTTGGGTCGATGAGAAAACCACTGATAAGCTTTCTGGATATTTTACCATGTATGAAATCTTTGTTGGGTTATCGCAACTCCTTGCACCATTCATCCCATTTATCACAGAGGAGATGTATCAGAATCTCAGAACAGATGCTATGCCAGAAAGCGTGCATCTATGTGACTATCCTGCGACTGACAAAAAAGCAATCGATGAAGATCTTGAAAGAAGTATGGAACTGATCCGAGCCCTGGTCGAAGCAGGTAGAGCGCTTCGTTCGAAAATAAACATCAAGGGTAGACAACCCTTGCCCTCAGCCTCGATTGTTTGTTCCAAGGAAATTGAAACATCAACACAATCATTAGTTGAGTTGATAAAAGAAGAGTTGAATGTAAAAACCATTGGGTACGAACGGGATGCTTCTTTATTTATGACAAAAACCGTTAAACCAAAGATATCTCATTTAGGACCAAAATATAAGCAGAAAGCAAAAGAGATTATCCAAGTGCTTGAAACACAGGATATGCATCTTCTCTATCAACAGCTTCTGAAACAGAAAGAAGTTGTATTTACCATTGGTGCCGAAACGATTAGACTCACCATTGATGACTTTGAAATCGTTGAACACGAAAAGAAGCACTATGTAAAAGCCACCGAACAAGATATGACCCTATTTGTAGAAACAACCGTCACTGACGAACTGGAGACCGAAGGGTTAGCACGGGAGATTATCAGACGAATCCAATCTATGCGTAAAGAGTTAAACCTTGCTGTGGAGGACCGGATCATAACAGAAATCACCCTTGAAGAAAAGATAAGAACGGCGCTAGAGGCATGGAAGGACCATATCAAGGAGGAAACACGATCGAAAACCGTCACTTTTGTAAATACACCAAGCGGGACGCTGGTAAAACAATGGACGATCGATGATAGTAACGTCGATATAGGTATACGAACCTAGAAAAACAAAATAGGAATCTAGCAAATTATTCTTTTTTATATAACAGATGGATTTTTCAAACGAACCAAATGTATTTTATAGTTGTTATATTACCACCTGTTGATGATTTGTTTAGGTATTGAGGGAACAGCACATTCCATTGGTGTTGGTATCATTCAAGAACGCAAAGGAACGTGTCAGGTGCTTTCCAACAAAATTAAAACCTACCAACCAGAAAAAGGCGGGATTCACCCAAGAGAAGCCGCAAACCATCATGCAGCGAAGATCGCAGGTCTCATCCATGAGTCTGTACGAGTCACAACCATTGACTTTTCTGACATCGATCTCATTTCGTTTTCTCAAGGACCCGGTCTTGGTCCATGTCTTCGCACTGCGGCAACCGCCGCCCGCGCCCTTGCATTGACCATAGAAAAACCTCTCATTGGAGTAAATCACTGTGTTGCACATTTAGAGATTGGTCGGGGGACGGTCAGGGAATGTACAGACCCTGTGTTGTTGTATGTTTCTGGTGCAAATACACAAGTGATTGCATTTGCTGAAAAAAAATATCGAGTTTTTGGGGAGACTCTTGACATCGGTATCGGAAATTGTCTTGATAAATTCGGAAGAGCATTAGGGCTTGAATTTCCTTGTGGACCAAAAATTGAGCAATTGGCAGCAAAAGGAAGCCAGTACTTACCACTTCCTTATTCTATTAAAGGCATGGATATTGCGTTTTCTGGTTTGCTTACCGCATCGGAGAACTACGTCAAAAAAGGCAAGAACCTGGAGGATGTATGTTTTTCAATGCAAGAGACCACATTTGCAATGCTTACAGAAGTTACTGAGCGAGCGATGGCACATACGGAAAAACAGGAAGTTCTTCTTGGTGGAGGTGTCGCATCAAATAAACGACTTCGCGAGATGGTGCAAACGATGGCTCTTAATCGCGGTGCAAAATTTTTTGTTCCAACTCGGGACTTATGTATCGATAATGGTGCTATGATCGCATGGCTTGGTTTACTGATGTATCAGAGTGGATGTCGGATGAGCATCGATAACAGTCTGATTAATCAGCGGTTTCGAACCGATATGGTAGAGGTGACCTGGCGTGACTAAAAAAATCCTGTATCGAGGTGCTGAAGCAGAAATCCTCTTATCAACATATATGGGGAGAACCGTGGTTGAGAAACGACGGGTTCAGAAAGCGTACCGTATTAAAGAAATCGATAGGCAGCTAATTGCCTCACGAACAAGGGAGGAAGCAAAGCTGATGGCGGAGTCACGTCGCATTGGTGTTTCAGTTCCCCTCATCTACGATGTTGATCTTTTCAACGGCATCATCACCATGGAGTATCTAGCAGGGGACCGTGTCAAAGACATTCTGAATATATTAGGTAAACAGAAGAGAAAACGAATCTGCCAGAAGATAGGGGAAAGTATCGCTCGACTTCATAATCATGACATCATCCATGGCGATATTACCACATCTAACATGATTCTTTTTTATGATCGGCTGTATTTCATTGATTTTGGGTTGGGGTGTAAAACCATTGAAATTGAGACAAAAGCAGTGGACCTCCACGTGCTTATGGAAGCGTTTGAATCAACCCATTCTCAATATTCTTCTTGCTTTAATAATGTGCTTGATGGATATAAAAAAAATTACCGCGGGGATCCCGTACGAGTGCTTCATACGATTGATGATATTATTCGGCGCGGACGATATCGATAAAAAAATTAGAATAGAGACAGGAAAAGAAAACGTTATAAAAATTCTTTAATTTTCTCAGGCTTGAGATTTATTATATGATGATTGCGTTGGGTAGACGAGATCTACATAAGGAGAGGACTATCAATAACATTTGCATAATTTACTGACAGTAGACTATCGAATTTTTTCGCATGTTTTAGGTCCTTGGCTGTGAAGATTATAACCCAGTCATATTCACCATGTCTATAATAGCTGCTCTCGATAGTTATTCCTATTTTTTGATCTTCATTTCCTAGATGGTTAGAGACGATATTTTCAATGGTTTATTCATCGACTATGTTCATTGTTCGTTTGATTAATAATAGGTACTTCTGAAGAGCTTGATGTTCCGCCTAAAAATCGTGGTTTACCCCCCAGATTATCTTTTTTTCTTCTAATTTTCTAATAATTCTACTTATTTTTCCTGGAGAAACCACAGTGTTTTGCGATTATTTCAATATTATTATTTGAATATTTCGCAAGTTCTGTAAGGACTGCAATCTCATCTTTGTGTAAATGTTCTTCATTTATTTTTTACATACCTTTCAACGTAACTTATAATGTTTACAACAGCATCTTGGTTAAAAACATAATCCCCTGCTAAAACCTTTATTTTAAGATTAATCGGGAGAGCTTTATTCTAATAATTATGATTTTATAAAAATAAAAGCAGAAGTAAAAATAATATACAGATGAAATAAAAATTTAATAGAGGATTACCTGCAATAATTATATACACGATATGTCTTCATTGTCTTGTTTATTACCATCAAGAAAAAAGGATGATAGAGACTGTATGACGCAATTGTATTTTATCACAGGCAATAAAGGAAAATTTCATGAGGCAGCAGAAAAACTTCGACCATATGGTTATACAGTTGTTCAAAATGATATCGGTTATCCAGAAATCCAAGCAGAAAGTCTTACGGATGTAGTCACCTGGGCTGTGTCTGATATTCAAAAACGTGTTAATCATGCATTTATGATTGAGGACGCAGGATTGTTTATTGAACCACTCAAGGGGTTCCCCGGAGTATACTCGAAATATGTGTTCTTCACCATCGGGTTATCAGGGATTCTTCGACTGCTTCGTAGTGAAGAAAACAGAAAAGCAGTGTTTCGATCGGTATATGCGTATAGCAAGCCTGGCAGAAAAACACTGGTTGTGACTGGAGAATGCATCGGGACCATAGCAAAGCAACAAAGGGGGGGGCATGGATTTGGTTATGACCCGATTTTTATACCACGTAACGAGGAAAAAACCTTTGGGGAGATGTCTATGGAAGAAAAAAATCAGTTTTCTCATCGGGCGAAAGCTCTTGAAAAACTTATTGCTGCTCTGAACAAAAACAAGTAAGAGGAAATATGACGAATGAGATACTGACCATAAAAATAACTGATTACCTCATTCCTTCAAAAATTTATGTCTATACATTCTCAAACGACTATTGAACACATATTCTGACCGATAGTGATAATGATGATTCATATATTAAGAAAAGAATAGAAAACAACAAGGTAATTGGAGACCTTTAAAGATAGCAAAAAATAAAATTATATCAATGCTTTCTATAAGGTTTAAAAAATAAGGCATATGACAGGCTCGAAAAAGAGTTTAAAAGAGAAAGGATCAGAAACCATTGGATGGTCTCTATTCGGTCTATTGAGGTCGATAAATAAGTTTATAATAGTATCGGAGGAAAAAGGAATATTTTATATAAAGAAGAAGGTTTTGGGGCTGAAAAGATAAATAGAAAAAATCTTCGGGAAATGTTGAATTATAGAATGAAACATTGCCTTTAGATATATATGGCCCGAATAGTGTAGCCTGGTAACATATGGGACTGTGGATCCTCTGTGCCGGGTTCAAATCCCGGTTCGGGCCTTAATTCATTAAGTCCAGAACGCTTATGAGAATCGCTTTTTACAATCTAAAATTTAGTTGATTTTATAAAAGTTAATAAACGATGATTTTTCATTACTATCCGCTCTATCAGATAAGCATAATACAGATTTCAAGTAAAAAGCTACTTCTTTCAAAAAAAGATTTATTGGTTGCTATAGATAACTATTTGTATTTGTATGAGATTCATTTAAGCATATATTTTTATATGATGAATACTATAAAACTATTAGACAAAGGTAAAGGAAGAATATGGACGATGGAATCAAGGGAATAACTCTCATAATATCTGTCCTATTGATCTCTTTATTTTTTTTCGTATATTTGATAAAAGAGCTTGCTGTGGTCTTTTTCTTGATTTCATTGGTTTTAATACCTCTCTTAGGGTACACATTTGTCGTATTAATTACAACCAAATGGGATAACTATAAAGCAATTAAGGAATGGCAGAAGGTTGAAGAAATAAAAAAAATACGACCACCCGGTATTGATAATATCATACAAGAACAAAAAAAGCCATAAATGTAAAAAAAACCTACCTACAGAGTCATTAATGAATGCAGCATAAAGAGGATCATTGCATTTATAAAAGACAGTGAATAGATGATTGTTAGATACTACTAAAGACAAACAACCTCTTTTAAGCATGCACAGACATATTTTTATGGAAGGATGTGAATGTCCAAAGAGTTACCCATTACAAAACCAATTGTTACTATGAAACAATACCTGGTGTGTTATCTATGGAAAAAAAAGTTGCCGTACGAATCGTAAGCAAATATCTTAAGAAGGGTAACATGGCTCGATGCTTACGTGATATTCTTCCCGCAGCGGGATTATCCAAGAAACAACGGCAGGAAATTTCTGAAATCGTCCATGATGTGGTTCGTTGGAAACGATTGTATGAACATATCCTTGATAATCGTGGTTTGTCATTATCTGCCGAAAATTTTGTGAACCTTGCCAGAGATGGTGCGCAGGCAGACGCATATTCCTATGCCTTTGAATATCGATACTCGTGCTCTTCCTATGTAGCAGATATACTCAAGGACCACGCAGAATGGGCTGATTTTCTTAACGAGATGCCACCGACCACGCTCTGTATCAATTTCAACAAAACTACGATAGATAAGGTACTAACCCTGCTTCAACAGGAGACACTTCCTTCAGAACGTGGTGTGCTTCCTTCTGCTGTGCTGACAACTTCAGTTGGCAAATACTCAAAGGTGATTCAACAATGTTTTGCCCATGTTCAGGATGAAAGCAGCCAGTTTGTTTCCTTTCTTGCTTCAATCTTGGGTGATTCAATTTATGATATGTGCGCAGGTAATGGTGGGAAAACTCTTGCCCTTGCATCAATTACAAGAAATCAGAAGAAGCTCTCTGCCTATGACCTCAACGCTACAAAACGAGCAACCCTAAAACGAAGATGCGAAAAATATAACGCAATCGTCACCGTGGAACAATATGCATCAGAAAAGACCTATGACCTCGTGTTGGTTGATGCTCCTTGCAGTGGACTTGGGGCAGCACGGAGAAACCCTGAAGCAAAATACATAAACGGAGTCGACAACCTTCCAAAGACCCAAATATCCCTGTTATGTCAGGCAGCACAAAATGTTCGGAAGAATGGGATGCTTTTCTACGCGGTCTGCACCATAACCCCCGAAGAGACAACACGGGTAATCGAAACATTCCTTAAAAACGAGAGGTTCACAGTCTCGTATTTTGAACAGCAACCATACCAAACGTTTTTATTAAGAAATTCATTCGGCGCGTTCACGATGCTTCCTCGAGGTGACCTGTTTTTCTTATCGGTCCTGAAAAAAGAATAAGCAAATAAATAGAAGAAGGCAGCGAGGAAGGAGGGGAAAAAATATGAAGAAGAAACATGAGAATAGTATTTTCCCTTCCTCACCAGATTATTTCTTTCTCGCTACCGGTATATAAATCTGTTGTGACAAAATAGCAAAATGTAATTTTACCAAGTTTCGTCACATCTTATACATCACAAGACCAGAGAGCATTTTAGGAAGGAAATAGGTGGACTTCTGCGGCATATGTTCACTTTCATCAGCGATCGCTTTTAACTGGTCGATCTTTGTCGCATTCATAAGAATCGAGAAATCGTATGCCCCATCGTCAACAAATTGGATCGCTTCAGAATCGACTCTGGTGTATTTAACATGATCTTCAAGATTTTTCTCTGTGATGCCAAAGAATTCCTCCAAAATCAGTTTATGGAGTATGGAGACATCAAGTGTTCTCCATGTTCGTGAATGATCGGGTGCCTTTGAGTCCATGACACGCTCATCCTTCAACGTCAAACTATAATACACTCCTTTTGTGTACAATGCATATCTATGCATATCAGTTGTCGCAATATCCTCTATTATGGTTTTTCCAATTTGTTGATAGTCTTTTGTAATAACATCCACAGGTTTTTTTACCACGGTGAAGTATTTCTGAAGTTTTTTACATGTCTCGTCTATGTCGATGTCATGCATTTTTATTAAACGGTGCGTGGGAAGAATAGAAAGACCTGGATCAAGCATATTGCATAGGACCACCATGATGTATTGGAAGGGTGTATAAGGATCGTTGTTTCCTGTTTGCTGTTGTTTTTCCAATGCATAATTCACTGATGTTTGATAGCGATGGTGTCCATCTGCGATAAAAAGAATTTTTTTTTCCAGTGCATCAATGATTGATTGAACCACTTTTTGGTCATCTACACAATAGAGCTTATGGATAAACCCGTCATATCCTTTTACGTTAATAAGTGGATTGTCAAGTGCAGCATTGATGGTTTTCCTGATGCTGTCATTCTCATCAATGTACATCAGCTGAATCGGCTCGAGGTTCGCATGGCATGCACGGAGGAGATTTAATCGGTCTGTCTTTGGTTTTGCCAGTGTTTTTTCGTGAGCTTTGATTATTTTGTAATTTGGGTCAAGTTTTAGAAGAACATAAAACCCGTTCATTTGTTTTTTTTCTTTATTGATTTTATAATCTATTTTATAGGGATAGATTGCAGGTATATTAGTTGGATGTAAAATCCCTTGTTGTTGCCATGCATCAAATGTTTGTTGTGCTCGTGTATATCGGTTTTTTATTTCCGTATCATCTGGGAAGATTTTTCCTAAGATGAGTCTGACGAAGTTATATTTATGTTTCTGATAGAGCTCGTTTTGCATTTGTTCTGAAATAATGTCGTAGGGTGGTGTCATGACATCCTCTAGTTTTTGTATGTGTTTCTTATTGTAGATTAGTCCTTTAAAGGGAGCGATCTCTACCATCTTAGATAACTCTCCTATTGTGGTTTGATTCTGGTATCATCTTGATGATTAAATAGGTTATGAAAAGAAATGATTTAGAGCATATTCTTTGCAGAGGGTTCGAAACATTCATACACTTTGTTATATCTCTTATTAAATATATTTAATAGAAACATTTAAATGACCGTGCAGAATTACTTATATAATAAAGGTGTTAAACAAGTAAATAAAAGGAGGACTTATCATGAAAAATAAATTAATTGCGAAAAGCTTGATTATTGGAATAATACTTTTTATAGGAGCCAGTGCTGCATCAGCGAACACACTCACCTTATCATATACGCCACAACCAATCAATCGCGGCTGGTTATATGTTGGTGGAAACGGAACTGGAAACTATACCACAATACAAGAGGCGATTGACAACGCAACCAATGGGGACACCATCTTTGTATATAACAACACGTATAATGAGAATATTGACACCAAACTAAAAAAGATCACTTTGCTTGGGGAAGATCGCGATACAACCATCATCAAAGGAGTTTCAACCGATGCTGTCGTAAGAATTGGTACAAGTGATACAACCATTTCAACATTCACCATTATTGGAACACCAACCGAAATGGTCATACAGGTCGCATCGTTAAGCGAAAACGTCCTTATCACAAATAATCTAATAAAAGACGGGGGATATGGAATATCACTTGGCTTGACAACAAGCAAAGTCACCATCTCAGAAAATACAATCATCAATAATGCGTTCAGTGGTATTTCAGGGTCAACTACAACTTATAATACTATCAATCATAACAGTATTGAAAATAATGGAGACCAAGGAATTGGGCTGTCACTTGGTAGCCATCATAATTCCATTGTGAACAATTCGATTAAGAATAATGCAAAGGAAGCAATTCTAATTGATGGTCTTACAAGCACTGATAATACGATTTCAGGCAATGATGTTTCTGATAATGAAATCGGTATTCGGTTGTCCAAAGCAAGTTCGAACAAGATACAAAGTAACAATATCGAGTTAAGTACCATGGAGGGAGTGCTTCTCCAAACAAGTAATGAAAACGCTATTGAGATGAACAATTTCATCGATAACAAACGCCAGGCGACGTTTAAGCTTTCGTCAAGGAATACCTGGGATGCAAACTATTGGAGCAACTGGATTGGGTTTAAACTGTCAGCCCCAATCTTCCAGAACTTCCCTAAATTTATTGTCGGTGGACTGCGCATAAACACTGATAAAAACCCTGCGAAAACACCCTATAACATCTCGGTGTTTCTCTAACCCTCTCTCTCCTTCTTTTTATTATTTTCTTATAATGTGGTTTGTAGATTATTTTATATACACATAGTTGACAAAAAAATCACTTTTTCCTTGCATTCTTCTTAATTACATCAACAACAGTATCAAATTGTTTCTTACTCCGTATATTGATATTCTTCTTATTCAACTGGTCCCAGCCAAGTAAAAACGGCTTCCGCACTCCATCCTGAAGGTAATACAGATTCTTTTCACCTTTTATCTTGTAGCTGCATGATTTTTCTCTCACGATTTCTATGCCGTTGATGTCCTTCAACACTTCTTTTAACATCTCAATGGATGTAACTCGTTTTTTCATCTTATCACTCCATAACAGTAAGTCGATGTAGCCGTACAAATAGGTTCGGTGGATATCCATAATTTTTCTTGATTTTTATTAAAATCAGATGAGAATAGGAAAGAATTAGGCGATAGGGCTAATCTATTTTGGAAATGTTGGCAGAAATAAATCTGCGGAAGATGAGATGTTAAGGTTTAAAAAAGAGAAAAAGAGATGAGTAAAAGTTTAGCTTTTCTATATTCATTAACAGGTTTTATACCAGACACTAAAGCACGAGTGATTAGTCCGTGTACAAACATAGTAGTGAATGATGCTCGATGATCAAATCCAGGTCATTAATAAAACAAATATCGAGTAAGAAATATATTTCAATTGATAGTACCTTATCATAATCAATGTGATTTGCTAAAAAATACTATATTTGTATGCTGGGTCAATGCTTAAGCCTTTATAGTTTGTTAATTATTATCACAAAACATGGGTTATGTTTATATACTAGAAAAAATTGACACATAACGCCTATAATTAAAATGTGAAAATACAGAAGGAGGTTGCAGTTAACTAAATGAAATACCGAGATATTCTGACCGCGTTTCTTGTTATTGGATTTTTCCTTTCTCTAGCATACACCATTGCTGTCGCTAACTCGGTCTGGTGGTGGATTGCGCCTGTTGTGTTTGGTATTGCGATTGTATGGGCGATGTACTACCTCTGGTTGACTTAAATTCACTTTGATGTAACCGCTGATTATTTCTCTTGTATACTCTAATCTTCTTAAGAGAAAACTTTATAGAACTTTTATGATTCAGCATCATAAATGAAGATACAAACACTCAAACAAGCAGAACAACTTCTCCAAGAGTACTGCCTCTGCGACTCCTGCTTAGGTAGGTTATTCAGAAAAGATATCAAGGAAGGGAACAACTCAGAGAAGGGAAAAACTATCAAAAAACAACTCCATTTTAAAAAGAAAATTATAACAAGTGACTGCTGGTTATGTGAAGGACTCATTGATGAAATCCCTCATTTTATCGATATTATCACCAGGATGCTTGAAGATTATGAATTTGAGACCTTTCTAATCGGTTCGAAAATCGATGAAGACATCAAAGAAAGAGAGCAACATCTTTGGAAAGAGCTTCAGCTTCAAGACGCTGAACCAATCAAAATGGAGATCAATAGGGAGATTGGGAAAGTCCTTGAGCCCCGACTTAGGAAAACCGTTGATATCGCAAATCCTGACATCATGGCAGTTATCGATACGCTTTATGATTACGTGACACTTCAGATACGTTCTCTTTTCATCTACGGGAGGTATAGGAAACTACAGAGAGGATTCCCCCAGACAAAATGGCCTTGTCAGGTCTGTCTTGGCAAAGGCTGTAAAAAATGCAACTACACTGGTAGTTTATATGAAACTACAGTAGAAGAACTAATCGCTTCCAAGGCGTTGGAACTTACGAAAGGCACCGATGAATCCTTCCATGGGAGCGGACGAGAGGACATCGATGCTCTTATGCTTGGCTCAGGTCGGCCATTTATCCTTGAAATCAAGAACCCGAAAAAAAGAACCATAGATCTTAATGTATTTGAGAAAAAGACAAATATGACTTTCAAAAACAAACTCGAAATCCTTTCGTTACGGTTTTCCAGCCGAGAGGAGATCGCGCGTATCAAGGCAGCAGAATTCAGGAAGACCTACCGAGTAACTCTTGAAGCGGCACAGCCGTTAAATAAAGAAAAACTTATAAAGGTGGCTCAAGCATTACAGGGTAAACTCATAAAGCAGTTGACACCAACTCGAGTCGCCCATCGTCGGGCAAACAAGGTTAGAGAACGAATCATTTACAACTGCACCATTGAATCGGTAGAGGGCTTCATAGCTAGGCTAACTCTTGAAACCGAATCTGGCACCTATATCAAGGAGTTTATCTCTGGTGATGATGAAAAAACTCAACCGAGTCTTAGTGAACTCATCGGCATTCCCTGCAAAGTAAAAGACCTTGATGTAATCGACGTAAAGGGGGAATAATAAAATATGGTGAAACGATCAAAAGGAACCAGAAGTAAAAGCAGATATATCATGAGAAAAAAACCACGGACACGTGGTGTTACCTCTTCAACAAAAGCATTACAACACTTTGAAATTGGAACAAATGTAAGCATCAACATCGACTCTTCAGTTCAAAAAGGCATGCCACATATCCGGTTCCAAGGATACACGGGGAAGATTGAAGGTATGCAGGGAGATGCATATCTCGTTGGTGTTACCGTCGGTAGTAAGCATAAAACACTCATTGTTCTACCAGAACATTTGGGGAGAGTACGATAAATGGTAACTTCCTCAGAACAATCAGGAAAAATCATCTCCCTTGTAGAAGCAAAAAATATTCTTAAAAAGATTAGTAAGGAGCGAAAAGAACTGCTGTATGAGCAGAAAATCGCCTTGGAGCACGCAGAGGCATTTGCTAAACTTTCCGCAAAGCAGACCAAGGGTTTAATCGCTGAATTAATGAAACTTGACCATGTCGAAGAGATACATGCATACAAAATAACCGATATACTCCCGAAAAACGAGGATGACGTTAAAGCTATTTTTGCAAAAGAACGGTACACACCAAATGACAAAGAAGTGAAAAACATCTTAGAGATTGTCAATAAATATTCTCTTGAATAAGTGGTGGGGTAGGTAAACGTGGAAGATTATGTCTATGTCCTGGATTATTTGGCAAAAGGACGAGGAGATCTCCCGGCCTTTAAGAGAAACCCGGTGGTCTATGGCATTGGAGAAAGTCAGTACACTTTTCTTGAGTTGATACCAAAGCGAGATGCGACATTTACCATTGGTGAACGCATCTATGTGGGAAAAGACCCGGCGCTGCGGACAAAGATAGAAAAAATTAAGGGTCGTATCAACTTTGAGGATCTCACTTCAACAGCCCATGGGGAGCTTCCTTATGTGCTTTTGGATATTGTTCATAAAAACGAAGAACGATATGTAAAGTTTTTTAATGAGGCGTCCGCGATCTCAACACGGTTCCACGTCCTTGAGCTGTTGCCAGGTTTAGGTAAAAAAATGATGCTGGAGATCCTTGATGAGCGCAAAAAAAAGCCGTTTACCTCATTTAAAGAGATGCAGGAACGTATTGATTTCCTACGGTCACCTGATAAACTTATTTCAAAACGTATCGAATTGGAATTAACAGACCCAAATCAAAAATACCGTGTGTTCACCCGTGTACCGATGATCCCCCGGGACCATCATTACTGAGAAAATGGCACGACAACGGTATGGACAACATTTTCTTATTGATTCTTCGGTTGCGCGTCGAGAGGTTGCCTACGCACGGCTTACAAAAGATGATGTTGTTCTTGAGATTGGTCCGGGAAAAGGAATAATCACCAGTTTAGTAGCATCAAAGGTAAAACAGGTTTTAGCAATAGAGATAGACCACCATCTCGTTAAGAAGTTACAGCCAATGCTTCAAAAGAACGTAACATTGATTTTGGGGGATGCTTGTTGTCTTGATTTTCAGACGTTGCCGCGATTTACCAAGATTATTTCAAACCTTCCATTTCAGATATCCTCACCGATAACATTTAAATTTTTGGCAACCCCGTTTTCCCGGGCTATCTTGATATATCAAAAAGATTTTGCACAACGTCTTGTCGCATTACCGGGAACAAAAGATTATTCGCGTCTGACCGTCGGGGTTGCGTATAAAGCTTGTTGTCGGATTTTGGAAGACGTTCCACGTACTTGTTTTTCTCCGCAACCATATGTAGATACCTCAATTGTCGAAATTGTACCTTATAAAAAACCAAGGTTTCTTGTTGAAAACGAACAGTTTTTTTTTGATTTGACCAAACAGTTATTTACACATCGGAGGAAAAAAATTCGGCATACGATTAATGCAATCTATAGATCATACAGAAAGCTCCCGTATCTCGAAAAACGAGTTGAGCAGCTGACCCCTGAACAAATCGGAATGCTTAGTAATAAGCTCTATTCGCAGAAAAAGAGTGGCCGAAGCTTTGAATGAAAAGAAAAAATATATTTACATACATTTTTTATAGGAATCTTGCGATTATAAATTCTTGAATCCAACTAAAGACACCAATGAAATCAAGGGCGATTATCAATATAAAAAACAAAAAAAAGAACAATAGTAGCCGTAAAGTGAATCGCATAAACTGCCAGACAAGTAGGATAACAAGAAATACGACCAGAAAAATCGCCCACAGAGGAATCGATATCGAAAGGAACTCCATACCACCTGTAAAAAGTAACATCTTAATTCATTTAAACATTTGGAATGATTCAAATCTCTGCCATGTAGAAATAATTAAAAAATCCTATGATGTGAGATTCCCTGACCGCAATGATGACATATTATCTAACACTAAGTGCTTCAACTTGCTGAAAAATGGGCGAGTTGAATGCTCAATAAAGTAATTGTTTCCCAAACATACAAAAACCCTGATTCTATGTCAAATCTGTGTATCTCCAACACGATTTTATAAAACGACAGACCGTTGAACAACGGCAATACCAGGTTAACATTGCAAACTCCGCGGCTAATGTAAGCACTCTTGTTGTGCTTCCGACAGGTATGGGAAAAACGATTATTGCGCTTCTTGTTATTGCAAAAGAACTAAAAAATGAAAGAAATGTCTTAATGCTTTCTCCAACAAAACCTCTTGTAAATCAACACGCTCAGTCTCTAAACGCTCTTCTTACCGTATCAGATGCCATCGCAGTGTTTACCGGAGAAGTCTCCCCTGAGAAACGAATCGCGCTTTGGAACAACAAACCTATTATAGTCTCAACTCCACAGGTCATAGAAAATGATCTCATCGCACGACGGTATGACCTGTCAAAAATAAACTGTATCATCTTTGATGAAGCGCATCGTGCCACTGGGAATTACTCCTATGTTTTTATCGCAGACATGTTTAAAAAACAACAATCTGAGCGACGGTGCCTTGGCATGACAGCATCACCAGGTGACAATCTCCCAGAAATTTTAGAGGTATGCAAGAACCTTGAAATAACGAACATAGAAATTCGAACAAAAATCGATCCCGATGTCCGCCCATATGTCCATGATCTTGATATAAAATGGAAGGAAATTACACTTCCCCAGGAGTTTAACTATACTCTACAGCTCCTTCGAAAAGCATTTGCTGAACGACTCAAAATCCTCAAAGAACTCGGAGTCCTTGATTCAGCAACCATCGCTCCTATCAACCGTAAGAAACTCTTGGAGGTGCAAGCACGGATACAATCAGATCTCCGCAGCAGCCCTCATCCATCGCAAACCCTTTTTAAAGCTGCCTCAGCGCAAAACGCGGCTATGAAACTTGTTCATGCCATTGAACTACTGCAAACTCAGGGGGTCAACGCGTTACATAACTATATGGGTCGCATAAAAATGGAGGCAAACTCGAAAAGTGGAAGCAAAGCATCCCGGGACCTTCTGAGGGACCCAAACATTCTGGAAGCAATCGCCTATGTAAAATCTTTAAAAATCGAGCATCCAAAAGTCCAGGAAATCGTCAACATCGTTAAAGACCAGATAACTTATAAGAAAGAATCGAAAATCATCATATTTACCCATTACAGAGATACCTCTCATTATTTAGTGAAACAGCTAGAAAAAATACCAAAAATAAAACCAGTAAGATTCATTGGGCAAGCAGGGAAGGAAAACGATAAAGGTCTGACACAGAAAGAACAAATCGATATCATCAGACGATTCAAAAACGATGAGTTTAACGTGTTGATTGCAACCTCAGTTGCCGAAGAAGGTCTTGATATCCCCTCCACGGATCTTGTGGTCTTCTATGAGCCAGTTCCCTCAGAGATTCGGACCATTCAGCGGAAAGGAAGAACCGCTCGGCAGATGGCCGGAAAAGTCATTATCCTTATTGCAAAGGGGACACCTGATGAAGCGTATTACTGGTCAAGCAGGCAAAAAGAAAGAAGGATGCATAAAGAGCTTGAGATTCTTCGAACCGCATTTCGCAAGAGAATTTCAGATCCTGCTGCGGTCTATCGTAACGAGTTACATCATGAAAAACAAAAAAAACTTGATGAATACGAGAAAAAAAGCACATTGAAAATCATTGTCGATCACAGGGAGTCTCGATCCCCTGTCATGCGGTTCCTTACCCAAAAAGACATCATCATCGAACCCCAGCAACTTGATGTAGGTGACTATATTGTCTCATCCCGTATCGGTGTAGAACGGAAAACCGTGGATGATTTCCTCAATTCATTGATAGAAGGCAAGCTTTTTGTCCAAATGAAAAATCTCCGAGCAGCCTACTCCCGGCCTTTGTTGCTTATCGAAGGAGACAATTTGTTAACAAAGCGGAACATTAGCCATAACGCAATCTTTGGGAGTTTTTCGGCTATTATGGTTGACTTTGGTATTCCCATCATCACAACCCACACCCCTCAAGAAACAGCGGATTTCCTGACAGTCATGGTCCACAGGGAGCAAAAAGAGGGAGACAGAGCAGTCGCGGTGCGGGGCGAAAAAACAGCACGAACGATTTCTGAACAGCAACAATTCCTCGTCGAAGGCCTGCCGAACGTCTCAGCGGTGCTTGCACAACGTCTACTGCAGCATTTTGGCAGTATCCGAACCCTTGTAAATGCATCGGAAGAGGATCTCTGTCAGATCAACGGCATCGGGAAGAACATCGCGACAGATATCCTGAGAATACTTAATGCAGAGTATCTCAGAGAGTAGCCCAAATATTTTTATCTCACTTTGTGATTACCCTCAAGTCTAGGGGTGACTAGCTATGCCCAATGATGGTAAAAAGATTGATCAGATTTGCGATGGTTTAAATATGATTAGTGAGGATAATTCAATTCCAAGAAATATTAGACGAGGGGCAGAAGAAGTCAAACAAATCTTATTAAAACCAACAGACCCAATCGATTTGCGTGTTGCCTCCGCAACCTCGATTCTTGATGAACTTGCAAACGATCCGAATATTCCACTCCATGGACGTACCCTTATCTGGAATATCATGAGTCGTCTGGAGGAACTCGCATAATACACTTTTTCACATTCAATACACCCTTCGTTCATTAAAAAGAAATAGGAGGAAGATGAAATGATACGAATCGGGCAAGCGGGTATCCCCTTATCCTGTAAAGGCCGGACAAACAAGGATGGGATTGTTTATACCCATAAAAGCCTTGATTTAAATGCCATCGAGATACAATTCGTCCGTGGATTATACGTTTTATCAGAGGAAGAGGCACAATTCATCAAAGAGTATGCACAAAAAAACGATATTGAAATCCATGTACACGCTCCGTACTATCTGAATTTGGCAGGCGATCACGAGGAAATCATGATGAGTTACGAAAAAATCATGAAATCAGCGCAAATGGCAAATAACATTGGATCAAAAACACTAATTATACACCCAGGATACTACGGGGAGTATAACTCAAAAAAAGCCCTGAAGGTCATTGTTAAAAACGCAAAAAAAATCATCAGTCTATTTAAAAAAGAAAAACTGAAGGTAAAACTTGCCATGGAGACGATGGGAAAACAAAAAGTCTTTGGAAGCTTTGATGAGATCATCGAGGTCTGCACGTATGTAAAAGACATCGTCCCCATTCTTGATCTTGGTCATATCCACGCTAGAGGAAACGGTTGTATTAAAACGCGGGAGGATTTCGAAAAAATCTTTGACAAACTCAAACCATTACGCTTACGACACTATATTATCCATGTTACGGGTGTTTTGTATGAAAACGGGAATGAACTATATCATGTCCCCATCAAGAAAGGGGATATGCCGCTTGCCCCTCTGATTGATGTGATCCTGGATCGGAATCTGAATGTCACGCTCATCTCAGAATCTCCTTTGCTGGAACACGATGCAGTATACATTCGACTTCAAGTGGAAAAAGCAATAATGAAAAGAACAGGTAAAGAAAGCGCCTATTACAAAGATCTCTCAGAGGTCATGAAGAAATGACGGGCACAGATACGTTTCATGAATCACTCCAGTATATTCAACAAAAGACCAAAAGCATCCTTGAGAGTGTCCCTAGAGAGAATATCGATAGAGTTACTGAGGCGTTTTTCACGACTAACCGTACCTTTGTCTATGGTGCTGGTCGATCAGGTCTTGTTTCTAAGGCCTTTGCCATCAGACTTGTTCACCTTGGGTTCCAGACTTTTGTTATTGGCGGAACCATTGGCGCACCAATCAAAAAAGGAGATCTAGTCTGGATTGTTACTGGCTCAGGGGAGACGATTCCCTCGGTTATGACCGCTGAAATCGCGAAGAAAATTGGCGCTACACTTGTTGTAATCACTGGGAAAAAACAGTCACGTATTACTAAATTCGCCGATATTGCTATTATCCTTTCCGTCGACTGCTTAGAAAAAGAACAAAAACAATACGCACCTCTTGGTACATTATTTGAGGCAAGCACATGGATTTTGCTTGATGGGATTATCGCAGAGCTTATGAAAAAGAAAAAAGAGACAGAGGAATCTATGCGTTCCCGTCACGCGACACTTGAATTGCCTTAACAACAATTGATTAAAAAGTAATAAGATTTTCTTCCACCAGATTTTTTGTAACCCATATGTTTTTAAAGCATGTTTTCACTACCGCTCTAGAAAAACCAGGTGATCTTCAATGGCGACTTCCCATAAACATGTCCGTCAACCCATCGTCAGTGTCCTTGGTCATGTAGATCATGGAAAAACATCATTGTTAGATCATATCAGAGGCTCTACGGTTGCCACCCGAGAGGCGGGAGCGATTACACAACACATCGGTGCCACAGAGGTCCCTATCGAGGCGATTTATTCTATATGTGGTTCGCTTCTTAGAGGAAAAATGTTATCAGTTCCTGGTCTTTTATTTATCGACACACCTGGTCATCATGCGTTTACCACCTTACGAACCCGCGGTGGGTCGCTAGCTGATCTTGCGATTCTCGTTGTTGATATCACTGAAGGGTTTCGACCGCAGACCCATGAATCCATCACGATTCTTCGCCAATATAAAACACCGTTTGTCATCGCTGCAAACAAAATCGATGCAATTACCGGCTGGCAGCATAGCACAGACATTACAAAGAACCGACTTATAAATCAACGCCCGATGGTAAAGACTCTTTTTGAAACGAGATTATACGAACTGATTGGTACTATTTATGATAAGGGGTTTGAATCAGATGTATACTATAACATAAAGGATTTCAGAAAAAGCATTCCTATTATTCCACTTTCCGCAAAAACCGGTGAAGGTATACCAGAGCTTCTGATGGTTCTTGTTGGTCTGACACAGCGATTCCTTGAAGATCAGCTTGCTAGTGAAACGGGTGCTGGGAAAGGAACTGTGCTTGAGGTCAAAGAAGATGTTGGTTTAGGAACAACGGTTGATGCAATCATCTATAGCGGGGTACTTAGAAAAGAGGATACCATTGTCTTAGGGACACGGGATGAGCCACTTGTCACAAAAATCAAAGCATTACTTAAACCAAAACCAATGGATGAGATCCGTGACCCACGAGAACGATTCGAAAGCGTACGAGAGGTTCACGCCGCTTGCGGTATTAAGATTTCTGCCACGAACCTTGATCTTGTTGTCCCTGGGGCTCCTTTACGTGTCGCCTATAATGATATGGTCGAGATAATCCAGGAGATAAAAAGCCAATCCCAGGTTAAGATAGACCTTAACAAGGATGGGTTGTACATCAAGGCAGACACCATCGGCTCCCTTGAGGCTTTGGTAAAAGAATCACGGGAGAAAGGCATCCATGTTAGAAAGGTAGAAATCGGGAATGTTTCCAAACGGGACATCATGGAAATCGACGCGGTAAGCAATCCTCTTGATCGCGTGATTTTTGCGTTTAACGTAAAAGTCCTTCCGGAAGCAAAGGAGGAGTTGGCGAACACCGAAGTTACTATCTTTAACGAAGATGTCATCTATACAATCATAGAGAAATTTGACCTCTGGCTGGCACAGAAAAAAGAAGAGCTAGAGAAGAAACGACGAGAGGATTATACCCATCCAGGGATGATTAAGTTTTTACCAGAGTATGTATTCCGTGTCAGTCATCCTGCAGTTTTTGGCGTACGGGTCCTAGGTGGCCGTATCAAGGTGGATATGAAACTGATGGATCAAGACGGGAAAAGTATTGGCAGCATCAAAGGACTGCAGCTTGACAAGAAAGCGATCACCGAGGCGCTTCAGGGCGCGGAGGTTGCTATCTCCATTGAAGGGGTCACGGTTGGTAGGCAAATTAAGGGCGGAGACATCTTTTTCACAGACATTCCTGAGAGCGACGCGAAAAAACTCAGACAAATGGATGTTCTCAATGAAGATGAGAAAGATGTGTTAAATAAAATATTTGACATAAAACGAAAGACAAACAAATTCTGGGGGATGTAATTCGTTGCATTCATATCGCGATGAACTGATTTTTCTCCCAGAGTCCGTTAATTAAATAAGTATTTTTCGTATTTTCTCTCATTTTACTTTTTTAGAGTAACTCCTATTTGAATGATGCCCGTAACAATGAGGGTGTGATCAATGTTGTAACTATGGTCAGAAGAACCGTTGTTGCAAGGATTTGATCACCTATTTCTCCGATTAATATTCCTTGTGAGATAGCAGCACCAGCAATAATTAAGGCCATCTCAAGTCGAGGGATCATCCCTATTCCCACCTGTAGCGTCTTTCTATTTGTCATACCAGCGAGTTTCCCTCCGATTCCGCAACCGATGATCTTAGCGATAATACCAACAAAGATAATCGCCGCTGTAAAACCTATGGCGTTGATGGTGGTAAAAATAGTCGGGTCGATATTAGCACCAACCCATACAAAGAATAAGGGAATAAACAATCCATAGCCGAAAGTTTTGATGTCATCAATGACCTTCCTTGATTTCATCGCACGTCCTATGACAATACCAGCGACAAACGCACCAGTGATCCCTGCTATACCAGATTGATATGCAAAAAAAGAATACAACAAAAATATTGAAAGGCACAGGCTTAACAAGGCTTTGGGGAGATGTATTTTTTCGCTTAGGTCAAAAATTTTGTCTATGATTTTCAAACCAATGAATAGGAAAAGAATAAAGAAAATAAGGATTTTAAATCCAAGGAACGTAACGTCCATGGGGCTTGCAACTCCAAGGACAGAGACAAATAAGATAATACCAATCACATCATCAAAGACAGCAGCCCCTAAAATCGTCAGACCAACCTCAGTGTTTAATTTCTGAAGATCCATGAGAACACGTACAGGAACACCAACGGAGGTTGCAACAAGAATCAACCCCATGGCAAGTCCGATATGCCAAGATAAGCCTAGTAAGTATGATACAGTTGTGCCTAAAAGCAATGGTGCAACTACCCCACCCATCGCAACAAAAAACGATGGTTTCTGAACCTTTTTTAAATCTGAAAAGTTAATCTCCAAACCAGAAAGAAACATTAGAAAGAGAATACCAAGTTCCGCAAGAAACGTAAACGCTTCAGAGGTATAAGAGAGTTGTGGAAGTTGTATTGGTACTGAAAACAACGTAACTGATTTTCCTGCAAGGATACCAAGCCCAAACTCACCTAGGAGCAACCCTGCAAATATTTCGCCGATGACTGGTGGTTGTTTCAATCTATCAATGAGAGAACCGAACAATCGGGCGAATATTAGAGCAAGTGCTACAGAGAGAACGATTTCAAAAATCTGGATTTCATCTGCCGTATCAGTCAACCTTCTTCTTCGAGCGAATAGTACTGAGTAGCTTTATAATATTTCTGAATTAAGCGATGTAATGTGATTTCTCCTGTTAATTTTTTATTTTTTACAACAGGGAGCCTACGAAGTTGATATTTTCTCATCCTTTTTAATATGTCAATTATCTTTTCATCGGGTTTGCATGTAATTATTTTCGTAGACATAATATCCTCCGCGGTTTTCACGGTTCCATGCTGAAGGGAGCGAATATCAGGTACTCCAAAAACATATGGGGAAAAATCTTTCGGCGATAGAGTTGTAAGAATATCATGTTCAGTGATCACCCCAATGAGTTCTTTCTTTTTTTTGGTATTTACAACCCATATATGGTTTCGTCCACTGAGTATATTTAATATATTTATAATATCTTCATTTTTTTCGATGATAGGGATGTCCCATAGATGGTTGTTCATTAATTTTTCGACAGGTAATTCGTAAAAATTTGTAATGAGATGATTCTTCATGGTTTCTATGTAACGCGAAAGAATATTTAATATCTATCAATTTAGAGAAGTCAATGAAACTTAACCTAGAAGAGTAAAAAATTTCATAATGATTAAATATGGCATTCTTATTGCCCGCAATGGAGGAGTTCATTTATGGAACCTATTACGATAATAATCGCAATCAGCGGATTTGTTGCCTTGTTTTTTGCAGGGTACCTTATTTTTAAGATAAGAAGGGAAAGTTCTGGAACTGAAAAAATGCAAGAGATTAGCAATGCAATTAGAGAGGGAGCTATAGCATTTTTAAACAGTGAAAATAAGGTTTTACTTATCTTTGTATGTATTATTACCGCTATTCTTATTATTGTGTCATTTATCCCAGACAGTGGGATGCACTGGGGAACTGCTTTTGCCTTTGTCATTGGTGCTATTCTTTCGATTCTGTCCGGTAATATCGGGATGCGAATCGCAACAATGGCGAATGCAAAGACCGCGCAAGGAGCAAAAACCAGCATCAACAAAGGATTATCCATTGCTTTTTCAAGCGGAGCGGTTATGGGAATCTGCGTGGTCGGACTTGGGGTGCTTGGTGTTCTTGGCATGTACCTTCTTTTCTTTGAGGTTTTTGGGTATGAAGTAAGTGTTACAACCAATATCCTTTTTGGATTTGGGTTTGGTGCATCATCAGTCGCGTTATTTGCTCGTGTCGGTGGTGGGATTTACACAAAATCAGCCGATGTCGGGGCAGATCTTGTCGGCAAAGTTGAAGAAAATATCCCAGAGGATGACCCACGCAATCCTGCAGTGGTTGCAGATCTTGTTGGTGATAATGTCGGTGATGTCGCTGGTATGGGAGCTGATTTGTATGAGTCGTATGTCGAGTCGATTATCGCTCCGATGGCACTCGCTGCAGTC
>LSSI01000075.1 GCA_001595945.1 Thermoplasmatales archaeon SM1-50
CCTTCAGAGCAACAGACCCCAGCGGACTCTGGGACGAAGACCCCGCAACCTTCACTGTCACCTCAGAAAATGACCCACCAATCGTAAGCGACATCCCCAACCAAACCATACCCGAAGGAAGCACCTTTACATCCATTAACTTGGATGATTACGTCACCGACCCAGACAACACCGACCCAGAGATGACATGGCTGTATTCTGGTAATATAGAGCTTCTCGTAAGTATCGTTAACCGTATCGCTACAATCACAATTCCAAATCCAGACTGGTATGGTTCTGAGACAATCTTGTTTAGAGCGACTGATCCGAGTGGACTATGGGATCAAGATTCTGCAACATTTACCGTGACTCCAGTAAATGATCCCCCTGTTGTTTCGAATATTCCTAATCAGACAATTATCGAAGGTTCGACGTTTACACCAATTATTTTAGATGATTTCGTTATTGACGTCGACAACTTAGATTCTGAGATGAACTGGACCTACACAGGAAACATACAACTATTGGTGAGTATCGTGAATCGTATTGCAATAATCACAACCCCTAACCCATATTGGTATGGTTCTGAAACCATCACCTTCAGAGCAACAGACCCAGCTGGATTGTGGGATGATGATCCAGCGACATTTACTGTAATAGAAATTAATGATCCACCTATATTTGGAATACCATCTCCGGTGAACGGTTCAACAGACAATCCATTAAGTTTTATTTGGAGTATTCCTATTAATGATTCTCAAGGAGACATCTTTTCATGGATGATACAATGCAGCAACGGACAAACCAACAGCGGAACAGGAGCAACAAACGGAACAAAAACACTCTCACTCTCAGGACTTGCATACCTAACTTCCTACAAAGTCTGGGTAAACGCTACAGACCCCACCGGAAGTGATCAATATACCAGACGATGGTACACCTTCACAACAAAAGCAAACCTCCCTCCAACCTACGGAACACCAACACCTGCAAACAGTTCGACAAACAATCCACAAAACTTTACTTGGAGTATTCCTATTAACGATCCTGAAGGAAATATCTATTCTTGGACGATACAATGCAACAACGGACAAACCAACAGCGGAACAGGAGCAACAAACGGAACAAAAACACTCTCACTCTCAGGACTTACCCCACTAACCTCCTACAAAGTCTGGGTAAACGCCACAGACCCCACCGGCAGCGGCCTCTATACCAGACGATGGTACACCTTCACAACAGGAGTGAATCTCGCACCCGTCATTGGAACACCTGACCCCGCAAATGGTTCCATTAACATCAACTTGAGTCTTATTTGGAGAATTCCTATTAATGATCCCAACGGAGATCCCTTCTCATGGACAATCCAATGCAACAACGGACAAACCAACAGCGGAACAGGAGCAACAAACGGAACAAAAATATTATCTCTCTCCGGGCTTGCATATGAAACAACCTATATCGTATGGGTAAATGCAACTGATCCACCAGGCTGTGCTATATACACAAGGGAATGGTATACGTTTACGACAAAAGTGAATACGAACGTCCCTCCAAATAAACCGGAAACACCCACAGGACCAACATCAGGTAGGATTAATGTGCTTTATACATACTATTGCAATGTCACAGATTCGAATGGTGATCAGGTATGGTACTGGTTCGAATGGGGTGATGGCACAAACAGTGGATGGGTTGGACCATACAACTCTAGTACAACAGGTAGTGCAGAACACTCTTGGTCTCAAAAAGGATCGTATAATATAACGGTGAAAGCAAAGGATATCTACGATGCTGAGAGCGTCTGGTCAGACCCCTTGGCAATTGCAATGCCTGTTGATGTACATGAACTCCAAGGTGTTGAATTGAACCAAAATACAGCCAACGGGGAATCACAAGAAATTACTTTTTATACTGCGACATCCGATTCAACAGAGATATCGTTAACTGATAAATATAATACTCAATCCACAGATTATAAATCTATGAGCCGTACGACTAGTAGGACTATTTGGGATTTAATACGGCTTATTATACAAATAATCCGAGGCAAATATCCATCGATGAATCTCATTGAAATCTTAAGAGTAGAGGGTTGGATTCGGTAGAATAGGATTTAAAGAGACGCCCTTATTTCTTTTTATTATTTAGTTAAAACATGAGAAGAAAAAATGAGTTGAAAAGGTATATGTAGTGATTGACATGTTTCCTATCAACAGTGAGAGTCATCGTTTTATTGATTGAAATTATCACGGGAATGATAAGTTTTTATATTGAAAAAAATTCTTTTTAACCTTAATCGTATATGATGCTATATCCTATTGAAAATTCACGCAGGAGATATCACCATATTATCTTGGTGATTTCTTCGTGATTTCTTTAAATTTTAAGTAGTAGAAGACCGATAGGGGCTGGAGCTATTCTTGGGCTCGTAGCTTAGACTGGTGGAGCGACTGGCTCATAACCAGTTGGTCGTCGGTTCAAATCCGGCCGGGCCCATTCCTTTCGAATTCTAGTTATTTTTCATATATTTTCTCCTATAAAAGCGAGGATATCCTTGTGATAATTGACTTTTAAAGGTATCCCAAATTTTAAAATAAGAGAACTGATTACAGGCACGGGGCATTTTTATGGTAGTTAATTACGACCGTTTATTTTCAGCACGATCAAAAAACCTGAAATCCTCGGAGATACGAGAGTTATTGAAACTCACCCAAAGTCCAGGGTTCATCTCTCTTGCAGGGGGGTTGCCCAACCCCGAGGCATTTCCTGTGGAGATCATCCATGAATGCATTGAAAAGGTGTTTAAAACCAATATCCATAACGCATTACAATATGGTACAACTGAGGGGTTACCACTTCTGAGAAGCGTTCTTGCCCAGAGAATGAGAGAGCGAAAAGGTATTGATTGTGAGCTGCATGATATCTTGATTACCAGTGGTGCTCAACAGGCTCTTTCATTTATTGCATTTAATTTGTTAGATCCAGGTGATACATATATCACGAGTGCACCTACCTATTTGGGGGCTTTGCAGGCGTTTCATGCCTATCAGGGAAATTGTGAATGCATCCCAATGAACGATGAGGGAATTGATATCGATTCGTTACGAAGAAACCTTAAACGTCTGCATCGAACTGGTATCACACCAAAATTTCTGTATGCTGTTGCTACCTTCCAGAACCCCTCAGGTGAAAGCATCTCATTAGATCATCGAAATGAGCTTCTTGAGATCGCGTCAGAGTATGATTTTATCATCGTTGAGGATGATCCGTATGGTGAGTTGGTTTTTGAAGGGAAACCTATCCCCTCGATCAAATCACTTGATAAAAAAGGTAGAGTGATTTATCTTGGTACGTTTTCAAAGGTTCTTGCTCCGGGGTTCCGACTTGCTTGGGTGATTGCTTCCGAGGAGATTATTAATAAATTCTCTCTGACCAAACAATCAAGCGACCTGTGTTCAAATATTTTTGTTCAATATGTCGCGTATGAATACATCAAAGGTGGTTATCTGGATATTCAGATTAATCATATTAAACAACTTTATCACCATAAACGAGATGTGATGATCCAAGCACTTAAAGAGTATTTCCCAAAAGAGGCGAAATGGACTGTCCCTGGTGGAGGGATGTTCCTCTGGGTCACCTTACCAAAAAATGTCAATACGCGACTGATGTTTAAGCGAGCGGTCGCAAAGAAGGTTGCCTATGTTGTTGGCGATGCGTTTTATCCGGACAGCAGTAACTATAATTCAATGCGGCTGAACTTTTCATATTCTGATGATAATGTTATTAAGGAAGGGATCAAGCGTCTAGCTGACGTCATTAAAGAAGAGATGACAACGACTCCGTATGATCACGATGCATACGTAAGCGGAGTATAGATATTACTTCTTTTTTCTTCCTTTCTGTTGTTTAATGAAAGATAAAGCAGACGATTTCTTCGATAAACTGCTGATTACCATAAAAAAAACTGGTTTTCCTTTTTTATGAAATCGAGGTATATCACAGTAATGGTATACAATGAACAAAGATGTAAAAAATTCGTTATTACATGTTAAGGTTTTATATTAATGTTTACGCCTATGTCATAGATCGATATGGGTATAAATATGGAGGAAAAATATTTAAAGCTAGAATCGGCAACATTAAATAACAAAACACTATTCCGGAACTCTATATCTGAATGGTGATTAACCTGGGTAACATAAGACAGACGCACATAAAAAATGTCGCAATTGACTTAGTAAAGAAATATCCAGATCAGTTCTCTGGTGATTTTCAGAACAATAAAGCGAAGGTAGACACGCTGACAACAGTTAATAGTAAACTATTACGAAATCGAATAGCTGGATATATCACTCGATATGTAATTTCTCGAAGTAAGTCAAAACCAAGTCGACCCATTTCTGAGTAACATCCCAATATTTATTTTATAGCCTGATCTATTCTTTGACGGTGACGTAACTATTACAATACAAGATGCTATCAAATCACTTCAAAAAGGACGTTTTATTCTTATCTATGACAACGACTCTCGAGAAAGCGAAACAGACCTTGTCATGGCCTCTCAATATGTAACCCCAGAAGCGATCAAGCAAATGCGTAAAGACGGGGGTGGACTTATCTTTCTGATGATATCCTACCCTGCTGCACAGAAACTACAACTTCCGTTTCTTGCCGACATGTTTTCTCAAATAAACACTCAATACCCTGTTCTTAAAGCACTTACCCCAAATGATATCCCCTATGACACAAAATCATCTTTCTCCCTGTATATCAATCATCGGAAGACATTTACCGGAATCACCGACAATGACCGTAGTCTAACCATGAAACGATTCGCAAATCTAGTCACAGCGACTAAAAACAACGACAGTACCCTGGCTATTCAAGCCTTTGGAAAAGAATTCAGATCCCCTGGTCATGTCCCTATTTGCATCGCCTCAGAAAAACTGCTTAACGAGCGAAAAGGTCATACGGAGCTTGTGATTTCATTACTTGAAATAGCTGGTCTTACCCCAGTTGGAAGCGGCTGTGAAATTATGGGAGAATACGGTAAAGCATTACCAAAAGAAGATGCAAAAAAATACGCTGAAAAAAACAACCTTGTCTTTCTTGAAGGAAACGACATCATTAAAGCGTGGAAACAATGGTCAAAGTAATGGCAACTGGCACCTTTGATTTACTACACATGGGACATATTTATTATCTCAAAGAAGCAAAAAAACTGGGTGATACTCTTGTAGTCGTGGTCGCAACAGATGCAACAGTACGGAAACTGAAACATAATCCTATCACACCTCAAGAGATACGAGTCTGTCTTATCAAAGAGCTTAAGATGGTCGACGAAGCTTATCTTGGTAATGAGGATGACATGTATTCGATTGTCGAAGAAATAAAACCAGACATCATCGCCCTTGGTTTTGACCAGATTCATGATGAGGACACAATTAAAAAAGAGCTGAAAAAAAGAAAAATCAATGTACAGGTCATCCGACTTTCAAAATATCAAGGTCAAAGCGATCTAGAAGGGACGAGGCGAATCATCCAAAAAGTCATAGCCGCCCATGAGTTCCAAAAGAAGATGCAACACATTGAAGGAGAATCATGAAAAGAATCGGCATTGCAGATACCACCTTTGCTCGTTATGATATGGCGACTGTAGCAATCAAGCAGCTGCAGTCCCATGCCACAGGCTTTAAAATCATCAGATATACAGTCCCTGGAATAAAAGATTTACCAGTTGCCTGTAAAAAATTATTCGAGGAACAATCCTGTGATATTGTCATGGCGATGGGCATGCCTGGTCCTAAACCGATCGATAAACAATGCGCCCACGAGGCAAGTATGGGTCTGATTCAGACACAGCTGTTGTGTAACAAACATATCATCGAGGTTTTCGTATATGAAGATGAGGTACAGACAGCCAAAGAGCTGGCGTGGCTTGCAGACCGGCGAACACAAGAGCATGCACACAATGTCATTGATTTGTTATTTTACCCTGAGAATCTTACAAAACATGCTGGTTGTGGTCTTCGAGAAGGATTCGAAGACGCAGGACAAGTGAAATAAGAAAGGAGGTAAAAGAAAAAAAATGGCGAAAGAAACAATTCGAATCGGAGCGGTCGTCTCTGATTTCAACTACGACATCACTATGATGATGTTCGAACGGGCAAATGAACACGCGGAGTTTTTAGGGGCGGAGATTACAAAGGTAGTAAAAGTCCCAGGAGTCTTTGATATGGGCCTTGCTGTCAAGAAATTACTTGAAAGGAAGGATATCGATGGTGTCATCACGATTGGAGCGGTAATTGAAGGGGAGACCGAGCACGACGATCTGGTCATACAACATGCTGCTAGGAAGATCGCTGATCTTGCGTTACAATACAACAAACCGGTTGGTCTTGGAATCTCCGGACCAGGAATGACACGACTCCAAGCAGAGGACCGTATCGAACGAGGAAAATCAGCGGTTGAGACAGTCGTCAAGCTGCATCAACGATTACAAAAAATCTAACACTCATGTCGTTAATCACAAGCGACTGCATTATTTATCCATTAATCGACTTGTAAGACCAATTCATCAGGGACGACATGTTCAAGATCATAGGTAGGAAAAAGTATTTAAGTAGAGTTTTTCATGGCAGGTTGCAATAGAGAATAATGGTTGCAAAGAAAGTGTAAAAAACGAGGGAATGTAATGGTTAAGATTAATGTTACAATCGAAGGGGAAAATATCTCAGATATTGTAAATGAACTTTTACATGTCGGAATTGACTTACTTAAGGCAAACAGAAAAGAGCTCCGAGAAGTGTTAAAGATTCTTGCCGATGAATCATTAGAACTCCTTAATGAAAAAAAGACACTGGAAAAAGGAGCAGAATTGTACAGGAAAATCAATTCTGAGATTAACTGGACATATAAACGAGATAGAGAGAAAGGGGCATAAAAGGCTGCTAGCTAAAGTTCGATAAATGTCCGCTTGCTTTTTGTAAGAACCTTTATCCCATCTTTTTTAATTAGGATGTCGTCTTCGATTCTAACGCCTCCAAATCCTGGGAGATAAACCCCTGGTTCGACAGTAAGAACCATGTTCTCGTGTAGTTCCATGGTGTTGTCTGGGGTAAATCCCATACCGTCGTGAACAGCGAGACCAAGGGAATGCCCAGTGGAATGAATAAATGTCCCTCTGAACTTTGTCGAATCGATAAATGCATGTACTGACTGATTAACCTCATTAGCTTTGACCCCGGGTCGTATTTTTTCAAACGCGATCTGCTGTGCCTGTAGTACCGTCTCATACATCTCTCGTTGTTGTTCTGTTGCTTTTCCAAAGGCAAATGTTCGGGTGATATCGGAATTGTATTTTTTGTAGCATGCACCAAAATCACAGACAATAAAAGTACCATTTTTAAGTTTTACGTTACCATGCGTGTAGTGTGGTTCCGCTGTGTTTTTCCCAAATGAGGAAATCGTATCAAAAGCTGGTTTTTCTGCTCCTAGGCTCTGCAGTGTATAGTTGATCTCCGCAGCAAGTTCATTCTCTGTCATTCCTTCAGAGATGATGTCAGGGATGGTTGCCATGGTGTCATCAGCAACAAAGCAAGCATGTTTGATACGGTCGATTTCTTGTTGATCTTTTATGAGACGGGTTTTTGAGAATCCTGCAGATACATCAACGAACGTTATATGCGGGAACAGTGTTCTGAATTTGTTGAATTCGTGATATGAAATACCATTTCCATTTACACCGATGGTTTTAAAGGAATTAAAAAGTTCTCTTAAAGCTGTTGATAACTCTTCTCTTGTTCTATAGACGATACGACGTGCTGTCGATTTTCGTGCGATTTCCGCCTCAAGTTCTGAGACCAACACATCACAGGCACCCTCAGGGTAAAGTACCGCACATGATCCTTCGAAAAGCCCCTGTTCAAGGTTTGTGACGTAGAAGAAGTTATCATCGATAAAGGGAGCGGAAGCATTTTTAAGTAGGATGCAATCCACCGTTTCGCTGCTGTTTCTAAAAATATTTTTCACTCTATGTATCACTGGCAAATCACCTCAAAAGCGTCGCCGTTCTCCCCAGTAAGTAGGTGTAGAATAAGCGGGGAAAATGTGTGTGATATTTTTACTTCTCTATAGAACTAATAAGATTGTGTAGTTGGTCTAGGTCGGCTTTGATGTTCTCTACTTCTTGCATTTTTTCTTTTTCGAAGCTTTTCAAAATCTCTGGAAGGTCTGCAGTAAGCTTATAGAGATGAACAGGTCTACCTTTCCCTTTTTTCTTTTCATCACGTTTCTTTGCCCAACCTCTTCGCCGGAGTTCTTGCATCGCGACGCTTACTTCTGGCTGTCGAAGATCAGCTCCTTGTTCAACGTCTGCAGAGCGACATTCATCCACCTGAGAAATGTAGAGTAATGTCTTGGCAAGATTCTTAGGCATCCCAAGCTCTGAAAACAATTGGACAGCTTTATTTTCATTATCATCCAATACGAAAGACTTTTTCCGTTTCATACATTCTCCTCGCGGAATAAATGAATTCTGACGTATATATATTTTTCCAATTTTTTCACTTAATTTTTATATCGTGTTCTATTATTTAAATCTTTTTATTTTTAGTTTGCTTTCCTCCATCATGCATTTTGCCAGGTCGTCAGGATAGTCTCCAGAGTAAATGATTTCCGTAACCCCCGCATTAATCAACATCTTCACACAGACAACACAAGGAGTGTCTGTACAATAAAGGACAGAACCTTTAATCGAGACACCAAACACTGCTGCTTGAATGATTGCATTTTGTTCCGCATGCAATCCTCGACACAACTCATGACGTTCTCCCGAAGGAATATTCTGATCAGCACGGACACATCCGGTTTCAGTACAATGTTTCATACCCTTAGGAGCTCCATTGTATCCCGTACTTAAAATATGTTTTTCCTTTACAAGAATGGCACCAACATTCCGGCGCAAACATGTACTTCGTTTCGCAACAACATGAGCCATTTCCATAAAGTATTCATCGTAAGATGGTCGTATTTCCATAAAAATCCAAACGATGAATCAAAGGCTAGCTTAATAAAATTGTGATATCTAACCAAGAATATGTTACAAAGGAACATGATGAAAGAAGAAAAAACACTTACGTATGACTATAAAAACAAAGTATGCAATCGTTGGATATATTTTTAAAGAAGAACAAAATACAAGTCATATATTTTAGAAAGAGACAAAGACTATGGAAAAACAATTCAATCCAAGTTTTTCGAATAAAATGAAAACTTGGTTACGTGATTATAGCGTCACAATTGGCACTATCTTCATCTGCGTCTTTATTCTCTGTGTCATATGGATATTGAATAAAATACTGTAGAAAAAAATGTAGTGTTTTATTCATGATTCAATCGACTTCTTAAGATATCATATTAAAAAAAAAAGAGCAGATTTTACAACGATAATTTTACTTGCTCTGCGAATCATGTCGTTGTCCAAAGAATACCTGTTCTCCTAACAAAGCACGCAGAGCGGTAGTAAAAACAGAGAACCCAAGAATAATCACCCAGACGACAGGATCTATGATAGGCGTTGTGGTAAAAAGGGTGTTTAACCCAGGTAGATAAATGATCGCTAGGATCATAAGAAAGGTTATCACAAAAAAAGACTTGAGTAGTACATTGCGCCGTTTGAATTTCTCAATGAGATTTCCTTCCCGTAGTATAAAAACATAAATCTGTGGAGATAACAAAGTTATCGCAAACGAAACCGTACCTGCCATCAGCTTTGCTTGAGGTTCTGCATACCCATTACCCATGAGATACTGGAACGTAAGGATGTACCCTGCAGCGATAGATAGGCCAAACATAATTCCATCAAGAATCATGATAAACCGTTGTTTTTTTGAAATAATCGGCTCGGACATTTTGGATGGATTCCGTTTCATGATATCCTTATCAGCCGAATCCGTACTCACCCCGATACTAGGAAATGATTCCATTATGACATTTGACCAAAGTAACTGTAACGGCATTAGTGGCACCGGGTATCCAAAGAGAGGTGTGATAAGAATGCCAACAACCTTGCCGATGTTATTCGTAATAAGATAACGAATGAGTTTTTTTAGGTTCTGATACACCCGCCGGCCTTCCTCGACAGCTTTGACAATGACAGCGAAGTTATCATCGGTAAGGATGATATTTGCCGCTTCTTGTGACACCTGCGTTCCTGCCCGGCCCATCGCTATTCCGACGTCAGCTTTTTTCAAAGCAGGAGCATCATTAACACCATCCCCTGTCATGGCTACAATATGGTTTTTCGATCGTAGTATATCAACAATCTTTAATTTATCAAGCGGCGCGACACGAGAATAGACTCGAAGATGCTCTACATGGTCTTCAAACTCATCATCACTCATTTCCTCAAGGTCTTTTCCCTCAATCGCTTGATTGATATCAGAAGCGATACCAACGCTCTCAGCGATTGAAAAACCAGTTTTTTTACTATCACCAGTAATCATCACGACATTGATGTTTGCATCTTTTGTTTCCTGAATCATCTGTTTGACTTCATCCTTTGGCGGATCGTAAATAGCTGCGGTCGCAAGGAGTGTAAGCCCCTTAAGATTTTTCACATCTATCTTCTTTAGACCATTCACATTGGATTTTTTTATAAATCCAATCAGTCGGAATCCTTTCTCGGATCGTGTGGAAAGCTCCTTAATAATGTGATGTCGATGTTGATCACTCAATGGTTTAATCTCTCCATCGATATAGTAAGAATCACAGAATGTAAGGATTTTCTCTGGAGCGCCTTTGATGTAAATGTCCTGTTTCCCTGAACGGTCCTGTGTAAGAATCGCTGAAAACATAAGTTCAGAGGAAAATGGAACATTGTCAACGATCTTGTAAGAATCAAACTGGCTTGGTTTAAAGCCATTTAAGATCGATGCTTTGATAAGTGATACTTCTGTTGGATCCCCAAGTTCCTTAATGATATTTCCGTCATGTTCGACAACCTGAGCGGTGGAGCATTTAACGGAGGTTAAGAAAAGATCATGCAGCAGAGCGGATTTACCTTCTGCGATCATCTTAAACACATCAGCCATCACAAAGAATCTATTGCCAATAAAAAATTCCTTTACGGTCATGTCATGTTTTGTAATCGTTCCTGTTTTATCGGTACATATATAATCGACGTTGCCGAGGGTTTCTACGGAGGAGAGTTGTTTAATAATCACTGAGTTTTTCGCAAGTCGCTCCATCGCAAGTGATAGCGCAATGGTCATCGATGCTGGCAACCCCTCAGGAAATACAGCGACGAGTATGCTGATAGCAAGTAAAATCGAAAACCCAATATCATCACCTCGTACAAGACCCATGATCAACACTAAAACAAGCGAGACAATCGCAAGCCCAACAAGAGCCTTTATTTCACGGTCCATTTTCTTCTGAAGAGGCGTCCGTTCAACTTCTGTCGCCTGTATGTTGGCCGCGATTTTTCCAATCTCCGTGCCATTCCCCGTCTTTACTACAAGTGCCTTGGCATGACCATTTAGGACTTTACTTCCAGCAAAGATGATGTTCTTCATTTCATAAAGTTTGAGGTTTTTTTCAGGAAGTAGTTGAGTATTTTTAAGAATCGGTTCACTTTCACCTGTGAGATGCGCCTCGTCAACCAGTAAATCAGTTACTTCAATGAGCCGTGCATCGCTAGGGATAATATCCCCTGATTCAAAGACGATAACATCTCCAGGGACTAAAAATTTTGAAGCAATTACATCTATGTTTCCATTTCGCACGACTTTACATTGCGGAGAAAGGATTTTCTTTAACTCTTCTGCAGCTTTTTCTGCTTTTCCTTCCTGAATTAAGCTAATAATGGTGTTAATAATGACGACAGCGACGATCGCAATCGTCTCAAGAGCATCTTTGATGATAAAAAATGAAAGGAGCGCTGCGATAATAAGGATTAATGCCATTGGTTCAATAAGCGCTTCAATTATTTTTCTAACCAGGGTTTTCTTTTTTGCTTGTGCGAATTCATTAGCCCCATATATGCGCAGTCGTTCCTCAGCAGCCTTTTCGGAAAGACCCTGAGGTGATGTCTGAAAAATCGAAAATAATTCTTCGTTTGTTTTGGAAAAAAAATTTCCTGAGACATCGAGTTTTTCAAGTTTCATTGTTTTCTTCCTTCAGTCGCCGACCTGAAATCATGTCGTGTTATATTTAGTTTTCATTTCTATGAAAAAAGGGATAATCTTCTGATATAAGCCATAAATTATTAAAGAGTTTGAGGATAAAGATTTTCGAAAAAAAAGATAACTGGCGGGAGCATATGAAAAAAATTGGTGTCTTAACCGGGGGTGGCGATTGTCCAGGGCTTAATGCAGTAATTCGAGCGGTAGTAAAAAAATCCCTGAAAAATAAATGGGAGATCATCGGTATCATCGATGGATGGAAAGGACTTATTGAGGGAACTGTCAAACAGCTTTCCGATCAGGACGTCTCAGGCATTTTACCAAAAGGTGGAACGATTCTTGGCACCTCCCGGACAAACCCATTCAAAGAACAGAAAAACGTTGATAAACTATTGGCAAATATAAAGAAATTCAAACTTGATGCACTTATTGCTATTGGTGGGGAAGACACGCTAGGTGTCGCATTACAGTTGCATAAGATGGGGGTGCCTGTAGTTGGTGTTCCCAAAACCATCGATAATGATATTTCAGGGACCGATTATACGTTTGGCTTTGATACCGCTGTCTCGATTGTTACTAATGCAATAGACCGGCTTCATACCACCGCAGAGTCCCATCATCGCATAATGGTACTCGAGGTTATGGGTAGACACGCGGGATGGATAGCGACCATATCGGGGATCGCTGGTGGTGCAGATGAGATACTGATTCCAGAAATTCCTTTTCATATCGATGATGTCTGTAAGAACTTACAGGCGCGTCATAAGAGTGAAAAAAAGTTCAGTATCGTGGTCGTCTCTGAAGGAGCAAAACCATGTGATTCTGATCAATTTGAGATTTTATGTGAAGAAAAAGACGACTTTGGTCATGTCCGCCTTGGCGGTATCGGGCAGCGTCTTGCAAAGCAAATCGAGAAACGACTGGGTGTTGAAACACGTTTTACAGTCCTTGGTCATGTTCAGCGCGGTGGATCACCAACCGCCTATGACAGAGTCCTTGCGACACGCTATGGTGTTGCCGCTGTTGAACTCGTAAAAAGAGGGGAGTTTGGAAATATGGTGGCCCTACGTGGTTATAAGATCCTCCCGGTTCATCTGGATGAGTCAGTGACCAAACTTCGTACCGTTGACATGGATATCTATGAGATTGCAACAACCTTTTTTGCACATCCTCATCATCGATAGATAACATATGCTTATCTATCTCATTTTTTCAGCTTTACTTCAATCTCCTGGAAGTCCTTTGCGACGTACGAATGGATAAACTCACTACGTGCTTCATCCTCAAGTATACGGAAATCAAGATAACGAGGGCTAATATGCACCAAAAACAACTTTTCCACTTTTGCTTTCCTTGCTATCTCCGCTGCTTGCGTCGCAGTGGTATGTCCATATCCCCTAGCGATGTCCTCAAGTTGTGAATCGAAGGTAGCCTCATGGATTAAAATATCTGCACCCTTTGAAAAAGCGATGATCTGATCACATGGTTTAGTATCGCCAGAAATCACTATCCTTCTGCCTTTCCTTGAAGGCCCTAGAACCATGTGAGGTGTGATTTTTTTGCCAGTAGATAGGGTAATGGTCTGTCCATTCTGTAGCTTACTAAATAATGGCCCTTCAGGGATTCCTAGTTTTAAGGCTTTTGCTTTGTTAAATTTCCCTGGTCGTTCATGCTCCTTGAGACAATAGCAAAACGTAGGGACATTATGGTTAACCATTAACGTCGAGATACTATAACCCTCGAATTTAACCTCTTGACCATTGATAAGATCATGAGCAATGATTCTATAGGACGGCCGAAAATATCCTAAGCTAAGGATTTGGTTAGTTAGCTCTTTCATTCCGACAGGTCCATAGATGTGAAGTGGTCTGTCTCTATCATTCAGCTGCATGGTTTGAATCAAACCTGGTAACCCAAGGAAATGGTCGCCGTGAAAATGACTGATGAAAATCTTTGATATCTGCATATAACTAAGATTGGAGTGTTGGAACTGCCGCTGTGTACCTTCACCGCAGTCAAATAATATGATTTCGCTGCCTCGTTTTACAGCAACAGATGAGACATTTCGTTTCACAGTTGGCCAGCTTCCGCCAGTGCCCAAGAAGATTATGTGTAATTGTGTCATATAAGAGACGGATACTTTCAAAGGGTGTAAAAGCGTTTTGGTTTTAACCTAATAAGTATTAAAGAAAAAAAAGAAGGAAAACATATCTCTGCTATACGCGATTTGTTAGATCTTAATAAAGAACAAAAGGAGTTTTGCTGTTCTTTTTTCTATAATGGGCTGAGTCTGAGAGTTTTGAAGCGTCACTGTGACTTCTATATCGTTTAATCCAAGGATTACCCCGGAGGATATCGTACGTTCTTCACCAGCGGGCACTATAGAGAGTTTCCCAGTCGTTTCTTTTCCAACAAGAACAAGACCATTACCACTTAATGTGATCTTCCAATCGATGCCTATGGCATCAGCGTCCCCTGAATTGTGTATAACAGTTTTTATTCGGAATAATCCTCCTTTGATACTTTGTATTGCGATATTTGGTATGGTTCCTATAGTAAACCACACGAAGAATAGTTTATTTCCCCCATTTGATTCAATGGAGATATAACATTCATAGGTGGTTTCTGGTTGAAGGCCAGTTGTATTAATTGTGACGTTAATAGGATCGTGTTCACCAGTTGAAACCCCATTTGTTGGGGATACAGCAATCCAACTTTCCGACCAGGATAACGTATAGGAGAGCGTGCCTGTGCCGCTATTCCAGATATCAAACTCGGCGCTTTTGGTAATATTTGGTAGTATGATTCCAAAGTAGTGTGATTGTGGATAGACAGCTAACCATGGCGTATCATGTGAGATGATCGTTACTGTAACGTTAAAAACGCCATCACCGCCTCCATTTGTTGTGATCTGGATGTCACAGCCGTGAAACCCGGAGTCCAAACCGGTTGTATCAATAGTAACTATGATTTGTATGTGTTCTCCGTTTGTTACGCCACTAGTTGGAAACACAGTGACCCATGGGCAGTTCCAAGTTAAATCAAAGATGAGTTCACAACATCCCCCACTAGTCCATATTTCAAAAATGGTGCTATTGATCTCTCCCTCAGACATGTTACCAAAATCGTGTGATCTCGGCTCGTATTCTAGTATTCCACGTGTTTGAGAAGTATGTTCTTGAGGAGCCCCAGTTGTTACTCCGATGATGGATGCGAATAGGAAGAAGACAACACTTGCTGCCGTTATTTTTCCTTTTCCACTCTTTTTCATTTTTTTTATTCCCCCTGCGATGATATTTAATCTCCTATTTCATATTTATAGCTATCTATCATTATTTTTATAAAGGATTGGTGAGCGGAAACCAATCAACGTTTATCCAGAAGAAAGAAAAGTTGTCTATTCTGATTTTCCCAGGGATAACACAAGGAAGGTACCGTGGTTTATCCCAGTAGTTCTGATACCAGTGATGGCGCCCATGCGTGATGGACGTTCCATAGTAAAACGCGTTTATTTTGAAGCTCTGTAAACTATTATACGAAATAGTCACATCTGTGCTGAAAAATATTCGTATGCCATAGACATTATCTTGAAATGAATTCTTTGAAATGGTCAGTAAATCACAACCATTCTGCACCGAGACACCATGAAGTCCGCTGCCAATGATATTTCCAGTGATAATTGTGTAAGATGAATGGTTAATTAGGATATTGAAATGACCATTATAAATGGTAAAATTATTGACCGTGACATAATCAGCACAAATAGTTATGATATCCCGTGTTCCATTTCCTTCAAGGATTGTTGTAGTTTTCTCCTCAGCAGTCAAACGAAGAGGTTTGTTGATGATAACAGTCTCATAATATGTGCCGTTGAATACGTAAATGGTATCGTTTTGTTGCGCATCGTCGATTGCGGCTTGAATGGAACTGTAGTTATTTGGACCGTTGCCTCCGACATACCGGATTGTGCCATCATTAGTAAGGTATTGTATATTTGTAGAACGAGGAGGATTTCGTAAAGGAGTCCAGTCAACATTCATCCATGAAAGGGTGATTTTTTCTAGCTTAATGTAACCAAAAATTGGGTAAGGTAGTATTCGCGCTCGTTCCCAATAATTCAACTTCCAGATATTTCGTCGAGTGACAACCGTATGAGCAACAAAGCATCCGTTCATCTTGTAATTCCTAAGATCGTTGTTCTGAATGATGTTCCCTGCCGAATCCTTTAGATAAATGCCATTGTCATTGTCCAATATTGTGTTGTTTGTTATTTTGGTATCAAAAGAGGATTCAAGGAATATACCGACATCAATATTGCCCAGGACACTGTTTTTATTTATGATGCTAAATGTCGTATCTTTCAACCAAAGTCCATACCAGCGGTTCCATGCTATCGTGTTTGCTTCAATAATGATCTCTGAGGAATTGTATACGTAGATTCCGTTTGCATTGTTATCTATATCATTCCCCAAGAGAATAAGATCATAGCAATTTTCCATATGGACGCCAAGCCCTTTGTTGACAACGGTGTTGTTCTGGATTTTGGAAGTAGCCAAACCGATAATATACAATCCCTCTAAGTTGTCATATATGGTATTTGCTATGATAGCAACTTTGGAGAGTTGTCGAAGACATAGTCCATAGGAATTGTTACAGATGATGTTCGAATCAATCGTCACCTGGGAGGTGCCAGACGACTGAGCAGAAATCCCAAACCAACCATTATCTCTGATAATGTTCTGGGTGATAACAACATTACTAATAGCATCTATTACTACACCAGCAGAGTGGATATCGTTTTTTGCATGCTGCACGGTGAATCCCTGAAACACCGTATCATGAGCTGAAATTCCGACAACTGTGCCTTCCTCTTTTGCATCAATAATCGTGGTATTTTTGTCCTCACCGGTTAATCGAATTGATGTTCCAATATGAATAGTTTCTTCATACAAACCATGAAAGACGAACACGGTGTCTCCGTTTGTTGCGTTATCAATCGCATCCTGGATTCTTGAGTAATTCCCAGGACCTGAACCTCCTACGTACAGGATAGTATCATTGACTACTGCGGCATAAGACATCTGGGATGGTTTGTTCGTTGCTAATGTAGGAAGACAATACAAAGACGAACAGAAAAGACATACCATAGTAAATATTTCTAATCGTGGGAATGATGATTTCATGAACAATCACCTCCCAAGCTAGGAATATCATATGGTTTTACTACAGGAAACCAATCAAGGTTTATCCATCGAATCACAACCGCTTTATTCCAGGGAACTCTGATTTGCCCCCAGATAATTTTCGGTCCTAACCCATGATGGTCATCCCAATAATTCCTCTTCCATCGGTTGAAAGAAGAGTTTTCAAAAACAACGTTCTTATTATTGTCTATGAAATTGTTATTCTTGATAAGCGTCCAATTCGCCATATTAAGATTTATGCCTTCATTGCTACCTTGAATGTTATTTGACGAGATGATATTACCCCTTGCTTTTGTAATAATGCACCCATACAACGCATTCTGTATAAACAGATTATTGTAAATGGAATTATTATTTGCGCTAGGCCAAATTCCCAGTCCGCTATAGGTTTGATTTATTATACTATTGTGTGTAATTTCATTGTCTGTTGCCCCAGGCCAAAGACTCACCCCAGCGTAGTTATTTTGCATCATATTCTGAATGACGGTATTGTAACTTGATTGTGAAATGACGACTGCACAATGACCATTGTGCGTCATTACATTCTCCAGGATAGTCACATTTGTTGATTTCTGAAGAAAAATTCCTTCATTTCCATTTTCTGTGATATAGTTAGCATGAACAAGGACATTGGATGAACCATTCAGAAGAATCCCTACTCCATACAGGCCGTTCTGAAGAACAACATTCCCCTGAATGACAATCGCATTTGAGCGACATTCGATCCCTGCATCTACTTTCGGAGTATCTCCGCTGTGCTGAATGGTAAAGGTACTAATTGTGACATCATCTACCATTACTAGGATAACATCGCCATCTCCTTGGCCGTCAATAACCGTTGTGGTCTGATTTTCCCCAATCAAATTAATTGACTTGTTTACCACGACATTTTCAAAATAGGGAGATGAATGTGCATAGACAAACACCGTGTCTCCATCTGTTGAATTGGTGATAGCATCCTGAATCGTTGTGAAATTATTTGGACCAACACCTCCAACATAACGGATAACTCCAGAACAACTCTGTGATAGTAAAAGACTGTTCGCTATCAGTCCATTTGATGGGGGGAGAGCCATTAACACAGCGAATATTAGTGTACTTACGATTATTGTTTTTTTTATCAGATGAATTTCCTCTTTCCATTTATATAGAATCATATGTTATATAAAATTATTGTCATTTTCATTTTACCAGAGGATGCAAAAGAGTATGAATAACTCTTAGGAGCAGAGCCCTCATAAGATATTTAATTTGAAAAAGGTAGGTTCTCAGATTAGGTGAATATCTATTTTATATTTGTTTATAAACAACAAAATACCGAGTAAGGCTTTTATGAGATTTCACAGGATACGTTTCAACAACGGAGAGATACCTTCCACCGATAGCACGGATTGCATCATTGGATAGCCCAACTACCGCTCGACCATGTTTCATAAGGATGTTTGAAATTGTTTCAAAGGCTCTTTTGTATAGTTGTGTGAGTTGCTCTCCTTTTGTTGTTGTTGCGCGTGCATATGGAAAATCCGTCACAATCGCATCGACCGAAGGAACATATCTTACGATATCACCAATATCCACACAATATAGCCTATAATTTTTCAGATGATAAAATTCAAGATTTTTCCTACATCCATTTATCATCTTCTTTTCGATATCACTTCCGATAACAGGGATTCCAATTAATGCTGCCTCAAGCAAAATCCCCCCGGTTCCACAGAAGGGATCAAGTAAAATACCTTGTTTTTTCACAATAGAAAGATTCACTAGTGCACGTGCAATTTTCGGATGAAGGGTAACTGGTGCAAGGAATGGGCGCAAATGTCCTCTTCGTTGTTGAAAATGACTCGTGTCAATAGCTGCTTTCTTCACCCCAACATAGACAATCGTCTGTGTCAGCACTGCCCGTAGTTCAATATCGGGGTATTTCAAATTGACAACCCGATCTTTTGTATAGACTTCACCTAAATGATCAATAAGTGTTTGTGAGGGGATTGCTGACGATCGATTGTTACATCTGATTGCTATCGAGCCATCGGTTGTAAGAGGATGTTGTTTGGCATTTTGTACGATGTCATCAAGTGATGCAGGGCAAAAGAACAATAGTTCATCAATGAAAAACGAAAATGCAAGTCGCTGTGCAAGTTTCTGAATGATGTCTTTATTATGTTTGATGTCGACCACAAGGACATCCTCATTGGAAGCAATGATAGAACAGAACGTCTCCTCAGCCCTAAGGGATGAAAGGATTTCAGCACGAGGAAGTGTGTTATGTTCTTTGGAAAGTTCAAAGATCAGCTTCATTGGCAATCAAGCGACCTACAGGTTCTAAATACGGTCTAGATAATAAAACAATAGGTTACAAGCAAGAAGAGTACGTCTTGATAAAATTATTTTAATTATTATTTTCATCAGATTTTTTCTTTTTTACATTCTTTTTTAATGCCTCATCGACTTTATGTTTAGTGTCGTGTTGCCCTTCAAACCATTTTCCATCTGTCTGTTGATCGATAATGCCAGTAAGTTCATCTAACTTATATCGCATATAATCCTGCCCTTTGAACCATTCATCCTCGTGAAGCTTGTCATCTTCCGGACGCTGCGTATCTTCTTTTTGCTCAGATAGATAGGTGGTCTCCTTCTTTTTTGCTTGTACAGGGATTCGTATCTCCTCAACCCTTGATTCGCTGTTTGATAAAGTAATCTCATTTTTTTCCATTTGAGAAAATCTCAATTGCTTATTTCTACCGGGTTGTTTCTCTACTGGATAGGAAAGTTGTTCATTAGGTACGTTTTTTGGTTTCCTATCCATTGGTGTCTTTGGAGTCCTGTTTTGCTTAATAAGAACGTAGATAATTGAGAAAATAACCACAAGCAATGCAAGGAGAATAGGAAGAATTTGGAGAAACTGAGCTTCTGTAAAATCGAAAAAGAATCCTTTTACAGCTTCAATATGAATCGTCGTTGAACCAGGCAAATAGCCACTTTTTATGACTTGAATCGTCGTAGTACTAAATATATCAATTTCAGGAGCAAGAACAACAACTCTACCGTATTGATCAGTCAATAGTGGTGTGGCATCTTCTGCCACAAAAACAAAAGCACCTTCCACGGGATTTCCGTCTTGGTCAGTGACTACGACTTCAAACTCTTCTTTTTCTTCTACCATGACTCGGTCAGTAACAACCAATAATTCACCTTTCAGGACAGCAAGCTCCAATGTTGCGTTTTGATATCCTTTTTTTGTGGCAATAATGATAAGAGAGTCTGACTTGTCAAATCTAGGGGCGCTTATTGTTATATACGGCTCGGAGAGACTTGTAACGTAGGTTGTTCCTAACATGGTGATATTTACATCAAGAACCACAGATTCATTTTCCGAGCTTACAACCACATCATAGGTTCTTCCCTCAAATATGATACTATCTATATGATCATTCCAATCGTTTGAATTATAAAGATCAACGATGAGGAATGGTTCATCCTGCGCAACGATTGAAGGGGTGATTCCTGAGACTATTATCAACGATATGATACTAAGACTTAGAAAACCCATTAGAGATTTTTGATACACAATAATCCTCATCAACGAGCTTTGAACGCTACATGCAAAGATGCGGTAATGTATATTTATGTTTTTTGAGAACGATGACAGAGGCAACTTAGAGGTTTATTTTTCCGCAAGGCGTTTCTTTAATTCGGTGATGATTTCAACAGGGCTTGGATCAATCTCTCGTAATACCGCAAGATAACAGCTTGTAAAATCCCCCAAGCACATAAGATACATCATCTTTGCCAGCTGGCTTTTTCCTTTTGGTGAGACCTCAAGAACCGCACCTGCGGTGTTCTGGAAGAGGGCACGCATGAAATTCAACCGGGTCGTCATATCTATGGTTTCTTCATCCTTATCCCGGAATAAGACACAGGAAAACTGCTTTGACACCTCAGGGTTCGCAGACCAACCCACAAGATCATTATGGTTACAATCTGGTACAAGGTCCGTTCGTGCAATCACCTTACTGTTTTCGTTGAGTTGATGTCGCCATCGTATCGCGATGGGAGTATACACGCCCCATCCGTATATCTGTGGAATTGTGGTAAAGAATTTTTTTGCCAGCTGCTTTGCCTGATTGGTTTCTTCAGATACCGTTTTGTTGTTCATAGCAACAAAGTCATGGGTCACCGAGATAGTCTCCTGAATATCTGCGTCGATTGTGGTTTTCAGCAAACCAGTTTTTTTCAAAAATAAAATAGAAGGGAATAACAAATATGCGGTTGCTGCACGTGGTTGTAATCCTGCAGGAATCTTCACAAAAGGAACCTGGCGCTTTTCCGCATACTCCTGAAGTTTTCCCCCTGTTGAGATGCATATGATCTTGCATTTTTTTTGATACGCTAACTTAAACGAGCTAAGAGTCTCATCTGTATTACCAGAATAACTAATGCAAATCATAAGCGTATCTTTATTGACCCATTTTGGGAGATCGTATTCCCGGTTTACAACCAGGGGAACATCAAGTTTATCACGAAAGAGGCTTGCCATGATATCCCCAGAAATAGCAGAAGCACCCATTCCTGCGACTACAACATTATCTATTTTGATAAAGTTTAAGCGTTCTGTGGCTTCAGCAATCACCAAAGCCTCTTTAATTTGTTCTGGAAACCTGGCAAGTCCATCAAGCATGTTTGCTCTATCTATCATGGTAATCCTTTCGATATCATTCGCAACCATTTTGTATCATCTCATCTCTCTTCTTTTAGAATATAGGGTGCAACAAAGAGATTAACCGAAATCAGAAGGCGTATTCAAAAATATTTCTATTTTCTATCTTACACCATTCGGTATATTAAAAAAGAGTTAAAAACCACAGCTTCTTACACTAGAATATATGAAATACTTTCAGGGTGAAATCTTAACCAGGGAAGGATTCATCACGGGGTATCTCGCATACGACCAAGAACATGTATCAAGCGAGATATGCAAAGGCATTCCACCTGAAAAACCAATTGCCCAAGGGTTGATTCTCCCAACATGCATCAATGCACATACCCATCTTGGTGATTCATTCATTCGGTTCAAACAACTTAAACTACCACACAACGTAAAGGATCTAGTAGCCCCCCCAAACGGGTTGAAACATAAATTATTAAAAGAGGCTACAGAACAAGAGATCCTAGAGGGGATACAAACATCTCTCTCCGAGATGATATCTACAGGTACTTCATGTTTTTGTGATTTTCGAGAAGGAGGACTCATCGGTATTTATCAACTAAAAAAAGGAATGAAAAATTACAGTATTGATTCTCTAGTACTTTCCAGACCATCACAGATGAAGTATGAAAAAGAAGAGCTTGATAGACTGTTGCAGAATTCTGACGGAATCGGTTTAAGCAGCATCTCCGATTGGGACTTCTCTGAGATTGAAAAGATAGCACGACATGTGCGAAAAAAGAAAAAACTATTTGCCTTGCATGCAAGCGAAGTAATACGCGAGGATATTGATCATATACTTGATCTACACCCACATCTTCTAGTGCATATGATAGCAGCGACACAGGCAGACCTCCAGAGAGTCACCGATGCTGCTATCCCTATTGTAATCTGTCCTCGATCATATCTGTTTTTCCGTTTGAGACACAACCTAAAAGATATGAAAAAAACAGGGGTATCACTTCTGCTTGGCACAGATAATGCGATGATAAATACCCCTGATGTTTTGGAGGAGGTGCGGATATTACAGAAAACCGGCATCTTTTCTCTTAAGGAATTGTTGACAAATGTTACATATACTCCAAGGAAAGCTTTAAATTTAGATGACTGCATTCAGGGTCGCGACCTATCAAAAAAAGTTATTGTTTTAGAGAGAGACTCTTTAAAACTCTTATATGTCTCAACATAGGTAGGAACGAGAGGGATAACAATGATGAAAGTAGAAAACACGATGTCTAAAGAATTGATTGTTGGATACGTACCAGGTACCATCCGAGAAGCACTAAAGACCCTTGCAAAGCACAATGTGTCTGGAATGCCAATCCTTAAAAAAGACACAAAGAAAGTCGCTGGTGTTCTAACTCGTTCTGACATTTTCAAAAATCCCGATGAAGAGCAAATCGCGTTGATTATGAGCACAAAGCCATACACAGTGATGAAAGACGAAAACCTGTCAACAGCGGCAAAGCTTTTCTACGAACATCGCATCCATGGTCTTCCCGTGATTGACAAGAGGAAAAACCTGATTGGCATAATCAGTCCTACCGACATCCTAACAACATTGGACGATTCCTACAATGATATCGTAGATAATTATTTCACAAGAAACCTTGTACCCGTATATGAAGAGACACCAATCACGATTATCATGGAGATCATCAACGTAACCAGTGAAACCGCACTACCGATCCTAAACCGAGAATGCATGCTCGGTGGGATGGTCAGCGAGGGGGACCTATTCAAACTTAGCCATATCAAAGAAAGCGTATCGCAAACCAATCTTGGTATGGGCGGCGATGAGGATGACTGGACCTGGGAAGGAATCAGGGACACGATTAGGTTATATTACTCGACAACAAAGGTCGATCTCCCTTCAGTTCCGGTCAAAGAGATTATGATTACGAACGTCATCAAAGCGTATAAGAACGACCCGATTTCTGAAATCGCACATAAGATGATAAAAAACAAGATCAGTCATGTTCCAGTGGTCAACTCTGAGAACAAACTACTGGGGATGGTTACCGATATCGATCTGATGGCATGCATGTTTAAATCCTCCAAATGAATTTCCTTTTTCTAGCGTAGGAGATTTCCCTTGATGCCACAAGATATCTACGATAAAATCATGATGGTCGCAAAAAGGAGGGGGTTTATTTACCCATCCTTTGAGATTTATGGAGGTATCGCAGGATTCTATGATTACGGACCACTTGGCTCTCAGCTAAAAAACAATGTCGAAAACCTTTGGAGAACGTTTTTTCTTCTAAAGGATCATTGTCTTGAAATAAATACACCGACGATCACCTTATATGAGGTGCTGAAAGCATCCGGACATGTGGAGGAGTTCACCGACCTTACTGTTGATTGTAGCCGCTGTAAACGATCCTATAAGGTCGAGGATATCATAGACAAGGAAGTCTCAGTTGACCAGGCAATTCGGGAGGATAACATCACTTGCCCCACCTGCAAATCTAAGTTATCTAATTTCCATCCGGTGAACCTGATGTTTTCCACGACCATTGGCATTGGAGAGGGACGTAAAGCATTCCTACGTCCGGAGACGGCTCAAGGGATTTTTACAAACTTCCATCTTCTCTATCAGCACAGTCGGAAGAAACTACCATTTGGGGTCGTTCAAATAGGAAAAGGTTACCGCAATGAAATATCCCCACGACAAGGAACACTACGACAACGGGAGTTTTCCATGGCAGAGGCAGAGGTGTTCTTCGACCCAAAAAATAAGACCCATCCTTATTTTGATATGATAAAGGACAAAGAGCTGTTCCTTTTCGATAATGAAAAAGAATGGAACATCTCAGTTGCCGAAGCAGTGAAACATAAAATCATCAACAACCAAGCTTTAGCGTATTATATATATCTCACTCAGGAATTTCTCTTCACCGCAGGAGTGAACCAGAAAAAATTCCGTTTTAGGAAACATGCTGCTGATGAGCTTGCACATTACGCAACCGAATGCTGGGATGCAGAGCTTCTTAGTGAACGGTTTGGATGGGTGGAATGTGTCGGGATCGCTGACCGATCCGCATATGATCTCAACGCACATATTATCTCCTCTGGTGTCGACATGTATACATTACGGAAGTTTGACGAGCCTCGAGGGATAGTGATAAAAAAAATAGTTCCAAAGATGAACATCCTTGGACCACGGTTCGTAGGTAAAGCAAGGAAAATCAAGGAACAGCTTGAGCTGATAGATCCTGCATCAGTGAAGAGGATCACAGTGATAATCGACGGTGAATCCATTGATATCCCAAAGGAGTGTTATGACATCGTAGAGATAGAAGAAAAACAGATTGGGGAGAAATTTATACCTCATGTCATCGAACCGTCGTATGGAATCGACAGGGTGATTTATTTCCTCCTTGAGCATAACTATGTCGAGGGAAAGAAAAATGAGGAGGATTATACGGTTTTGAAATTGAATCCTTTAGTGGCACCCATCAAGGTCGGTATCTTTCCGCTGATTGGTGATGATAAGCTTATTGACATTGCAAAAAACATAGATGTGATTTTGAGGAGCGAGGGGATTGCAACTTACTATGACGAAAATGGGACGATTGGGCGCCGGTACGCGCGTATGGATGAGATAGGGACGCCGTTTTGTATTACGGTCGATCATGAATCACTGACGGATCATAAGGTCACATTACGGGACCGGGACACCACTAAACAAGAACGACAGAAAATACAGGATATCGCAGGTTATCTAAAGAAGAAGATGACCATCTAATCCGTTAGAACGCATTCACTGTTTTTTCAACGATTACTAACGCTTCGTCGATTTCTTCAGAGGTGATATTTAACGGTGGTCGGAATCGTATCGTGATAGAGCCACAGGTCAGAACAAGAAGTCCATTGGCGTATAGCTTCTCCCGAAGCTCGTCTCTTTTTTTTGGTGTTGGCAGGTCAAAGGCACACATCAAACCCCGTCCACGTGCATTAGAAATCTTCTGCGGGTAGTCCTTCTCGATTGTCTCTAATCCCTCAAGCAGTCGTTTTCCTTGGACTTCCGCGTTTTTCACTAACTGTTCTTCTTTAATAATCTCAAGGTATTTCTGACAGCGGACCATGTCGACAAGGTTTCCACCCCAGGTGGAATTTAACCTGCTTGGGATAACAAAGACGTTGTCCTTTACTTCATCAACTCGGTTACTAACTATGATACCACAGACCTGTGTCTTCTTCCCAAATGCAATAATGTCCGGTTCGAAATCAAAATGTTGGTACGCCCACATTCTCCCAGTCAATCCGACACCGCTTTGTACCTCATCGACAATGAACATCATCTCATAATCATCACAAAGCTTGCGAAGTTTTTGGAAAAACTCCTTACGGAAATGGTTATCACCACCTTCACCCTGGATCGGTTCTATAATGAGAGCAGCGATATCATCTGGGTTTTGTGCCACTGCATCCTCTATCTGAGAAACCGCACGTTTTTCCCGCTCCTTTACATCCTTTAGGTTTCCATCCGTAAGTGGAAAGTGGATCTTCGGGTTGTCAATACGTGGCCAGTTGAATTTTGTGAAATATTTTATCTTATTCTGATTAAAAGTGTTAGTCATGGAAAGTGTATACCCGGTTCTACCGTGAAAAGCATCTTTGAAATGGATTACCTGCCTACCTTTCTTTCCTTTTCCTTGCTCTATGTTTTTTCGTATCTTCCAATCAAATGCGGTCTTAACACCGTTTTCTATCGCAAGAGCTCCTCCCGCGACGAAGAAGAGATGGTGAAAATGTTTGGGCATCGCATGTTTGGCAAAAGCATCGACAAACTCAGCCATCTCAATAGTGTAGACATCAGAGTTTGTTGGGTTGTTAATAGCGATTTCCCCTATTTTTTTTATAAAATCAGGAGTCGTCATTGCTGGATGGTTGCATCCGAGCGGCGCGGTTGCGAAAAACGAGAAACCATCAAGCAGATATCGCCCTATCCTGGAGTCATAAATTCTACATCCTTTGCTTTTCTTAAGGTCCAAGACAAGATCAAAGCCGTCTGCAAGCATGTATCTTCCAAGTGTTGTATGGACTTCTGTTGGTTTCATCGTCATACGATCAACTCACTTATAAAATCGGATTATTCTCTGTTTGAGCGGTATATTTCTTTGTTATAAAATGATATCGGTAGTCTACTGCGCAATACAAAATTACTATACTAAGGGTGTGGTTTTCTCCGTAAATATGATACCAAAGTCCTTAAGTTCATCTAAAATGGGATTATAGATCTCTGGGATGACTGGGATATGAACACCGGTTAGGGTGATTTGCTTGTTTAGTATCATTTTTACTGCTATAGCAGAAGGAAGTGCAACAGTACGAGCCACTGAAGTATCCCCATTAGGTATGCCATAATCAACCAATGTTGAGGTGACATATTCCTTTTTTGTGGAATACTCGGCAATGAACTCATGATGCATGACGATCATATCCCGTTCTTGTTTACCCATAGACATCTTCTGCAGGGTTAATACGTTGAGGTAATCTAATGGTGTATTCTTTTCTTTTGGAAGCGGTTCATCACCAAAAAGACCAAGCCATTCAAACCGCTTGATGACTGCAGCATACGGTTTAAGACCAAGATGTTTTGCCGTTATTTGTGGAAGAGAATCCAACGATTTCGTACCGATGAAATATCTGGTGAGATCTCCATAGGTTTTTCCTGTAAAACCCTTAGGCAGTTCCTCGCTAAGCCAGCCAAGGGTAGCAATCGTACGAAGGGTCTCACACCACCCGGTCATCCGAAAGGTTCCACGGTATACAGTTCTGGCGTGTTCCAGACCATAGATGTCTTTGTAAGGTAATGAATTACGGTTTGGGTAGTTCTCAAATGTCCCGACACCAGTGATATCCTGTAAATAGTAATTCTCAAATAATTGTTCACCAGGAATAGAGATTTCTTTTCCATTTTCAAGCCATTTTGCTGCATTTCGGGACGCGAGAAGAACACCACGGGGTGACCAGGAGAACTTATACCCGAACGGATTATTGTTCGCTTCATGGGCGGGAAGCGCACCAGTGGTTGACTTAAAGCTGATGATTCTTCCTTTATTCTTTTTGATATCATGGATGATCCGCATCGCTGACATATGGTCAATGCCAGGGTCTAGACCACATTCATTCAGAATTAGAATCCCCGCATCCCTTGCTTTCTTGTCTAGCGTGTGCATCGCGTCACTGACATAGGACGTGGTGACCATATGTTTCTTATACGAAATGCACATCTCCGCGACCTTCACATGATAGGTATACGGTAAAAGACTGACGACAATATCTGCCTTGGAGATAAAATCCTCTACTTTTTTATCATCGGTGACATCTAATGAATACGCCTCTCCATGTGCATCCCCATCGATTATCTGTTCTGCTTTCCTGACGGTTCTGCTTGCCATTATCACTTGAAAATCGGGATGATTCAAAAGGTAGCGAATCATTGGTCGCGACACCATGCCTGCACCAAGAACAAGTATTTTCTTCATGATGGTACCTTCAATTATATCAAAGTTTTGAGCATTTTAAGCAGCGAATCAGATGTCCTTATAAATATTTGTTGATATACTGATACTGAGGGGTGAGTTTTCCTTGATAGAGGATAACCGCTTTTTTAATCTCATCTGGCAAAGCAACCATATTGAAATCATCGACCGTGAAATCAGCCTTCATAATCTGTGGGATAAACCGCAGAAGGGTTCTACTAAACGATTCTGAGGACTCTTTGGGTAGTTCACAAGGGAGATTATCCACCGCCATGACGACCACGCCGTCTCCTTCATAACCATCCGTAATTGTATCAGTGACAGGGTTATATACAAAAACAGGGGCATCAGGGGATGTGATTTTCTCAGTGAATTCGATTGCACCGTTGACATCAGCACTGATATCACCTATCATCTTCAGACGAGGTTTTTCTAATTTGAGAAAAGATTTTTTCATATAATCTTTGGTAAGAAGGCGAGGATATCGATTGCTCCAGAAAATACAGTTCATTAGAATAGTAAGATAAGGGACATAGCGATCAAATATAGAACGATATGCCTCAGGGTTGTTATAATAGTCCTGCAAATCAAATGTTTTACCCTTTGTAACTGGCTCAACCATATGTTGTTCTTTGAATACAACCTTATAAAGGGTTCTGTTTGAGGCGGTCTTATATATGGATGCAAGATCTCCTGGCTGTATCTCCTTTACCTGTAGCGTATCAAGAATCTCCTGTGCACCATTGGAAACATTACCATACCCAGAGAAACCGATGATCAATGGTGTCAACGATGAGGGCAATCCATTGGTTTTTATATCCATACCAATCGCGGTGAAATGATCTCGTATCTCATCAAGATCCTTATACTGAGTCGTCTGTTTGATCGCATTTATCGGAGAATCAAGATTCTCCCAGTTTAACCGACGTCCCAACATCCATAAGCTATCAACCATACCGGCAAGGCCAGCGAATCTGCCGAAAAACACAAGCCGTCTTCCTTTTTCATCGACGATGCGTTCATAATCAATCAATGTGCAACCCATGTCCATCATTTTTTTTAACATCGGCATATTCTGCTTCTGTCCTTTGATAGTATGGGAGAAAAACACATAGGTCTTTCCTTTCTCAAAGATGTGAGTGGGGATTTCCTTTACCCCGAACACTACAGAACTTGGTGATAAACTATCCTGGACCTGGGCACCGATTATCCGATACAAATCATCAGAGAAGATACGGATGACCGATGGTTGAATCACCGTCTTAATCCTATGTTTTTTTTGTAGCTCAACTATATGATCTGGGGTAAGCGGCACTCTTTTTTCCCAGCGGTTTTTATCCTCTCGTCTTATACCTATTGTTGCAGTCATGGAAGACCCTTATAATCCCTCATCAGTTGTTATTTAATAGGTTTTCCTGATAATTTAAAGCAGAAATATCAAAAAATATTCTTCTGATTAATCATAAAAAGAAAAAAAAGTGAAGAGAGAGGGAAGATGAGAGGAGAAGGAGGAAGAAATAAAAATTTCCCTCTCTCACCGGTCTGTGAGTATGAACTACGAGAAACTGATATTTGTGATTTCGCTAAGATCTTGAAGGTCGTTCATCTTTACCATCGAATCTGAAAACGTGTACAGGACATTACCAATATACAACGTCCTGGTAATGTCCGTATTGGACATTCCCCAATACCAATAATAGTTCTCTGGGTGTTGCATCTGCTCCGGTGTCTGATGGGTTATCCTGCCCCTGAACTCAAAACCAGTCTCAAGGCTAAGTTGGTAGACGTACGCACCCTGGAAGGTGAATTCACCATAAAGGGGTTCCATCCCCTGGCTTGCGACGTATCGATCCTTGACCTCCTGCGTAATCTCGTAGAGGCTGACAGGGATAATAAGCAGTTCCTTTTCCCTGTCGAAGAGGAATGCCTTATGATCATAGAGCGCTGGGCTGTCTGTCCCACGGTCGCCAATGACGATCTTGGCCATTTCTTTTGGGTTTTTGAAGTCACTAACGTCAAACAACGCAATTTTAAGCCCCTGGATTGCGGCAAACGTCCCAACCGATGTATCAACTTCCTTTCCGATTCCAATGATATGGTCCTCATCATAGGGATGCAGGTAATCCGAGTATCCAGGGATCTTTAACTCCCCAAGGATTTGTGGGTTGTAGGGGTCTGATAAATCAATGGTGAAGAGCGGGTCAACCCGGACGAAAGTGACAAGATACGCGCGATTCCCAAGGAAACGGGCTGCGTAGATTGATTCACCAGGTGCTATGTTCTCTATCTTAGAAATTTGTTTGAGGTTTTCATCAAGGATGTAAATGTTGTTGCTGGTCTGAGAGCCCTCCATCCAGTTATTTCCCGCAGTAGTAGCAATCCTGAAGAAACTATTGAACTCGTCCATCGAGAACTGGTTTAAGATATGACCTGACACCTTTCCCTGCGCAATATAGTCGATTTCTCCAGCATCAATAGAGATTTTATGCAGAATAGTGATTTCCTCAGTGCTTGTTGATGAGGTGCTCTCTCCTCCAAATAAAAGAGGATAATAGGGGAAATGAACAGATGCGAGGAAAATACTATGCTTTGACACATACATGGTCTGCGAACTGCCAAGCATGAAACTTTTCTGTATAACGTCATTAGTGTCAAGGTTTAGTGAAATTACATGGGTCATGGTATCGGAAAGCTCAGGGACATCAACATAGTAGATGTCGCCAGAAGAGATGTTTTCAGTGACATTATCTATGCAGATCTGAGGTATGGAAAGGGTATAGTTCTTTTCATCAACAGCATAGAAGATTTGATAGGTGTATTCAGTTGCAACCACGTAGACATAATCATCAATCAAACGAGCATCATAGTATCCACCATCAATCCTTATTTCCTTAACCAGAGTTGGGTTTGTCCGTTCACTAATGTCATAGACATTAATCACGGTCTGTTGGATGTCATCCCACCACATACCAAGTCGTCCTGAATCCCCTTTTAAACCATCTTCTAGGATAGGATAGCCATAAAAATCACCAGAGTTTCCAAACACTACCAGGAGGTCGTCACGGATGAAGATGTTGCTAATGCTGACATTTGTTATGCGAAACTGAGCAAGAACCGCTGCTTCGAACACAGGGTACGCTTTGATGATATAGATTGTCTGATTTGCGACCACGTAGACGTAGGTTCCATCGGTTTTCACAATATCAGGTTCATCAACACCAACGACCTGCACGTTAGTCGTTGAATAAGAAGGAGGCGCCTCACCACCTAACGATCCATCATTTGCTTCCCCTGATTCAGATTTGGCAAACACAATATTCATCGAGTCGTAATAGCGTCCTTGGTTTGCTGCTGATTCAAATCGTTTTTTTAAGAAAGAAAGTAGGTCCTCATATGATTCGAATGTATCGACTTTATACGTATAGGCGCCCTGGTCAAGTGGAGAAAAAACAACAATGGCTACAAGACTTGCGCACACTAGCAGGCTTACCAATAAGATTCCTGTTAATTGTTTTGTTTTCTTTTCCATACCAATCACATCTTTTTCTAAGATTATATTCCTGTTATATTTGTTGAAGTTTATATAGTGTCTGAAAACGTTTGGGAAAAACCAAATAACACCTTGGTGTTGTTTCGGTCATCCCCCATGTAGCTATAAATAGAGCTGTATCATCAAGTAAATCGATGGAAAAATTAAAAAATTACAGCAAGTCGGATGTGTTAAGCGCGTCTGAAATCGGTCAGTATACATACTGTTCATATGCTTGGTTATTGCAGCGCTATGGTTATAAAGCGGAATCGCCATTTCTGGAATCAGGAAAACGAACGCATATCGCATTAGGGAACAAAATCGAGGGTTTCGAAGCAAGGATGCAGGATGCACGATGGTATGCAATCCTTGGTTTTCTGGCATTGTGTCTTGCGTTTCTTTTATTTTCCTTTGGGGTGGTCTTATAAATATTTTCGTTGTCGGTCTTATTTTAGTTTTTATTGCAATCGTTTTTTTTGTACATGCAGTACATTTACAATTCAATGTACGAAAAGGAAAAAAATCATTTGGGATGCCTGAAGGGATACTCCTGTATTCGGATCTGAATGTCCCTGCTACTCCGTTATTCTCCAAACGTCTTCAGCTTTCGGGAAAACCTGACTGTATCGTGAAAAAAGAAAACCACTATCTTCCAGTGGAGGTGAAATCAGGAAGAGGCGCCCGTCCACATTTTAGTCAAATACTTCAGCTTGCTGCATATTGTCAAATCCTTGAGGATACGTCCGGCGTATTCGTGCCCGAGGGTATTTTGATATATAATAATTTACCATATACTATTCCGTTTAACCCGAAATTACGCTACGAGCTTGAGTCGGTAATGAAAACCATGCGAGCCTCTTTACGAAGTGGGACAGTGAGAAGGAATCATAATGATCCAAGGCGTTGCCGGCATTGTTCAATGAAACATTATTGCACTGAGGTGGTGCAGGAAGTAGGGTAATTCCATAAAAATAATATACTTATCTTGTATTGTAACTCATCCATCTATGAACGCTATGGGATAGTGTATGAAGAAAGGTCATGGCATTGGTTTCGGAAAGGCTATTTTGTTTAATGAACACTTTGTGGTGTATGGGATTCCATCGATTGTCTCTGCGATTGGAAGCTATACGGTCGCTAAAGTCGAACCATATGAGCAGGCAGGGTTCCTCCTTACAGACAAGCGACCAGCAACACCTAAATATAAGGAAGATAAGCTTGCGCAGCAGAAGGAATCCTTTGAATTGATGTTTAGGAAAATGGGTCTAAATCTCTCTAAGGAAGGAGTCAGTATCACCCTTGAGGGAAATCTTTACGCCGCAAGTGGTATTGGTGCCTCCGCTGCTTCTTGTGTCGCAGTTGCACGTGCGCTTGCTGAATACTATGAAATGAGTTTATCTGATGATGAAATCAATGAGGTCGCCTATGAAGGTGAGAAAGGATATCATGGGAACCCGTCTGGTGTGGATAACACAGCATCGACATATGGAGGGTTAATCTGGTTCCAGAAAGGGGAAAAGAATGTTATCGATCGGATCACGTTGACAAATCCTGTTGAGATTGTCATTGGTAACACTGGGAAAGTGACAGATACGAAACTCGCTGTGGAAGGAGTTAAGCAGCGTAAGGAGAACAACCCGAAGAAATATGAGGAGGTTTTCGATCGTGCAGAGAACATTGCGTATCTTGCGAAACGAGCGATTCATGATGGATCGTTGCAGGAGGTTGGTAAATTGATGAACGAAAACCATAAGCTGCTGCAGCAGATAGAGGTCTCCTCGCGCGAATTAGATTTCCTTGTCAGTGTCGCCCGTGAATCTGGTGCGTTTGGTGCGAAGCTGACCGGTGGTGGTCTAGGGGGCAACATGATTGCACTAACACCAGGAAAAGAATTGCAAAATAAGGTTGCAACCGCGATTGAAAAGGAAGGGTTTCAGACCGTGAAAACCGTCATTGGGGCGTCACGTGAGAGTGTGGAGTAGGTATGCATCTTCGACCATTTTTAAAATTTCTGGAAGAGCAGGAGAAGCTTGTTCGTATCAAAAAAGAAGTTACTGCGGATTATGAGATTGCTAATATTATGTATACACTTAATGAGAGACCAATGGTTTTTGAGCATGTGAAAGGATATCCATTCCCTGTTTTTGGGGGAATCACTTCCGATCGTGATATTATCGCGCAGGGGCTTGGAACAACAAAGGAACGGTTGCTTTATAAACTGGTAGAAGCGCTGCGTTATCCAACAGTCCCTGAGGTTGTTGATAAGGGTCCGTGTCAGGAGGTTGTAGTGAAGAACCCTGATCTTGGGAAACTACCGCTTTTATCTCATTTGCCTGGTGATGGTGGGCGGTATGCGACTGCGACTGTTGCGACTATTAAAGACCCGCAGACCGGTCGGAACGTATCATATCATCGATTGATGGAGCGAGGACTAAATCGATTCACTGCTCGTTTGATCAAAGGCCGACAGACACGTACAACCTATGATAAGTTCACAGGTGATCTTGAGATGGCGGTGTGCATTGGTAATTCCGTATCAGTCATGATTGCTGCATCACTTGGTCCACCGTCTGGTGTTGATGAGTTTTCCATAGCAAATTCTCTTTTTCCTATGAAGATGGTGAAATGTAAGACTAAGGACCTTGAGGTTCCAGCGGATTCCGAGTTTGTCATCGAAGGGCGATTGACAAAGGACGTAGACCAGGAGGGACCGTTCGTAGACCTGACCGAGACTCGTGATTTCGAACGTAAGGAGCCAGTGTTTGTTGTTGATTGTATCA
>LSSI01000076.1 GCA_001595945.1 Thermoplasmatales archaeon SM1-50
TAGTGTAAAGATTCTCAGTGTTATATCCAGTTAGTGCGCTGATTGGGATCACAGGATGCTGTGGGAATGCGGATTTTAGTGTAGCAGGACTTGCATTCTCCGCGTCAATCTTGTTGGCTGCGATAAGAATAGGAAGATTACGTGCCTCAAGGTTCCCAATAATGGTGACATTTACCTGAGTGAATGGGTCTTGTGTTGCATCCATTACAAGCACCACCCCATCAATGTCGTCAAGCCATCTGATTGATTCGATGACTCCCTCGGTTGCTTCTTTAGCACGCATCCGTGAGTCGTCTTTAGTCATACCATACAAGTTCATAAATTCCTTATAATCGATTTTGGTGGCAATCCCTGGTGTGTCGACAAGGTCCATGGTCAATGAAGATCCATTGTTATCAATCTTAATATTATTCTTCCATTTGGCTCGTCTGGTCTCATGAGGGACTTCAGAAACACTGCCCATGATATCCCCGGTCCAGTCGCGTAGAATCCGATTTGCCAGCGTTGTTTTCCCCACATTTGGCGGACCGTAGATCCCGATCTTTGCGTGGTTCTTCCCAAAAATCCTATGAATCATTTTCGAAAATTTACTTTCTCTAAATCTCTCGAGTAATCCCATCCCTTTCTGTCTCCAAATCGTTTATCTAAATTCAAAAAATAGTATACAAATGATAGTTTATTAGTTTAGCGGCTTATTTCAAGTTTTTTTCATTTTACAAATTAATAATACCTCTTATTTTTTTATTAACGACACCAACATTCAGGAAATATAGTTCTTGAATAGAAGCTTATTTTTATAATAAAGTCTCCAGATAAAACAATATAACTCATTTAGAAGGTCTATTCTACCAGTTTGAATCAACTCGTCATTCCAGTTCATTTCTGATGAGGATGACAAGATTGATTTTTCTCCTGAGGAAATGATAGATATCTATATATAAGATAAATACTAATAACCTACTAGAAATTAGGAGGTATATCGGTTATGAAAAAATTCGTAAATATCTATTGGATGATAGTTCTTTTACTAACTATAGTCATTTCAACATCCGCATTATCTCAACCAATATTGGATACTCACTCTGCAATGTCACTTATTGAAGATTTTGATCCACTCAATGAACAAATCATCGTGACAGTTACTGTTTATGAAATCCGAGCACTTAAAACAATAGACATTCTTTCCAAACCTGATTTTTATCTAAAAGTAACAATCAATGATAAAGAATTTATCAGCGATACTTGGCAAAATATGATGTATGTTGAACATGTAAATTGGTCAGCCTCCTACGAGGTTCCAAAAGATAAGGAATTTGTTGACGTCACTATTGCATTATGGGATAAAAATACAATCAATGACCGTCTTTGCGATATCAGCCCAAATGACAAAGGGCTCCTCTCCCAACGCTATACTGCCGAAATCACCTACAGCATCGCAACCGGTGTGTGGTGGGGTGATGACGTCCTTGGGGACCCAAGTGGTTATGGGCGACTCAACGGATGTGATGATGGAACCATCTACGAGCAGAATAGGGATTGTGAACTGTGGTTTGATATAACTCAAAACGATTACGATGGAGACGGTCTCCCATACTGGATTGAGACAACCATGTATAACACCGACCCTGAGGTGAATAACCGTGGAGAAGATGCAGACGCTGATGGAATCCCTATCGAATGGGAACATACATTTGGATTAGCATATTTTACAGAGGGGTTTGACCCTGGCTACTTCATAGAGTTTGATCCTTTCGTTTGGGAAAATCATTCTGCAATCGATTTTGATGATGATGGATTGAACAACATCGAGGAATACGGAACCTGGCAATGGGGATCTGACCCCTTCAGACGAGATCTTTTCCTTGAGCTTGATCAGATGGATAAGGGTCCAGATGGCCAGGGTAGTTTTGTTCCAATCCAATCCTATGATTATATAAGGGATGCGCATGCGAGGCAGAACATCGTCTGGCATATCGATGACGGTCGTCTTGGTGGTGGAGAGATCATTCCCTACAAAGAAGTCCTTGAGGAAAACGATCTCTCTGATTGGTATTGGAATTACTTTATGCACGAAGATGAAAACAACTGGCGACGCGGGGTTTTTCACTGGGGGATTATTTCGTATAATTGGTCATGGGCAAAAGGCTTCTGTTTTTCCTCAAGAATTAATGGGTCATCTGCCCGTGATTGTTTCTTTCTTTCAACAAAATATCATGATTCACGGGTTAAAAACGTTCCATTAATTGATAGTCTCATCAGAAAAACCTTTGATCCTGAGAAACAGCGAGCCATGATTTATGCTGGAGCAATAATGCATGAAACTGGGCATTCTTTGTCCATCTGGAATCGTGGGGTGGATAATCGAAATTCATATTGGCCATGGCAACTTGGATTCTGGCGATACGCACGATATAAAAGCGTCATGAATTACCGGTATATCTACACCGACCTCATGGATTATTCTGATGGCTCCCATGGGAGAAACGATTTTGACGATTGGGGTACTCTTGATCTCACCAGCTTCAACCCAAGAACCACAGAAACAGAAATAGAATATAACAACAGAGGGGTCTAGGTAGCATGAACAAAATACTCTTGAGTTTGACTCTCCTAGCATTACTAAGCGGATGTTTTACTACAACAGCGCTGGCAGCTCCAGAAATAACCGGCGTATGGGGGGGATATGGCATACGTGCAACTGTGTTGGATGCTGATCAGTACAATTGGAAAATAGAGATCATAGGTTTACGTATCCGTTACGGTGGTATAACTGAAGGAACCATAGACGGAAACGTCAATGTAACAATCAGAACCCATCTCTTTCCACCAGCGTTTGGATTTGGAATAATGGACATAAAGGTAACCGTGCTTCATGATTGGCTGCCGGTTGATATGGAGAAACGAACCGGTTTTATGATCGGACCTTTTCTTCTGCTTTTGCAGTAAGGCCACATGCGATTCATAAAAACTCATCCTTAAGCTCTATCATCGAAAGTCGTATCATTATCTTTGCAAGATAGTAAGAAACAAAGTAAAGGAGAAAAAGAGTTTTTTTTATTTTAGCGAAATTTACTTATAATCTTACGAAGGGCGGTCTTTATATTGAACATTCAAGTGGCCTAATACGTAAAAACTTATCATAAGAAAAGGATTCTTACCCCCTTCATGGAAATAAATCGATTCAAAACAAAAATCCTAAATAGACCTACGTGGTATCACTGATTGGAGAGACTTTCATGGTTGAGAAAAAATTTGAACATGGCCTTTTAAAAGCAGGTTTTTCAGGAGCAGTAGTCATTGGATGGCTTGTTTTTATGATCCTTTTTTTAGCGTTCTACTCTGAAGGTTTTCAAACAAATGAAAAATTTGCTATCCTTCTACTGTCAATTTTGATTATTATTGTTTTGCTTGGTGGGTTTTGGGCGTTTTGGTCTCTTCGGTTGATGTCGAAAAAAGATTGGGAAATGTTTAAAATCAAGGGATTCAAGTGGAGGCTAATTGGTACAATTACCTACGGACTTGCACTGTTACTAATTTTAATTTATTGTTTTTGGTATTTATGGATAGATTTTAATTTTTGGCAATATCTCGCGGTACTTTTTGTAGTTCTCTTGGTAAGCGGTGGTTTACTAGGTGGTATCTGGGCGTCATGGAGCTCTATATACAAGGATGAAATGAATAAGTTTGGCGAAGAATTCGGAAAAAAGTTTGAAAATGAGTTTAAAGAAAGTTTCGAAAAGAAGGAAGAAAAAGAGACAGAGTAAAGATACATATTCATAAGATTGGAGTGGGATATCTTCTTTTTTTGCTTTTTCGCACAAACCATTGGAAACCGTGTCACCGCTTGTTCGCTGAAGGTATTATTTATTGGTGTATTTGTTACAAAAATGTTATTTTGAAAAATTTTATATAGACATATCGCATAGGAAATAAAACGGAGAAACAGATTTTGTTCAATTTACTTTTAAAAAGAAGAGTTTGTTTCTCGATAGATGGAGAGAATTAAAGGAGGAAAAAATGGCAGGTAAAAAATTTATTCATGTAAAGAGTTATGTCCGAAGGATGCCGAAAAAAATTGGTACAGAAAAAAAAGAAAAAAAACTGAAGGCTGAGTATAAACTTAGAGTCAAGTTTGGTGCTCACCGCAATCTTCCGTACAAAGAATGGAAAAAATGGTATTTATGTGAGTAATATCATTAATAAAACAATGAGTCTTAAATTTGTGTCACTGCTTTCCCATTCTGACCTTGTTTTTGAGGATATGTTTTATAGTCCAAGTTAAATCGCTGACATTACTAATTGAGAACACTGTTTTTCATCTGGTGTAATTACTCATAAATGTTTTTAGTAAGCCACAACACCCCTAAACGGTTTTAATTCTTGATGACGAAAAAAGTCAGTGGTAAAACCAAGGATGTGTGAAACCCATGAGCAAAGAACAAACTAAAAATAAGGCAGGTAGTTCGACGATAGGACTTCTTGAAAGGGGGGAGGTCGTAATGCAGGAGAAAAAGACCATTCAGCAAGGATTGGTAACCTCGACGATGCTTCCAAGAAGCGATCCAAAGTCGTATTGGAATACATCAGCTGGGAAGAAACGTATCGCAGAGATGAAACATATAATGATGAACAAGGGTGAACTGGTGAAAGCATGAACCAAGCTCAACAGGGATGTGACTGGCTTATGCAGGATTTGAGAGAATGGTGGCAGAAACGAAGAATAGGACAACAAGCATCACGTCTAATACTTTATCAAAGCCAATTACAGTTCACACGCTATCGCACACTTTCGTTGGTTAAAACGATGATTCTAGTTATGGTTCTGGTTATCATTGCGATACTTGGCGTACAGATGTTTGGAAAAAGGTGGTTATAGTGAACGACCTTGATAGTATTCAGACTGACCTCAAACAGATTAAAACGAGCCTTGCAACCATCGAGAACCAGCTCTGCTCTGAGCTCTACACCGTGAGGACACCGAAGGAAGCAGGTGAGTTATTTGCGAGGCTTGTGGAGAACGTGCGACTTGGACATGGACTTGAGCTTATCGTGCGGAAGGTATAAATAATGCATTCATCTCTTTTTTTGCAAACAGGGTTTACTTATTTATTGGGATTCCAAAAAATAATAACCCTTAAATAGCATCAACATTATTCGCTTAGTAGAGAATTAATTAAATGGGACGGCATGATTTATGACTGAAGAAAAAGTAGGTGGTATAGGAACGAAAGGAGTAAAAGACTCATTTATAGAACAACTACAGGAAGCATCAACAGAACTTGGGTCTATCAAAAGTTCATTTTCTAAAGGAATGGAGGATCTTGCAAAAATCCAAAGTATGCTTAGCCTTGAAGGGTTAAACAAAATGGATTCTATGATGCGGTCCTTTGAAGACCGTCTTTCTGAGGCAGAAAAACGCCGGGAAGAGGCTGTCGAAGGAGCCCGTCGGTATAGCATGGAACTTGAGAAAGAAAAAGAACGATTGATTAAACTCTGGGATGCCTATAAAAACCAAGAGGAATCCTTATCTGCACAAGAGAAACGAGTCATAGAGCTTGAAGAACGATTACGTGATACTGAACAGATCAGAATGCAATTCGAACGAGATGCGACCGCACGGATACAGACCTTGACGCAGAAGTTAGATGAACGTGAACAAGCGGTAAAGCAGTTAGATGACATGAAAGAGCAAGTGATGCGGTTTGATACCCTTCGAACGCAAATGGAAAAAGACATGGACCAGATGAGAGGGGAGATCAAAACAAAGGAAGATGTCATCAAAGGCTTAGAACAGCAAGTCGGGGAGTTACGCAAATTTGAGCAGTTCGCAGAATTCAAAACAAGATTCGAACAAGTCTCATGTGAATATGAAAAGGAAAAAGAACGGCTCACGAAACTGTTCCGATTGTATGAAGAAACAGAGTCAGAGAACAAGCAGTTAAAAGAGGAAATTAGAGATTGGCAGAGCTGGTTTGAATCAAACGAAGATCTTTTCACGAAACTATTTACCTCTGTAGAGCATCTAAAGCAGCGAAATGTCATGCCTTCTGAGACAAAGAATGAAGAGGACAGCGAAACCCAACCAGCCTCTAATGCACGACATGAGTCTGCTGAGAAACCAAAACGGAAACTGCGATTCAGAAAATAAAAAATCATTATTTTTTTCCTTTTTTTTATTTTTATTCCATTGTTATCGTGCTAATTCCACTGTCATCTTCTCGTATCGTTAGTGTATTTTCGGTAAAATGTTTGATTTCTTCGACATGAGTGATAAGAAAGATTTGTTTGAACTTCGAGGAATAATTGTTCAGTGCCTTGATGATATTTTGTTTACGCAAGTAATCCTGAGAACCAAAGATTTCATCTAGGATTATGAACTGGAAAACACTGCCGGCACGCTCGGTTATTATCTCCGAAATCGCTAGCCTGATACAAAGGTTAGCAAGATCTTCTTCTCCACCAGAAAATCGTTCTATTGTATACGGGACAGCACGATCATATACTAAAAGATTGTAATCTTCATCCAGCTCGATTTGTGAGTATTTTCCCTCAGTAAGCTCATCAAAAAGCTCTGAAGCCTGCAATGAAAGCGTTGGCCGGATCTGGGAGATGAGATATGTTCGATAGGAATCCATCACCTCTGAAAGCATACTGAGGTTTTTACCTTCTTTTCGATCACTTTGGAGTTTTTTGAGAAGTCTTTGTTGTTCTTCAATGTTTTTTTCAAAGGTTTTTATCTGCTGGCTGATGAGATCTTTTTTTCCCTCTTGTTGCTTTATTTCTACTGTGATGTGCTGATAGTTTTCATTTATAGCGTCAAGTTCCAATAACGTCTTTTGGTAGATTTTATATACTTCGCTTACCTGGGTTCGAATCTGTTGGTACTGCTTTTCATCAAATTGGATAGCGCCGATTGTTTCAAGCTCTTTCTTTTTGCTTTCGAGTTGTTGTTTCTCTCGCTGGATTTCTGTAGAGCTATGGCGAAGGACGCTTTGGAGTTTCTCCCGTTCAACGACTTGATTTCGTAGATATGTGGCTTTTTTTTGTAATGCTTGCTTTTCTTTGGTGAGTTTCTCGTTGTCGAGCTGCAGTTTTTTTCCTTCTTCAGTTAATCGCTTTGCATCCTGATTTTTCTTTGTAAGGTCATCTTTGTAAGCGGTAAGGAGTTTTTGGTGTTGCTGCCCAAGCACACGTTCGCAGGTCGGGCATTTCGCCTGGGGTCCCATGGTTTCGATATTGTGTTTTTTTGTTGTTATTTCTTTGATATCATCCTTAAGCCGATGAAAGAGTGTATCGTTATGCTCTTGTTTCTTTAACATGGATTGTAGAAGAGCAGAGTTTTTCTCCTGTTGCTGTTCAAACGTTTGAAGTTCTTTTTCCAGATTCTTAAACAAAGTAAGTTTTTCGTTGTGTTTGTCAAGGAATTGTTGTCGTTCTTGTAGTGTTTTTTCCAGTGATGAAATATCCTTTTCTAAACGTTGTTTTTTTTCAAATCTGCTTTTTTTTCCTTCGAGTTGTTCGACAGTTTTATAGAGGGTTTCATAGGATAGTTTTTTTGCTTCACAGTCTTTCTTCATTTTCGTACGCTGTTCTAGAGTCGTATGAAGTTGTTTTTTTTGGTCCTGAAGCCGCTGCATGTGCTCTTTTTGTTTTCTCTGTTGGTTTTGAATTTCCTGTGTGTATATTGTTATCTTATCTTGTCCTTTTTCATTTACTAGGTCATCTGAGAGTTTTTCAACAAGAGCTTTTTTCTCTTTTACATCGGATCGGATCTCACTAATGATGTCGTCAACTGCATTAATACCAAGCATTCGCAGAATCAGTTGTCGACGTTCACTAGGGTTCATGGATGATAATGTGTTTAGTTCTTTCTGCTTTGCAAAAATAGAGGTGTAAAATGATTTCCAGTCCATCCCGAGTCTTTTCTGAATAAATCTACTAAGGCTCTCTGCACCGTTTGCGGCGAGTTTGCCATTGACTGTTGCACTACCTGACGCGGATAGGTTTTTTCCACTCATCTCTCGAACAACATGGTAGGTGTCACCGTCGAAGATAAAATCAAGCTCGACCAGACATGGGTCTGATGGCGCTGTGCCTTCCCGTTTGATTTGATCAGTCGCGGTCCGAGCCGCAACAGGGCCATACAGCGTCCATGCGACCGCTTCAAACAGGGTTGATTTCCCGACACCGTTTAAACCAACAACGCCGGTAACCCCATCAGGAAATTCGATATAACAGTCTTTGAATTTCCGGAAGTTTTTCAGATGAATTGACTTAAGGATCATGGTTTTTTCTCTTCTTTTTCTTCATGATGATGGATGTATTGCAACCCAAGGTTTAGAAGCATATGCTTTTCCTGATACTCTTGAGTTGCTAGGAATTTCTCAAATTCGTCGGCCAGTGATTTCATTGTATGCCCTTCGCTTAGTGGTGTCTGATCGGTTCTAAGAGTAGTGGCTTTAATCTCAAAATGAACCGCTGTTTTTGCTAGATCCCGTATCTGATGGTAATCGACACCCCTTTGGATATATGCAGGAATGTTTTCAAGGCGGATGCGTATGATTTTGCCCTTTGGATCAATTGCATGGATGGTCTCTTTTATTTTGTGTATGATTTGGTCAATGCGAAGAGCAGAGCAATCAAGAGGCGGTACATCAACCATCACCCGGACTCTCAGGGGGACGAACCGATGAATCTGTTCTTTCTCGATGTCAAGTTCAAGGAATCCCTTCTGTGTGTTTGTCTCCGTGAAGCTCAAATGCTCTGTCGATCCCGCATAAAATGCGTTCCGTTGTAACTTTGTATAGAGATGGTAATGGCCAAGTGCGATGTAATCAAAGTTCTCCGTTAGGTTGTGTAGTGGGATAAATAGTTCATTAAACTCGTTCATCTTGAATTCCTTAACTGCTGCCACTGCACCATGTGCAAGAAGGAGGTTAAAATCAGCGTGTGTGTCTACCGTTATTTTTTTGAAATTTGATTCAAACTCTTTAGGGCTTTGACACTGAGGGATTGCATGGATAAGGACTGTTTTATCTTTGATTTGTAACGAGACTGTTTCATAGCGATTGTTGTAAATTGGATACACATGGTCTAGGTGTTCAAAAATAGTGAAAATATTTCCTGTCTCTTTGAGTTTTGGTGTTTCGTGATTACCTGAGATTACAATGAATGGGATGTTTTCTTGTGACAATCGAAGGATCTGCTGTACTGCGACTGTTATCGCTCGATTTGTTGGTCGAACTGAATCAAACAAGTCACCTGCATGCAGCACAAGGTCTGGTTTTGTTTCTACCGCATAATCGATGAATTGAGTGAAAGCATCATAGATATCTATTTCCCGTTGGTTTATCCCCTCTGCGGTGACTTTTTTATACGCGGAATACCCTAGATGGGTGTCCGCACAGTGTAAAATCCTCATAAGTCCCTTCTTTTCCGTGTGAGTTTTAGAGCAACAATTTCACAGGCTAAGGTAAGAGAATCAAGTGTCGGGGCGATGGGTGGTGCATAGGCGGTCTCAAGTTTGCGGAGCTCCTCGACTGTTATTTTTCCAAGCATTGCACAGGCAAGAGTGTTGATCCGTTGCGCTGCGTTGCTACCGACTGCCTGGGCAGAGAGGATCTGTCCGGTTTGTTCATGGACTCCAACTTTGATCGTGATAGGATTTTTTCCAGGGAAATAGTCTGGCAGGGAGAAACCTTTGTATTTACCGGTCACGACCGATAGGTTACTTAATGCCTGTTTGACTGGACCGACTGCAGCTATTTCCATTCCAAAAAACTCCGATGTCCTCGTAAGCAACAGACCCTTAGGTAACGAATACGTGCCTCCCGCAGCGTTTATCCCAGCAGCAATTCCTTGTCGGACTACAATACTGCCCAATCCAACGCAAACCGGTTCATTGGTCACCAAATCGACATATTCAGTGCAATCACCTACAGCATAGATGTTTTGAACTGATGTCTCTGCTTTTTCGTTGACCTGTATCCCCCCGGTTTTTCCAATGGCACAACCAATGGTCCTTGCAAGCGATGTCTCTGGTTTTGTTCCTGTTGCGATGATGAGGAGATCAGTGTTTATTTTCGTTTCTTCCCCTGTTGAAGCATCTTTGATAATAAGGGAGGATATAACCCCTTGAATCTCTTCTGAACGTACAGCAAGATGATTCGTATAGACCGATATCTTCTCCTGCAATGTCTGCAGCACCGGGGTGCTCATATCGTCGTCTAAGGTGTTTGCAAGGATGTCTGGAAGTGCTTCTACAACAGTGACCTGCATACCTTTCTTATATAGTGTATCTGCCATCTCAAGTCCGATGAGTCCTGCCCCGATGATTGTTGCATTCTTCCTTTTTTTTAGATGAGAAAGAATTTCTTTACCGTCATCGATGGTGCGAAGGACAAAAACTCCTGAAAGGAGATGACCGTCTTTCTGGATGTTTAGGATAGGTGGGATCCATGGTGCTGCTCCTGTCGCAAGAATGAGGTTATCAAATTTTTTTTCGATATGCTCCAAGCCTTTTTTTGCTCTTACCATACGTTCTTGCAGATCAATTTCTTCAACAGATGAATTAAGATAAATGTCAATATGTTCTTTTTTGAACCAGTCCTCTGAGAATTCAATAAGGTTGTGAAACTTCGGGATTGTTCCAGCAATTGCATAAGGTAAGCCGCATTTTGAATACTGGGTATATGGTCCTTTTTCAAAGATAGTTATAGACGAAGCTCTATCGGTTTTTCGTGCGAATTGCGCAGCAGTTCCACCACCTGCGCCACAGCCGATGATAACAATGTGCCGTGTATCAATCACATATATTCCTCATCCAACTAACTGGCATGTTTTTTTAAACGTTTTTGATTTATACGACAAAAAAGCCTTGGAGATAATACACCTAAATTATTGATATTTTTTCATTTGATAACTTTGGCGGATGTAGATAGTCTGCAGTAACTCTTTATTTTAGATAAAATTGGTGAAGTCTTTTTCTTTAATACATGATCTTTCGTATAGAGAGGTTCGGATACTCTGTACGATTTTTTCTATGATGGATATCAGAGCTGTTAAGTCTGGTATGTTTATGAGCATAAAGCTTACCTGTTGCATCCGTTGCAGAGAGATACTATAGTTCTCCATCCACAGGTGTTCAATGATTCCTCTTGAGGCATTAGGTGCGGAAAGCCACAGCTGTTGTGTTAGAAAAGCCTGTTCTTGCATGGCGTTGTCCAGGGTGGTAAGGAAGAACGTGATGTTGATTCCGTTTTGGATCATCTCGTAGGCGAGTAGTTCGTTTATTTCGTTTTCAAAAAAAAAGACAGTTTCCACGCTCTGACAGAGTGATGTGATGTTCCCATGGCCATATTTATGAAGGAGTGCAAGGGAGAGTGTGGCAGCCTCCCCTGTTTCATATGGGTCGTAGAAATCATCATCGCAGATGTGAACCGGAACGTAAATCGAACAGCATGCGTGATTTGCTGCAAACCAACTGCTGCTTAAGAGATCTGGATGTTCCTTTGGTATTTTAAATACCATAGATGCTTCGTACATATAACGATCCTCGCACATCGGCCGAAGTCCATCAAGATCTGTGGTATGCAGCCGTGACCAGCGTATCATGTCCTGTATGGTGACAGCCCCAATCGACGGTTCGATATGTTCATGGAGTTTTTGTTCCCATGCATAGACTGCGGTACAAACCGATATCCGTGCAGTGTTTCCATCGATTTCCAGGACGTTCACACTATAGGGTCCAACGGTCGCTTGTTTCCCTAGCGGAATTGTTACCTCCTTTTTATATCCTGAATTTTTAAAAGCAAACCAGGGGAACACCTGTGCGATTAGGGAAACTGGCGATAGTTGTAAGATTTTCACGCCGCAGAGAGAATCAAGGTGTAGAACAGTTCCTCGTCGCACCCATGTTTCTTTCTTGGTATTATATGAGGATGCAATCGGCAGCGTTTTGATCACTTGTGTCCGCCAGAGGTCTTTTGGATAGTTAGACATGACCAGCACATCACTTACATCTTTTGTTGTCTGATGTACTGCATCTGCTTCGATGATGACTGCCCGCTGCGGACCAATCAAGAAAAGATTCTCAGAGACACCAGTCGCATGAAGCGTATCAACTGCCTTGGTGGTCAGTAAGTTTATTGCTTCTTCTTCGTTTTCTGCGGTTTGGCATGCGTACCTAATCCAATCAAAATCATCCCATGCATTCTTTGTTGGATTCACCCATCGTGACATCGTATCTGCGTCACCAAAGGCAAGTCCCGCGTCAGTCAAGACCATCCCTGCTTTAACGATATTTGGGAGGGTATCTCCCTGTGTTGCCACACCGATAAAAGTATGATTAACAATAAAATCCCAGGGTTTTCCTGTCCACGGATGATGATATGTATACTGCGTTCCTTTTGGGACCCTAGATAGTACTTGTAAACCATCTCTGCTTGGATCTCGAACCTTTAAAAGAAGGCTATAGTCACCTGCAGTTGCAGATGATGCCACAACGATATCCTTGCAGCCTTTTGATGCTGGGATAATTATCACAGAACATACGATGATGAAAATGAACAAACAAGACCATATTTTCTGTTGACGTATCATATGTGAATAAAATATAACCCTAAAATATATAAAAGTATGCTTAAGGATGTTTTCTTACTCAGGAGTTTCTTGAGATTTTTCTTTCTTTTTCTTTGTTATTGTTTTCTTTTTTTTTGTGGTCTTCGCCTTTGTTTTTTTCTTTGGTTTTTCTTCTTTCTTCCGGTCTTCTGGTGTTGGTTCTTCTTCGCTAGGCTCTTGTTTTTCTTCCGTTGTTGCCTCTTCTGGTTTTTCCTGAATACTTTCTTTTAAAGGAAGCTCTTCTGATTCTACCGGCTGAGGTTCTGTTGGTTCACTTGGTTTTTCTTCTGGTGTCTCAACTGATTTTTCATCTTCGATGATGATTGTGGGTAATCGAATGATCTCTGTTTTGTTGATCTCAATACGTTTCACCGGGTAGAAAACCTTACAGTGTTTGTAAATTTCGCTTCCCATTTTTCCATCAATACAGTCCTTGATAAATGAGTTTAATGTCTTTGCTTTTCCTTCTTTTCGTATAACATCATTCATAACGTTTCTGATTAGTTTCTTCTGTGAACTTTGGATTCGTTTCTCTGCAATAGCGAAGGGTTTAACTCGGAGAAGAGCACCGTCTCTGGTCTCAACGTCAAAAACACCATCGACACGTGATTTTCTTCGTCGAATCATCCGTCGGAGGTAATCTGAGGTGAGAAGATGACCTTTTAGTTGGGTATGAGCCGTGTTTTGTTCAATCTTATCGACTGCGAAAAGAAGCTTAATATGAGATTTCCGGAAATCATTGGTAATATCCTGCAGGGAGACCTCTGTAACCCTCCCGATAAGGTTATCTGGTGTCTCAGCTAGGGTTTCTGCGACCGGAACGTTATTGAATAATGATGGTGCGAGTATCGTGTACCAGTTTTTTGCTTTCCATCGGTCTTTAACTTTTCTGGTTGTCGTCCGTACACGTGCTTTAGCCATACCTATCACTTATGAATCCTCTCATTTTTTCAATAAGGGATTTTTGGAGTAATAGAGTTCTTATACTTAAATGCTACGAGGGTTTCACCTGGGGGAATAACATTTGGATGATATGAGAACCATTTAAAATGCATCGATGATCTTTAGCTCGCGCTCTTTTCCTTTTTTTTGTATTTCTTCTCGTATTCTCTTGTAATAGTCCTTCTTATCGAACATCAATTTGGAAAACGTTTGTAATAATTCAGGATTTTGTAGGAGTTTTTTCTGAATGTTCTCCCAGATCCCTGGTTTTATACGCAACGAATCGATCCATAGTTCTTGGGTACCTGCCTTTTGTATCATATCAAGAATTTGTGGGATCTCCTCTATTGTTGTCGTCGGGTACACTGGGCCAAAGAACACTGCGGTTTTTAACCCGGCATCCGCACATTTCTTTAAAGCGGCAAACCGCTCTGGGATAGAAGCCGTATATGGCTCAAGAAGCCTTCGTTCATTGTCATGCAGCGTGCCGATGCTTACCATGACCTGCGTATCAGAAAACCGCAAAAGCAGATCAATATCCCTGGTGACGAGAGGTGATTTTGTCTGGATATGCGCTGGGAAATCATAACAGAGTAGTTGTTCTAAACAAAAACGAGTTAGTTTGTATTTCTGTTCCAAGGGTTGGTAGGGGTCTGTTACCGTTGATATGCCGACAATGCCAGGTTTCTTTATTTTTATTTCCTTTGCTACCATCAACGGGATGTTTTTTTTAACCTCGATGGCCTCCCCCCACTGTTCTCGAGGTATCCGAAGTACGTATGGTGCGTAACAATACGCGCAGTTATGCATACACCCTCGGTAGGGATTCAGAGAGAAATCAAGTCCGGGTAAAGTCGAACGTGATAACCCGCTGTTACAATGCACTTCTAGTACCTTCATATCATCTCACAATAAAATCCTCAAGTTTTCGTTGATACAGTTGGTTCTTTAGCACAGCGCTGTTCCGAATCCATCGCTGTAGGGGGATATCCATAATCTTAGAGACATACACCAGTGATTCCTGCACTGTGGAAAACTTACGATACGGCTGGCTAAGTGCACACCGAATACTTTCACGAACGTTCCAGACGCCAATCGGCATGATATATCCAGGATGCGCTTCCCGGAGAATCACTACAGCTGCCTGTCTTCTTTCCTTGTTTAGCAGCTCGTTTACCGCAAGTCTCGCAGCGTAATAGCACCCGCCGATTTCTGCATAGGTCGTCCGACCATCGTAAAACTCATAGCTATTGAAAATGGAAATACCAGTTCCATACGGGTTCCATGTGGTGTTAGGATACCACGCTTCGATAAGCTCATATTGCCATTCCGAAGGTACCATCAGAACAATCCACCGGTTGTCAAACTGATTGAGATAATATGCCCGCACCTCGTTGATAAACGGATATTCCTTTGTTTTTTTCATCAGCTCTTCACTAAGTGTTGAATCCACTGCAGTGATACTCCATCGTGTTGGAACGAAACGACGGTTCTTCTTCACCCCAAAGGCTCCCACACTAAACGCCCGTTGAATTTTTGAGATCAGCACCCCGTTTTTATAAATGTCAAGGATAGCAGCTCGTGCTTTTAGGTCCGTGTCATAGTATGCTTTTTCTATACATTGTTCGTATTTTGGATTTGTGATATCCAGTGTTTTCAATGGAGCAGACGGTCCATGTGGCTGTACTTCGTCATAGAATGCTATTCTGCCATAGGGTTTTTTTGTGAACATCGCATCAGTGAAAACCGCATTTTTTGAAAGAGCCAATTCCCTAGTGAACTCCACAATACGATGTGGACTTTCAACATCCGTTACATTAACCGTGAATTTTCCACGGACAAGCTGACTGCGGAAATCCACAATGTCATCAAGAGTCCTCTCAAGCCACCGCTCAGGGGTGTCGATCTCAGAAGTATCACCCATTACTGGTGGAATCATTGGGCCAATTGCGACCTTTGGATATCCTATCCTTCCGACGAAGACACTTGGAGGGGAAGCACCCTCAAGCCGCAGAGTATTTAGTAAGGATTTAACCTTTGTCTTTGAGTGATATCGGATGATCACTGGGCATCGGTTTTTTCCACATAAAAATTTTGTACCCCGACACAGTGCACAGACACTAGGTGATTGTTTCTTCTCAACTGCAAGAAGCTTCTTCTGACTCTTTGTAGCGTTTTGCACCAGATCCCCCATTGTTTCGATTCTCTTTTATACCCTTGGAAGAGAGCAGTGAAAGTATATAATGATTGCTGTTTCATCTATTAAAAAATTTTTTTAATAAAAAATAAGATATCAGACAATTCGTCTCACCCAACATATCGTATATTTGCCGATATCAAACTTTTTATCAACGATCCATCCGTCCTTCATATAGAAATGAAACGCTGGTCTGCTTGTGTTTGTTACACCAGTCACTCCACCATAACCTTTGTTTTTAGCGTATTTATATAAAAAATTCAATAGTAAACGACCGTATCCTTTTTGTTGATACGCTTCTTTGGTTCCATAGAACAAAAGCTCAAGACATTTTTTATCATATGATGGTTTGTTTTTGTAATATATCCAGAGCTGATAAATACCTGTTATGCCAAGGGTTTTAAGTAGGGAAAACCCAAATCTCAAGGTCTTAAAAAAACCAGGCTTACAATCTGAGTCGATACAGAGACAAACGCAAATAAGCAAATCGTCTTTCTTAATACCAAAACTCTTTATTGTGCCGGTTTTTTCGTATAATTTTAGTAAGCATCGTATTATTGTCCCCGTATGTTGTGGTCTTTCTATAAGGGCAGGTATCTGAGGAGAGTTATGAAATGCTGTTATGATTATTTCCATAGATGTAGGCTCATCCTGTTTCTGCAATTCAACGACCTTTTGTTCTAACGACATACGGATTACCTCTTTGGGTAATTATGCTTTTTGTTTTTTTCTGCAACAACCGCGATGTATCTGTGCGTAACAGGGATGTAACGACTTGGCATATGGTGTCTTTCAAGCAGTTCCCCGATTCGTCTGGCTATGTTATCCTTTCGGTCTTTATCGATGAGCTGTACAATTCCTGCGGCGACCCCAGAATTTAACAGTTGTTCTATAGCCATTTCCTTGTTTTCAAACGTAAATGTTTTTTTTCCTTTCCATGCGTCGATGATTCTCAGTCCGTTCATCCGCATTCTTTGAACAAGGGTTCCTTTTGAAAGAAAGAAATGTGGTATAATATAATAGTTTAATGCCACTGGTTCTTCTGCTATGGCAGCAAGGAAAAAGAGCACAAACTCCCAGTTGGAAAACATGCTGTTGTCGATGATTCCCACTTTTCCGTTCTGACGAAGTAATCGCCTAAATTGTGCTAAAATCTGTGGTGTACCATATCCCAAACCCCAAGCACAGGTGATACAGTCATAGCTGCGAGGTGGTTGGTTTTTGAGAAAATCATACGCATCATTGTGGATGAACTGGCACTTATCACCATATTTTTTTTGTGCTATAGATATCATTGCCTTGGATGCATCTACACCAGTGACTTTTCCATGTGTCATATCATAAAGTGCATGGGTTAGAAAACCGGTACCGCAAGTCAAATCAAGACAGTTCCCGCCTTTTAATGGATCTAATTTTTTCAACATATCAACTGTGAGATACGCCATATAATCTGTCCAATAGGTATCATAGAAAATAGCGATCTCGTCATAACCAGCTTCAACGAGTTTTTTTGTAAGGTTTTCCTGATTTAAATACAAATGAAGGAAACGCAGACCAAGTTTGATCCAATGACGATGAATGATACCTCTCACCTGTTCTAAGATTATTACATTTAAATAAGGAAAAATATCTTTTGTTTTTATTAAAGTTTAGGATGATTTGTCAAGAATATATCACTTATGTCACAGTTTTGATTGCTAATCCTGTTATAAACGTATTCCCTTACGCCATTTTTATTTTTCTTTGTAACGTTTCAAACCATGAAGGTATCCCTTCGACCGTTCGACAGCTGCATCGTTTCGCGAACAGCTTCCGATATGTGATGTTGCATTCTACGCGGTTCTCCAGATGTTTTTTTATAGAGGTACAAAGACGCCCTCCACGCCAATCCCAATCAGTGAGAAGGATGATCTTCCGGTGTTTCTGTGTGATATTATCACAAAAATCAGAAACGGATTGTCCCTTGTTGAATCGGATGATTTCCCCTTTGATTTCAAGTTTCCGTAACGCAGCAATATCCTTATCTCCCTCTACGATAATCGGAACAGAAGTATTGTCCTCACGTAACGCATCAAGGAGTTGTTCAAATTCTTCTATTTTTTGCTTGTCATTCATGAATAAACCTTTTTAGTTTTTCAATAACTATCTCCTTAGAGACCTTGCGAAGGCACACGATTTTTTCTTTGCTTTTCTCTCCATTCACGATAATAACATCGTTACTGGATAGTTGGAAGAACCGTGCGAGGGTTTCTATCATCTCGGTATTTGCTTTGTTGTCCTTTGCCGCTGATGCGACCTTAATTTCAATGGATTTCCGCCATTGATTGAACTTGTATGGAAAGACCGTTTGAGAGGACCTTGGAGCCACAATCAAATAAAGAAGTGCACCCTCTTTGGATTCTTTGATCGCCTCAGTAAATGATGTCATAGTCCTGAAAAAATAATTGATTACGATTGAGTCAGTTTGAGAATAGCCTCTGCAAGATCGCCGTTTGTCTCCTTTAAAGCCTTTCGTGCCTCTGCTTCAGATTTACCTGTCTGCTCAATGATTAACTTGATGTCTTCTTTTTGCGTGTCTTGGGTTTCATCGCCTCTGTTTTTCACGGTTGGCTCCCCAATGATTTGGAAGGTTTTTTGCCCCTGTGCCTCCATCACGGTTACCTCAGCAGTGTCAAAGACGTATTCCTTTGTATCTGTCTGGATGATAACCTTTTCCACATTGTCGATATTTTTAACATTAATCCCGAAGCGTTTCATCATCTGCGCAAGCTGCCTACTATTCATTCGACCTGGCATCATATATAACAAACCCTTGTATGGTTCCGAAGCATATATAGAGTTCTATTCGTTTAACATTTTTGGTATGATTTCAGAAGCAGAAATGAAGACCTTGGATAGAAACTCTGAATATTACGGTGTCCCAGCACTCCAGCTTATGGAGAACGCCGGTAAAAGCATTTCTGAGTTTGTACGATACACGGTAAAAGACACAAAGAAAAACATCCTTATCCTCTGCGGGCCGGGTAATAATGGTGGAGATGGGTTTGTCGCGGCACGATACCTCACGCAGTATTACAAGGTCAGCGTGTTTCTCGCTGGAACCCAGATTAAAACAGAGATCGCATTACGTAACTTCCAGAAACTGCAGACCTATGAGGTGAAAATCTACTCCGCCTCTCATGATGTTGACCGACTGCTGGCAGAAAACGATGTCCTTATTGATGCACTCCTTGGAACAGGACTTGCTGGTGAGCTAAAAGACCCGTATGCTACGATCGTAAAAAAAATCAATCAGACGACCGGTAAAACAATCGTTTCTATTGATGTCCCTACTGGTCTTAATTCCACCCATACCATCACCCCAGAATACACCATCACGTTCCATGACATAAAAAAAGGCATGAACAACCAAAATAGCGGAAAAATCCATGTTACTGACATCGGCATCCCAAAAGAGGCGCTTGCCTACGTCGGTCCTGGGGAGCTATCTGTCTATTATCCACGTCCCGCAAAAAACTCACATAAAGGAGAGAACGGTATCGTACTTATCGTAGGAGGTGGGCCCTATATCGGCGCACCGGTTCTTAGTGGCCTTTCAGCTCTTCGAACCGGTGTTGACCTTGTTTACATCACCACACCAAAACGATCCTGGATGTCCATAGCCGCGTTTTCACCTAACTTCATTGTAAAAGACCTCCGCCATGAAAAGCTTACTCCAGATGACATTCCAAGTATCGAAGAACTTCTTGGCAAATGCACTGCAGTCATTCTTGGCCCGGGTCTTGGCACCGCCCATCAGACCGAAGAAGCCATTGTCACAGTGATACAACGCGTCATCGCGGAAAAAAAACCACTGGTTCTTGATGCAGATGCCATCAACCCCATAGCAGAACACCTCTCGCTTCTTAAGAATACCGCTACCGTGGTTACCCCACATGTTGGTGAATTCAAAAAACTTGCAGGGATAACACTCTCACAGGATCTTGAAGAACGCCTCAACACAGTGAAGGAATGGGCTAGCAACATCGGTATCACGATTTTCTTAAAAGGTTACATCGACATTATCAGCGATGGAACATCAGTAAAACAAAATAAAATCCATAACGAGGCGATGACGGTTGGGGGGACCGGTGACGTCCTTGCAGGGATCATCGGAGCACTGCTATCAAAAAAAGTAAAACCTTTTGAAGCCGCACGAATCGCCGCCTTCCTCAATGGGGAGGCAGGTAACAAGGCATTTCAGAAAAAATCCTATGGGTTGCTTGCGACCGATATCATCGAAGAAATCCCAACAATCCTAAAAAAATACCTGTAAGTCTTATCCTTATTTCGAGGCACAGTATCAAACCTAGAATCTTTATTTATTCCCAGATTGCTTTAACCTGTTGGTGGCTGACCAGTTCCCCTGCGACCTGGAATAACACCCAGGCTAGGAACGCAGGCTCCTTTTGCATTTCCTCTGAAAACGATGCGGTTAGTTTCTGTTTGAACTCCTGTTCTAGTTTATCAGGGTTCTTTGGCCATTCCGCGTATTGGTAACGCCTCATCCAATCAGTGGTCCGTTCAATCATCTCCGTTTTTTTATCAGCAAGTTTACGGACAGCTTTCTCAGTTTTTTTTACAAAAAATCCAGATGATTTTTTCTCCCACATGACATATCCCTCACTAGAGATATCGCTGCGGGTCATAAAAGCCTTTACTTTTTTATGAAAAAAACTTTTAAGTACTCTTTTATCATCAGCCGTTCAGATGCAACAATTATACCTTGTGACAATCATCCTTCTTGGTTTTTGTGTATTATCATCAGCTGCTACCGCTCTTTTTACATCACCTTATGATTTTACAGGAACTCTTTCAAGCAATACAGTAACATTTATAATTGGAAAAACCACAGTCCGTGGAGCCTGTACCGGTTATCCGATGGAATCCCTTATTGAGTCATCCCTTGTTCAAGAAATGGAAGGATTTCCACTCATCGGAAAAAACAATATCGCATATGTCGCCTCTGTAATCGTTGCAGAAAATATCGACATCACCACAGCTACATCCCTTGAGGTTTTAGTAATACAGTATTATAATCACCTTACCCAATATAGAGATGTAGAAATTATAACAGAGGATGGCTTTGTCCTTTTTGGTGTTCAAAAAGCAAATACCACTATATCAGCTGATTTTCCCTATGCAGTCACCACATTTATTCCCCTTGGCATCCTCCCTGAGAAACCAACACGATTTTTTTTTACAGGGGCAGACAGCCCACTGCTTATGCATAGCTCAGGAGACTTTGCAGTCCTTACCACCCTTTCGGAAACTAGTACCATCAAAGTAAAAGATAGGGCAGGGAGAATACGCTGGAGCGGCGGATCGCAACGTGACTATCTTTTGATACAGGACACCACCTTCTCTATTACCCAGCAACCTCCATTGTCTCTTGTTCCTCTAGGTAACTCCTCCGAAAAAACACCACTCACCCTGTCGATTTCTCCTATAGACTCCAGCGATATCACGGCTACACAACTTTTAGAAAACATATCAACTTCTGTTAAAACAAATCTAAAAGACGAAGCTGCCTCTGGATTTCTCAATAACATCAATCAGTTAAACCTCCTTATTCAAACAGCTTCTTTTATTACAAATGGAGCATTGGTGTTCCTGCAAATCAATGATACCATGACCGTTGATCAATCCACACAACAGTTCTCTTCGGTTGGTTTAGTCCGTTTCAATACAATTGATATAACCGATAGTGGGATGTCCGAAGGACCATTACTACAAGGGGATTGTATCCTAGTATTTCAGGGAGATCATTTCTATACGCCTCAAGCTAAACAAAGCCTGGATGGAACACGCTTTCCATATGAGCTGCTAATCATCTGGACTTTTGCTATAAGTGTATTTATCTACGTAAGTTTTATCATGCGGCCCTCTATCAACATCGAAAAAGGAGAAAGGATAAAACGCTACGCTCTGTTCATACATCTTATCGTTCTTATCATTGTTTTTCTATTACTTGAGCGCGAGGTATATGTACTCTTTGGTGCTAGTGGACTTATGCTTTTGTTCTCTCAGGGACTTACCATGGTAACCAGGGTATTTCTCATAATAGAAATACTTATTTGGACTCTTGGGTTCTTCTCACTTGCACTTCCCATTCAACTTCTCTCATATTCGGTTCTCCGTGTCCGTGGCATTGAAAAAGGGGGAAACGGGATATGGAAAGCAGTTGGAGATCTGTTTATCTGGGTTTTTTGTGGGCTATACCTTCTATTATTTCTTAACATCATTTCGGCTCTTATTTCCTTTCCTCTTATCTATCCTATGGGGTGATATATGCAGCCAACGCTTCAACCGCTTATCGATGAACCTGCTCTTTTACTAAAAGAAAAGGAGCTCCTAGTCATCGCGGATCTTCACATCGGTATTGAAAATGAACTACGAGAGAATGGACTGCAAGTGCCATCTCAGACCAAGATTATGGAACAACGGTTGATTTCGATTCTAACAACACATGCAGTAAGCGACATTATTTTCTTAGGAGATATTAAACATACCATCCCATCTTCGAGCATTCAAGAACGAACCGATGTGAAAAACTTTCTCAACACAATACAATCCTACAGTAGCCTGCATATCCTTCCTGGAAACCACGATGGAAACATCGACAGATTGATTAACTCAGCGATCCAACTGCATCCATCCGATGGTTTTGTGTATGAAGGGATTGGATTTACCCATGGGCATCGAAGACCATCTACTGAAGTTATGCAGTGTGATCAGGTCATAATCGGTCATTCTCATCCCACGGTGATGCTTATGGATCGTCTTGGGTATCGGATGTTTGAACGATGTTGGTTACGCGGTCCTCCAATGTTAGACATACTCCAAGAGAAATATCCAAGTTCCCCAACATCCCAAATCCTACTTATGCCTGCGTTTAACCCTCTCTGTGGGGGCGTCGCAGTGAATCGAGATCATCTTCTTGGACCGTTTGGCTCCCTCATCGACGTAGAAAACGCAGAATTGTATCTACTTGATGGGTCGGCACTTGGAAAAGTAAAAGATCTAAAATCATACAAATAGAGACGGGAACGGTAAAATTACTGCGGAGTATGATAGATGTCGCTAAGAAGTGAACTTGAAACATTTCTCATTGAACGAGGCTTCAAAATGACCTCTGGTCCACTTGCCCGATGTCGACGATTGGAGCACGAAAATGAAAAACTCATTGTAATTCTCCAACTTCAGGCACCTATTCGGAAAATTCCTGTAAAATTACTATATGATTCGTGCGGAGCAACAAAAATAATCGAAAGTTATTACAAATCAACGATACGTTGCAGCACGTGCGGCTGCCGGATGCACTGCGTGCGGTTGCGTCCTGGTGAAAAACTCAAAGCAATCAACGAGACATCAGCGGAATAACTAGATAACGTGAGACCTCTACAAAAAGGATGATTCCGCATCCCCCTGCGGTCATCCTTGAATCATCATCGCATCATCCCGCTAGCTCGAGCCTGCCCTTCTCATACGTGGACAACGAAGGGGACGTATAATATCAAGGTAAAAGCATTTGATCCTTCTAACAATGAAAGCGACTGGTCAGACCCCTTAGTGGTTTCCATGCCGTTGGATGTAAAATCTACCAACACAATGCTCATCGACCAGATCTATTAATCCCCATTAGACTTCCTATGTTTAAAACAACTACTCACATAATCTTTTTTTTTTTTTTAACTGTGTCACTGCTTTCCTACCCACACGTTATGAGGATTTTTATTCAAGGTTCATTTAAAAAGACGCTGACGCACACACAATTATCATGAAGTAAGTTTTTTCATGTACCATACTTAAAATTCGTTCTAGTCTGTTTAAACCGCTTTGTAATGCATCGATAACAAAGAAGCGTGGTCTTTGTGTCCTTCTTCAATATAGTTGATTATCGCAGGTGGTAATCACATATCGATAGACTTCTCGTTCATAATCGATTCGATATGTTATTTTTAGCGAACTTTTAGCGAACCTCAGATGAATCTAATAAATCTGAAAAACCATTTTATTATTATAAGCTTGACGAAGCATTGTTGTGGGTGTGGCTGCAATCTTGGTATCAATTACTTCTATGTCAATGAAAATGGAAATTGCAGCGAGATATGTAAGTTCCGCCAGTCAAAGCCATGATGTTAAAACCGTGCCAATACCTGTCTTAAAAATGATGATAGATTTATATACGAGTTGTTATTTTCGTGTTTGAATCTCTTCTGGGATTTATATATCAAAGTCAGTTATTATATATCAGGTATTATGCGAAACCGACTTAAAAACAATATCTTGATGGCATATGGAGCTAAATCTCTCTGAAAGAATCGGAAGCCTGTTACAGACACTATTTCTACTAATTTTACCATGGATAGTGTTGTTGATTGGACTTGTTATCTCTCTTGACACGGTCTGGTTTTATCTTATTTGTCTTACCTGGTTTGGCTGTGGACTTATCTTTTATGGTACGCTTAATTAGTATGAAAATCTGTGACGTGGTTTTCATTAAATCCAAAGACATTTAAACCTTTGTCATAGGTAATTTTTTATACTGGTTACTCCATATGGTTCCTCATGAGCGGAATTGAAGAGTATCTCACCAACGAGTTTAACGCGAGAAAGACGAGGAATACTTATCGTGCCGTCCTCAAAAAGTATTTTGAGATCATCGGGGCAGATCCCGAGACGTATTTCAACGAAGGACGCACTCAGGATGATTACCTCAAAGACCTGAAAACATATATCAACACTTTTTTAGTGGGTCGCCCAGCCAAGACCTGTACGTCGTATATCAGTGGCATCAAAGGTTTTCACAAATACAACAAGGTCTTGCTTGATGAGGAAGAGTTGAAGACCATCAGAAAAAGGCATAAGAACATGAAATCTAACCGTGCATTGACAAAAGACCGTCCGCCATCAATCACAGAACTCCAACGCATCCTCTCACATGGGACGGTCATGGACAAAGCATTCTTCTCGATCCTCTTTTCCAGTGGCATGCGTATCGGAGAACTCGCGAAGATGCCGAAGAATCAGGGAAAAGAAATTTACATCTATTTCGATGAGAACCCCGTGAGGATTGATATCCCAGAGACAATAACGAAGAATGGGGAACGCAGAACCACCTTCATGAGCAACGAGGCAAAGAAGTTCCTGCAGGAATGGCTTAGAGTCAGAGATGATTACATCAACAACGTAGCATTCCGATCACAGAACCTGCCAAACAAGATAAAAGAACGGATTACACCGAAAGACCCACGACTATTCCCTTATAACACGGTGACCATGTGGAGACGATGGGGCAACATGTGTGAAAAAGCAGAATTGACCGAGAGGGACATACGGACAAAACGAGCGATAATTCACCCGCATGGGTTACGAAAAGGATTTAGGACAATCATGGGAACAAAGATCGGGATCGATTTCACCGAAGAGATGATGGGTCACGCAGGATATCTCGCTGAGTCCTACGTACGACATACTGATGAGGAGCTTGCCTCAGCATACAAGCTTGGAATGAACGCGGTAACCATCTTCGAACGAGAGATTCCACAGGATATGAGAGAGTGGCAACAACGTGATGCGGAGAAGGATAAGAAGATTGCTGAACTAGAATCACGGATGCAGCGAATGATGGAAGACATGCAACATCTTCTCATTGAAAACGATAAGAAAAACAGAGATGAATAATCCTTCTTTTTTCTTTTTTATTGATATATGATAATGCGAGTGGGGGAAAATACCGTCAGCCTATAATACTGGAAATCCATACGATCCAGTGATCTTCGTGACATCAAAAGGATTCTTGTTGATAATGGATGCATCTCCCGTGATAAGCATGGGTTTATAATAAATAAAATCCCATAAGCCTCATATGACTTACTGTTTTTATATTAGAAATCAATTACAGATTGTTTGGTGAATAAACAAAATGAAACCAAACAGTATTTTAATCTTGAAGCAGATAACCATAACAGACAGACAAAAAGAACTTCTTATTGAAGAATCTAAAAAAACAGGGATATCAGTATCGTCAATCATTAAAGGACTTATTTCTGAACATTACAGAATAAGGGGGCTTTTATGAAACAAAATAATAATGATCAAGGAGCCTCCCTGCGAAGAGCTGCTCCCCGACCCACCGAACCGAAACCGTCGATTCAGCAACCAAACAACACAAATGAACAATATAACCCTTACGCTGACTGGACTTTTGAACAACTTTATTCTGAATGTAAACGAAGAGGACTACTCTAATCCCTAGGGGACGCGGACCAACATGACGGATAAAAAAACGCTATTCCTAGGAAAAAAATGCAAAGCAGAACTACGACCCAACCATTTCATCCTCATCGGACGGGTCATCGACATCGATGAACACGGGATCCTTTTCAAAACGGATCAGAAGACCGCATGGATTAACTGGAACCTTCTTTTCGAACTAGTGCCACTCAGGGAGGAATAAAACGATGCTAGACAGGGACATCAACGGCAGCACATGGCAACAACACATGAAACAATACGGCACCATCTACCAGCTCATCCGCGATGAAATCGGGATCTGGGGGATACGATGTAAAAACGGGACCATACAGCCGTACAGCATTGTAAAAAACCAGCTGGTCGTTATCCTAGACTTCCAGACAGCACGACAACTCACTTTCTTTCTCAAACGTCTACAATACAAAGCGAGATACCCGTATGAAACGCGCAAAATGGTGATACTGACGTCTGCATCATGTTCAATGAGGATGACTTGAATAAATTCGTGTATCTCCTCAAAATACGTAGAAAGAAACAAATCACGCAGGAAACACGCGAAAAACTACGTCAAAACCTCGAAAAAGCGCGGAGGTGCAGACGATGAAACACGATGATTTTCTCCCACGATGCACAAACATGATACAACAACTCGAATATCTTGAACGATGGCGACAGACGCACCCGTATGTGATACTCAACGGAGATAAAAACCATGACTGATGACTACGATGCCAGCAGCCTCAAAAAACAATTCCAAATAGGATTGCAACAGGAAGAAGAACGAAACGAAAAACTAAAGTTATTAGAAGAATACGCTGTCTTTGAACGTAATAAAAAAGGGGATATTATTAACGTTAACCCTGCAAGACTTGCTCAACTTCTAATCAACGAATACGATTACCATCCTTTTACCACTAGAGACACAAGACAGATCTACTACTACAAAGACGGGATATACCAGCCAAACGGGGAGACAATCTTCCTCGCACTCGCTGAAGAATATCTTGGCGACTTCAGCACGAACCATCGGAAAAACGAGGTTATTTCCTATATACGGGATTACAACTACAAAGACCGTTCAGAAATCTATGTCCCATCGAACTTCATCAACTTAAATAATGGCATCTTAGACATCAAAAGATTCGTTCTGATACCGCATTCACCTGACTACTATTTCATCAACCAACATCCTATCACATACGATCCAGATGCATCCTACGAGAAAATTGAGGAGTTCCTACGACATATCAGCATGAAAGAAGGGGTTGTACGCGACTCAGTGATAAAAACCATTCAGGAATATATGGGTTACACTTTTTACAGGGAATGTTTCCTCAAACAATATCTGGTTCTCGATGGCGGTGGTGACAACGGAAAAACCGTTCTCATGAACCTCGTTCTCTCGATGGTAGGTGAAGAGAACAACACCAGCATTGGTCTACAAGAACTCAACGACAGACCGTTCTCCAAAGCACAGCTCTACGGAAAAAACGCGAACATCAGCGATGATCTCCCCAAAAAAGCATTGAAATATACGGGTGTGATAAAACAAATCACAGGGAACAGCCCAATATGGGCTGATGTCAAAAACAGCAAGACAGGAATCAGTTTCACACCCTATGCAAAACCTTGGTATGCATGTAACGAGCTACCAGAAACAAGAGAGCATACCGATGCATTTTATAGTCGACAGCTACAGATAACTCTACTGAACAAATACTTACCGAAAGATGAACCAAAGATAGATGGGGTTTCAGTTTTCGAGCGTAATGTTCATCTTACAGATGAACTGACAACAGAAGAGAGTTTATCAGGTGCTTTCAACTACGCGATGATAGGGTTGAGAAGAATTTTAGATACAAAACGGTTCTCAGATGAGACGACAACTGAGGAAAAACGTGAACAATGGATCCGCAAAACAAACCCCGTAGCAGCATTCCTTGAAGATGAATTTGAAATCGGGGATACAAACTGGTGCATCACTGTTGATGATTTCTACAATGAAGTCATCCATTACTGTGAACGACACGAGCTGGATAAACCAAGTAGCAGGAAATACGTGACTGGACGGGTGTTGGACTCAAACCTTGGTATACAGAAAAAACAGAAGACAATTAACGGGGAACCTAGAATCTGGTGCTGGGTGGGTTTGAAGATAATCACGAACACCGTGATTAATCACAACTTGGCTGAGACAAAGGCTGATGCAGCAGGGGGGTACTTTTAAATGTCTACAGAGGTGCAACAGAAGAAAGTAACAGGATGTACGGGTCTTAAAAAACAATCCTGTTACTCGTTTTCTCCGAGAAGTAATACGGTAACAGCTTTTTTCATATTTAAATTCCTTGTAATAAATTATTTTTTATATAGAGGTAAAGTACAAAAAAAGACGTTATTCCGTTATTTTTTTGATTTTCTATCTGTTGATGCAAGTAACATGTTTTTCTTGGAGATTGTCAACATCCTGTTACTTTTCTACAATATATTAAGTTTATCACATCATTATATTATAAAAGTAGTACGTCTGGGGGTTTTTTGAATGAAAGTGGTTAGCTTCAGGGTCAGCGATGAGGTCTATGATGCTCTGAAACAGGAAAAGGTGAGTTTCCGTGATCTCTTCGAACCAGTGGCAAAAGACATCGCTCAAAGCAACAGCATGAGCTATACGGCTGGTATACGCAATCGGAAGTCTGAGGTATACGAATGTGTCAAAGAGATCCAACAGCTGGTTGTGAAGGTCCTAGGGTCTGAAGTCTGGAGGAAGTGAAGAATGCGACATGGGAAACAGCATCAGTATCTATACTTCCTCTGCAGGAAACATGGGGTGTCGCTGGAGGAACTGTACCACGATCATCGTGAGCTGCTGTCCATAAACCTTCGCTTCGAGTTGTTTCGTTTGATTCGTGAAAAAGAAGACAGGAGGCAAGGCTGGAAAAACGGAGGAGGATGAAATGAGGGAGAAAAAAAGGCAGCATAAATATCTGCGTTATTTGTGCAGGGTGTACGGCACGGATTTGCAGGGGCTGTACGATCATCACAGGGAGAAGCTCACGAGTCATCTGAGGCGAGAACTTTCCCGAATCATCAGGGAACAGAGGGAGGAGGAGAAGCAATGATATGGAAAAAGGGGCAGGGTGAGCAGCCGAGTAATCTGAATCTGTTCAGTGAGGAGACAACGGGGAAGACGGTACAGATCAGCAGTCTCAACTTCAGCGTGAACCTTGCGAGTGACGACCCAGAGGACACCATTGAAAAGCTGAGCGATGTCGCTGTCCGCCTGTTGAGATTCATGATGGATGAGGAGGTCAAATAATGCGATTTAAGTTTTTTGTGTGTGCACAATACTTTTTCCTATTATATATGTAGTATGTATGCTAGTTGCATACAAAATAACAGTAGTCTTCTCTCCTGTTCCACTCCTTACCCTCTGTTGCCGAAAAATAGGTAGGAATCGGCAAACCTTTATACGTGGTTGATTTCCCCGTCCCTAACAAAATGGGTAGGTCTTGGTGGATTTCATTTTAGAGGGATACTACGACCTACATTTATTTGTGGTGTTTTCATCAGTAGAGGATAAATCCGTGTCACTGCTTCCCCACCTACCTGTTTTCTGAGGATATGTTTTTAAAGAAGGAATAGTTACAAAACTATAAGGTGGAAAGGAAATGATAACAAAAATAATAGTTATAGTTGTTATCATGATAGCATCGTCTATTGCTGTTTTTTCTGTTGTTGATGCTGATGGAGATGGATTGAATAATTTAACCGAAGTGCAACAGGGGACGGGTATATTCGATTCTGATAGTGATGATGATGGTATCAACGATGGAGAAGAAATAAATGTTTATCACACAAAACCTACAGCAAAAGATACGGATGATGATGGATTAGAGGATTTTGCTGAAATAAACACGTATCATACAAATCCATTGACTGTTGATTATGATAATGATGGGCTTAATGATGGAGATGAAGTTAGATGTGGGGCAGACCCTCTTGATTCAGATACTGATGATGATGGGTATCAGGATGGAAACGATCCACATGTAACAACCCATGAATGGAAACTTATTGATTCAGATAATGACGGATGGAATGATTACAAAGAATATTATGAAAAAAAGACAGACAGATTTAGGAGTGATACTGATAACGATGGTTATAAAGATAGTGTAGATCCCCATCCGACAACCCATGAATGGAAACTTATTGATTCAGATAATGACGGATGGAATGATTACAAAGAGTATTTTGAAATTGGAACAGATAGATTTAAAGCCGATACCGATGGGGATGGTGCACCAGATTCACAGGATGCGAATCCATTAAGTGCTGCTCATCTCATAACAAGAGAATTTAGATGGGATTATCCTTCTGACTGGTGGAATACAAGGAGTTGGACATGGACGATATACGTTTCACAGGATTTGTATTTATATGAATCCCAACTTCCAAGAATAACCTCATGGTATGATTGGAGTAAATATACTGATGACCCTGTTCTGGAGGTTCTTGCCCCAGGGTTAAAAGAAGCAGCAGAAAATAATGGATTTGATTATTATGAGACTGTTAATTTTGTTTTAGCATTCGTTCATTGTCTCCCCTATACGGTAGATGATATTACCACTGGTGCGAATGAATATCCACGGTATCCAATAGAGACACTTGTGGATGGTGGTGGTGATTGCGAAGATACGAGTTTCTTGGTTGCTGGTTTGCTTAAAGTAATGAATTATGATGTTTGTTTACTTAAACTTCCTAATCATATGGCTGTTGGTGTATTAGTAAGCAATGGATACCCGGGAAGTTATTATAATAAAAATGGGAAACATTATTACTATTGTGAGACAACTGGAACTGGATGGATGATGGGAGTAATTCCATCCGATTTTGAAGGTCAGTCAGCAACACTTATCCCCGTCAGTTAAATCCGTGTCACTGCTTCCCCACTCACCAGTTACTATTTTTGTAACTTTTGTTTCATTTAAATTTTTTCAAAATAATTTATATAGAGGAAAGTTATATTGTATCATTGTATTTGTAAAAATTTATTAAGGGAGGACTATCTATTATGATAGAAATCGAAAGGAAAAAAAATATTTTAAAAAATATAAGAACGTTGGTGATCGTCTTCGTTCTCGTCTGTTATAGTTACTCTACATTCGCTCAGATCATTCCAGATAAGTCGATACAGAATATTCAGACAACTCAATCATCATCTTGTACACCGCTGAAAGGAAATATTACTGTTTTGGATGAAAGTTTTTCAGAAGGAATCATGCCCCCTTCAGGCTGGATACTTGATCCAACGAATCTAAGTGGAACTTGGAAGATAGATTCGGAGAGATATCATTCCCCGTCATATAGTGCTTCGGTTTGGCGACACAATTGTACTGGACTAATGGATGAATGGCTCATTACTCCAAACTTAAATTTTAGTGAATATTCAACCGGATCAAATAAAATCTTTTTACGCTTCTGGTGGTACACGGACATCTATGTTGTCGAACATTCATTGATTCATTTCAATGTGAGTATTTCCACCAACGGCGGAATAAATTGGACAAAAATATGGACAGCAAAGGACCAAAGTGGATTTCCTGAATACAAATGGACTGAAATAGGTATGCCGATTGAACTATCAGAGTATCGCAATGAAAGCAATGTGACAATAGGGTTTCAGTTCTTTAGTAATACAACACAACATGCAATAGCCCAATTTTTTGCCATCGATGATATCATAGTGTTCACAACAGCTGCTGTAAACTTCTTTTGTGATGCGGGGGGACCGTATCATTGGTGGTGGTTTCACCAATATGATTACATACCTCCAGGTGTACGGTTTCATGGGACTGTCAGCGAAGGCTACAATCCATATTTATGCCAATGGTTATGGGATTTCGGAGACAATAATATCTCAACATGGCCTGTGTATACATATAATTTTTATACAAATCCAGGGCACTACAATGTCACTTTACAAGTAAAATATGAAAACCTTATTGCTTATGATATAACGACTGTTGATTTTATAATGCCACAATATCTCAATATATCACTGAAACCAATCTCTTTCCCAGGGATTCAAGCTGAAATTTATAATCCAGGGAATTACAATGCTACACATGTAAAGTGGTGGATAAATGTGACGTTAGGTCCGCTAAAAATGCGTGAAAAAACGGTAGCAAATGGAACCATTGAGGATATAGGTAACCACTCTACAGTCGATATAAAAAGCAAGTATTTCTTCGGGTTCGGACTAATTCAGGTTGAAGTTGTGGTAAATCCCGAAAACTTCGTGGGTAGTCATACAGATTTTAATGCACTAAAAATCGGTCCATTCACCATCAATTTAGGAAAAAAAACATGAAAAAAAAGATGGTTTAGTTGCCTATTGAATTCAGGAGTCTGATAACGACATAAGCGCTCTCCACTCTCTTCTTTTTTTTACAATTATAGTCACTGAAATCCGTGTCACTGCATTCCCCACCCACCTGTGTTCTGAGGATATATTTTTAAGATAGTAACGTTTACGATACTTCTGAGTGGAGGCAAGGTTATGCAAAATGATTTGTTGAAGAAAGGAATTGTTTTTGGAATAATTACATTAGTAGTCACAAGTGGAATATTCATCTTGATGCCAAGTATGAAGGCAGGTCTAACCGATGGACTCATTGGCTATTGGAGTTTTAATAGTGGAACAGCAAATGACGACTCAGGAAATGGTCATCATGGAACAGTATATGGTGCAACAATAGTCGAAGGAAAATCTGGGGATGCATATAGTTTCAATGGTGATGACTATATTTCTCTTCCTGATTTTACCTCCTCATATAACCAAGGAACGTTTGTTGCATGGGTAAAACATTCAATTCCCAATGGACAAGTCGGGCTTATCTATGCAGAAGCAGATGAGGATGCTGTGATAAATAAACCCTATATTTGGTTCGGATTTGATGGAGGTAAACTCTATTTTGCAAGAGATGTCTATGGCATGGAATCAAATTATCAAGGTAAAGTTGATGTTGGGTCAAATGATGGTCTATGGCATTGTGTTGTTTTTTTATCAACAGGGTCAGCGAATCGTTTTTATTTCGATGGTGTAGAGGTTTTTCCTACGTGGCAGGATGGAAATGTTCCAGCGGGAATCTGGTTCAATGACCAGACCACAGATACCAATGCAATCGGAGTATGTAATCAACCTTCGCATTATGGATTCTTTAATGGAGTTATTGATGAAGTGCGTATGTATGATAGAGCATTAACCTCTGATGAGATTCAGAATTTATTTAATCCGCCATCGTTAGTAGGTTATTGGAATTTCGATGAAGGGAGTGGTAACATTCTCCATGATTCGTCAGAATATGGATATGATGGGGTAATTAATGGTGCAACATGGACTACAGGAATTTCAGGGGGAGCATTGAGTTTTGATGGAATCAATGATTATGTTCAATTCTCAAGCCCTGTATTAAATACACCACCATATACTGTATGTGCTTGGGTTAAAGCATTAACACTACCAGGAGGTTCAACCGCTCATATACTAAGTAATGGTGGTAACACCCAAACCAGTTATGGTTTCTATTTTTCGATAGAATATGCTAATAACTGGCAATTTGGGGCAGCAATGGAGGGTGGGAATGTACTACATCTTGCCAATTCTCCTGCGTCTACTGAGAATTGGTATTTTTTAGTTGGAATATGGGATGGCTCATCAGAACCCAATCATCTTAAATTATTTGTAAATGGTGAGCCATTAGGTACATATATTAGCTCTCAACCTTGGTCCACAGGTTCAGCTCATAATTTGCGAATGGCAGCTCCTTCCGACCAACTCAATTATCTGTTTCATGGATTTCTTGATGAAGTCCGCATATATAATAGAATATTAACTGATAATGAAATAATAGAACTTTCAGAAATTATCGAAAATGAATCACCTACCGCTGATCCAGGTGGACCCTATTATGCAAATGTCAATAATGCAATCACTTTTGATGGCTCTGGCAGTAGCGACACCGATGGCACGATAGCAGGATATCGATGGGACTGGACCAATGATGGGACATATGATACGGATTGGCTTTCATCAGCCACGACAACACATAGTTACTCTTCAGTTGGAACATATACGGTGAAACTAGAAGTAAAAGATGATGATGGTGCGACTGATAATGATACAGCGACAGCAACGATAACATCCGAGGGTGAAGCGATACCAACAGCAGAAGCAAATGGACCATACTCAGGATATGTCAATCATCCTATTTCATTCAGTAGTGCAGGGAGTGTTGGAGGTTCTGAAGGATTTATTACATCATGGTATTGGACGTTTGGGGATGAAGCAGTTAGCAGTCAGCAGAACCCGACTCATACGTATACATCTAGTGGAACCTTTACTGTGACATTGAAAGTAACAAACAATTATGGTCAAACCCACACAGATACAACAACAGCTACAATCTCCGATATATCACCTGAGCAATTTCCACCTGTTGCCAATGCAGGTGGACCATACACAGGGATTGTTGGAACGCCCATTACATTTAACGGTTCAGGAAGCATCGATGCAGACGGAACGATTGTCAGTTATCTCTGGAACTTTGGAGATGGCACAGCAGGGATAGGTGTTAATCCCACGCACACTTATACGACTGCTGGGAATTATACAGTAATTTTAACAGTCACTGATAATGAGACTTTAACACATTCAAATTCAACAACAGCAAACATCAATGTGTCTGGACCGCCCACGATTGTCATATCAATAGATATC
>LSSI01000077.1 GCA_001595945.1 Thermoplasmatales archaeon SM1-50
TCAGGCTTTTTTGCGGCTCTCATCTGGAATGACATTACTGATAAGGATATCGATGTTGTGGTTCACCCGACACGCCCTATACCGGACAGACGTATAAGCCAATCAAGATTTTTTGCGATCGCATTGGTCTTTTCCGCATTGACCTTCCTTTTTGCTATGCTTACAAGTCTTTGGTGTTTACTGCTTGTTGGCTCTACTGCATTATTTGTCACTTTTCACAATAAATACCTCAAGAAAAAAGTAAAGATACCAGCATATTCAGAGATTTTTACACCTGTCCAATGGCTAACTGTGCCCCTTTTTGGATTCTTTGCACTGTGGTCTACCTCTTCTTTTGAGGAGGGTATAGACATCTCCCTCCCTCTATTAGGGGTCCTCTCAATCAACAGAGCGCATATCCTCCCTATGGTACTGCTTGTTTTTTTTTCCTATTTCGCAGACGATGCTCATGATCTTGCCGAGGGAATAAACGATGTGGAAGGTGATCGTAAACTTGGTGTGAGAACTTACGCGACCTCTTTTGGAGAAAAAACCGCCGCAAAAATCTCGTTTATCATGGTCATTATTGTAGGGATCATCGGCTTTTTACTTTGGCTATGGACGCTGCTTTCTTTAGTGTTCTTCATCCCTTTTGTCTTTTTATGGGTCTATATCCTGAATCAATCCTATTCTCTGATAAATACTACCAATGACCTACAACGGAGGCAGCAGGCGAAAATCGTCGGGAAAAAACAGTATGACTTCCTTCTCTTCAGTTACAACTTGATTTTCATTGACGTGCTCCTTCAACTCTTAAACGCGTATTATCTACATTGGTCTATTGTAGTAAATTAACCAGAAGTGCCATCTGCGCCCACATCCGGTTCTCCGCCTCATCGATGATAACTGATTGTGGACCGTATGCTACTTCCTTTGTGACCTCCTCGCCGTAATATATAGGCATACAGTGCATGAAGATAGCATCAGGTCTTGCTTTTTTCATCACATCTGCTGTTATCGTATATTTCTTCAGGTCTGTGAGTCGTTGAGCTCGTTGGTCGTCGTACCAAAAAGAAACCCATGTGTCTGTGGCAACCACGTCTGCATGTGCGACTGCGTTTATATCCTCTGTAATCGTTACCATATGGTTTTTCTTTGCTGCTATTTCCTGTGATTTCTGAACATAGTCTGCTGTTGGCCAATATCTCTTTGCAGAAATCACCGTGACGTTCATTCCTACACTACTGCATCCAAGCAGATAAGAATGAGTGAGATTGTCATCTCCATCACCGATAAACACAAAGTTCAGGTCGTTTAATCGTCCTTTTTTTTCCTTTATCGTCATGAGATCAGCAAGGATTTGACAGGGATGTTCGAACCGATCCAACCCGTTGACAACAGGGATTGTCGCATGTTCAGCTAGTTCTCGGAGGTTCTTTTCATCAACTGCTCGGTACATGATCCAATCAGCATATCGAGATAACACCAAAGCGACATCCTTTGCTGATTCTCGTTTTCCAATCCCCAGCTCAGACCCTGTGAGAAAGATTGCATGACCACCAAGAAGTGTCATACCAACCTCAAATGAGACCCGTGTTCTTGTTGAGGCTCGTTCAAAAATCATAACAAGGGTTTTTCCCTCAAGAACCTTTATTTGTTTGCTTGCTTTTATGTCATATTTTAATCGTATGCCAAGATTAATGATTTCTTCAATTTGGTCATCAACATCAAGGATGGAGAGCACGTTTTTTTTCATAAGATAAAGCCTAGGAAACAACCCTGAGTATATTAAAATTTTCACATCGCTGTTTTCTTTAATGTATCTCTGAGGATGCAATTCGTTGCATTTGTATTTTTAGTCTTGGTCGGGGAGCAAGCTGCAGATGTGCAACAATGTTCTTTCTAAAGAAATGTGATTCAAGAGTTACAGACAACCCCACACCGCGTGGTGGGATTAGAAGATCAATGGTAATTACATTATGACCCAGTAGCGAAAGCTCCCGCTGTGGTTCAATTTTACAAATTCCCTGAATGGGAATAGTCTGTGTTCCATCATCATACGATCCTTTGATAACGCCAGGGGCTTCACAGATAGCAAGTCCGGTATAAAATTTATCTGCTCTGACTGATCGGACGTATTCTCTACTGTCATTGGTCATTGAACAGGTAAGACGTAATGTTTCATTTCCCTTCTTTGCGATTAGTTGAAGTTCTCTGGGGTAATAGAAGTCATGGTTCTTTGCGTAGATGATTTTATTGTAATGAAATGTGATATCCGAGAATTCCGTGTAATGTTTTCCGTCTTTAGTAAAAATAAGGATTCCTGCGGCAGGACCATCCATGAACCAGAACATCGCATTACCATAAAACACGGTCCACCCGTTGTCAAATAATCCCCAGACCCAGTCGTACCCAAGAGGATTGTTTTCGGTGCTTAACATTACTCTCCTTGGGATTCGCAGTGTATGATTCTGCAACCACCAGAAACCGAGTTTTTTATACACCCAGATGGTTTTCAGAAATCCAGAAACCGTTGTTAAAGGATGTTCATAATCAAAGCTTCCCCAGACATGTTCGAAAAAACCATCCCCTTGGATTGTAAATGATTCCCCCTTGATTTTCATTGTTCCAGAAATTAGAGTTTTCGGTATGAATCCGTACCGGTAGAACCCTATTCCCATTGGCAACCAACCATGGGTTATGTCTTGGGCTACCCAATGGGGAAAGGAATCTGCATGGGACGTAAAATCAATCTCGATGTCATGGTCAGGGTCATGGAAATGCATCTGGTAATTCGGATATGACCCTTTCATGTAAGAGTCGCCATGATGCACATCAAAAGTCTTGCTGCTTGATTGTAACCGTGCACCTGGTGTTCGGATATAGGAGGTGTATTGTGTGTTTGTATCTTGGTCAAACAAGGTTATATTGCACACAACACCACGATGCTTTTCATCGACGAATCCTTCGCTGAATGCAACTTTAAGGCTCCATCGTTTTTTATCTTCCATTGAGGTGAAAAATGCTTCTATTGCCCACCATTCAAGGATTCGAGATACATCTCCGCGTTCATCTTGAGTGGTCCATTGGTTGAGTGTCTGATTTTTCTGTTTCATTTTTCAAGTATAGCTATTCTCTTTTACTTTTAAATAGTTTTTATATTTTCTTATGAACAGAGGTCTTAAAAGTTTAAATGCAATGATGCTGATTCCTCCATGTCCATGAGGATGTAACACGTGGTATTAGCATCCCTGTTGAAAACAAAACTGTTCGCTCATTTTGAAACGATGCGACCGTATACACTTTTCTGGTGTGGGCTTGTCAGTCTGCTTGGCGCCTGCCTTATGTATGGAGATTTGCCCCCATTGAGTATTTCTCTACTTATTTTTGTCATCCCGGTTTTTGGTTGGATCGCAGGACTGTATCTGGCGGATTATTTTGACAGGACATTGGATGCTATCCAAAAACCTCATCGACCAATCCCATCAGGAAAAATATCTCCACGTGAAGTCTTATGCATTGGTGCTCTGTATGCATTACTTGGATTGGGACTTACCCTTCTACTCCCTCTTATTAATCTTTTCTTGGTTTTCCTTGCTGGTCTTCTTGTGTTTTTATACGCGAAATTCACAAAAGCACAAGGTCTTCTTGGGAATTTCAATCGTGGTGCGATGACCGTGGTTACCTATTTGTTTGGTGTTTTTTCACTATCTTCTTTTTCTTCTATCCCATCTTCGCTTTGGATACTTTGCTTGGTGTTTTTCTTCCATGATACGAACAGTAACATCATCGGGGCGATTCGAGACGTACACGGGGATAGGAGTGGGGGATATGTAACCACACCGGTGCGGTACGGGATTCGCAAAACGCTTTATATCTCTATGTTTTTAAGCATGGTATACCTCCTCCTCACCTTGGGTGTCTATTCCTTCTCAGACATTATTCCCTATCCTACCTTTTTTCTTTTGCTTCTTTTCGTAGGAATACTAACTCTCTGTATGATGTATCAAATCTTATTTACGGCGGGTAGCGAACTTACCCAAAGACAATCCCTGCGTGCCCATGAGCTATTCGTTGCAGAGCGTATCATCTTTGCATCTGCTTTTATCATAGGAACAGTTCGTCTTCCTCTTCTCTCATTTTCTATCTTTCTTGTCTGTCTTGTACTAACGCTTCTTTCTCAGTATCTTTTAAGACAACGTTATGAATTAACCTAGAGATTATGAATTGTCTAGTCACAGGAGCCTCAGGCTTCATAGGATCCATGCTAATCAAACGTCTTGTTCAGAAGGGTCATCATGTACAAGCTGTTCTTCACAGATCTCCACCGAAGTATCATGACGGTCAGATCAGATATGTCACCGCTGATCTTACTAATCCCTCGTCATTAACGGGGCTTATTCGTGATAAGGATGTCGTTTTCCACTGCGCAGCTCTTGTCAGGGATTTCGGATCAAAAAAAGACATTATGAACGTCAATCTCAAAGGAACACAGAATCTAGTTAAAGCCTGTGATAAAAAGATACAGCGGTTTATTTTCCTTAGCCATCTTCATCATCTATCAACAAAAGAAACAGGCAGTTACAGCCATTCAAAAGCATTAACAGAGCATTTTTTGATACAGAAACATTATGATGAACACTTCCCTGTGGTCATCATCCGACCAGGAAATGTGTATGGACCTGGTGCGACGATATGGTGCCTTCTACCGCTTCGTGCCATCCAGCAGAATCGCATCGCCTTAATTGACCATGGGGCTGGTCTTTTTCTTCATACCTACATCGACAACCTTCTTGATGGTCTCCTATCCGTCCTCACCGCTTCAGCCATCGATGGAGAAATCATTGATATAACTGATGGTGATAACATCACAACATGGAAGACCTATCTTAACGACCTTGCAACGATCGCTGGCAAACCACCAATAACGCGCAATATCTCAAAAACCACTGCTACTCTCATTAGTCGATATATGATGTTGCGATACTATCTTTTCCATAAAAAACCTCTCCTTACACCGACCGCGGTTCGCATTTTTACAAATAAACAAAGCATTTCAATCCAAAAAGCGACAAAACTCCTCGACTATTATCCGTTGATCGACTACGCTGAAGGAATGAAACGCATGTCGCTTTGGTTAAAAAACGAACATTACATTTAAGAAAAAACTTTTGTTTAAAGAAATGAAAAATCATTTCAAAGACGAGAGTTTCCCATGTCCAATTCAATACTTAAACGAATATTTTCAACGTTTCAGACGATTTTCTTTAAAGAGGTAGGGAAAAAAATCACAACAAACGCCTTGAAAAACCTCATGGATTTATTCTTTATTATATTTGAAAAAGTAGGATGTAAATTTGAGGTCATCTCTGACATCTATCTAAGTCTCTATAAAGAGATTGTCACCAGAGAAGTTACCATGGCAAACATCTCTCCAGAGGATAGAGTTCTTGTTATTGGAAGCGGCTCTCTGCCAGCAACCCCAGTGCTTATTGTACAAGAAAGCCAAGCACAGACCACATCCATTGATAAAGATTGCAACGCGGTCAAAGAAGCATCACAGTATGTCAAGAACCATCATCTCTCCCAAATCTTGACAGTCGAATGCGCAGATGGAGCTACTTATCCTCTTGGTCATTTCAGCGTCATCGTTGTCCTTTATGGTGTAAAAAAACCAGCGGAGTTGCTCAGGCATCTTGCTGGTCGCATTAATCAAAGTACTCGCGTCATCTATAGGGCCATCACAGATTCTCAGGGCAGGATCACAGATAAAACATTAAATCTCTCAGCGTATTTTCATATCAAAGACCGTGTTCACAGCGATACACTAGGATCGTTTGATTCGTTTCTGTTAACAAAAAAAGAATCCTCATAAATTACATTAGAATTTGAAGTCTCTTTTATAATAACGTCGGAATGTGTAGTTCGTACCCGCGGGAAGAATTGCTGCTGTGTTCCGAACAATCGCAAATGTTCGAAAAGCACGTTGGATAATATCAGGTATGCGGTAAAATTGTTTTGCAACCTTTCGTGAGCCTTCAAAAAGTTCCTTTTCTGACATATGTAGGGGTTTGAATACCACATCAACTTGGTTATATCGCGTCCAATCTCTGCTTGTGATTCTGCCTTCACGTTCCAGACGATCATACAGAGGTGTACCAGGATAAGGCGTCAGGATATTTATTTCTACAGCATCAAGTTCCCATTCATACATCTTCTCCAATGTCAGATCAAAGATGTCGGGGGTATCCTGGTCAAAACCAAAGATGATCCCCCCTTGAACCGCCATCCCATGTTTATGTATCCGTTTAATGGTCCGTTTGAAATCCTCTACTTTATTGACTGTTTTTTTAATCCCGTTCAATGATTCTTGGCTTACTGATTCGAATCCGACAAACCATTCAACACACCCAGAACGTTTTGCGAGGTCAAGAAATTCATCATCGACTTTCCCAAGCACATTAGAGTTCCCGTTTGCGACCCATCCTTTCCGCACCTTTTGTCTGATAAGCTCCTTGAAAATCTCCAGTGAATATGGTGGGTTGACCGTCAGGCTTGGGTCATGGATGATATAGATTCGATTTGGCATTTGTTTTATCTCTTCAACTACGTTTTTAACTGGACGTTGTTTCACACCATGTTTGCAGAAACTGGCAATCGCGCAGAACTCGCATTGATTCGGGCATCCTCTCGTCGACTGAACCGCACCAAGCAACGGGTTCTGGCTAATCAAATCACGCCTGATTGGAGGAATCAACGCCATATCAAAATCCGGACTTGGTCCGTAAAATTGTTTTAAATGTCCTTTTTCTGCATCAGCAATAAGCTCAGGCCAGGTGGCTTCCGCCTCCCCAAGAACAACACTATCAGCATGCTGTAGTGCCTCCTGTGGCATCGCAGTCGGATGATACCCACCTAGCACCACTTTTTTCCCACGTCTCCGAAACTCATCAGCGATCTCATAGACATGCGGTGCGGTCATCGTATAGCTGGTTATCCCAATAATATCAGCTGGTTCATCAAAATCGATATCTTCATAGTTTTCGTTGACAATTTTTACTGTATGATGCCGTGGTGTAATCCCCGCAAGATGCGGTAGTGTAATGATAGGATACCCAAATAGAATGGAGCTCCACGATCCTTTATCAGAATACGTCGTTGCCCCATGTTCGATACGTGGAAACACAAGTAGTATGTTCATGATGCGCTTCTAAGATAACAAAAGGCTGTTTTAATATTTGCTCTTTGCTATTGACATGCGAAATCACGGCAAATCTTTTTCCATAGGGCCGGTATAATCATAATCAATTGTAAACATCTCACGCATCGGTTTTTCCTGTGTCTGTTCCTCGTACACTTGTGCGGTTAATCCGGCTACCCTACCAAGTAAAAAGAAACCTTTTCCAAGCCGCCAGTCAAACCTCATATCAGAGATGATTGCAGCGATTGCACCATCTACATTAATTGGTAGTTTTTTTCCCTGAGATTTTTGTAGGGAGGATTCAATTGCTTTGGAAAGTGCGACATGGTCTTTTGCGATTTTTAGCTCATCTGCCAGTTCGAATAAGCGTGTCGTCCGAGGGTCCAATGTATGAATCCGATGACCAAATCCAGGGATCCGCTTTTTCTGGTCACTGCTTTCTTTAACCAGATGTGTCGCAATCATTTCAACAGTTTTGCCTTCTTTTTTCATTCGGACTACGCCTTGCTGCAAGAATCTGGCTCCTTTTTCTATCGCACCACCATGAGCATCACCAATGGAAAGGATTCCTGCGGCAACTGCAGAAGGCAATGGTACTCCCCCAGAAGCAACGGTTCGTGATGCAATTGATGAGGGAGGCGTGATTCCATGATCAATACATGCTGTAAGAATTGCATCCATCATCCGCCCATCCTCCTTAGAGGGGAGCTTCCCTTGTAAGAGCAGGTACACTACAGAGGCGTACGGGACATTGCCGATAAGTTCTTCCTGTCGGTATCCTTTAGTCACGATATGATTTGGTTCTATCTTAGAAATTGATGTTTTCCATTTCATGGTTTCTCCTCTTTTACTACACGTACCATGTCAAGGATCGTCCCATCGAACCATTTGATGATCCCGATAATGTCCTCACCAAGAGAGGGCTCCCGTGGCGTGCCAGTCACATCATACGCCATGTTCTTTAGCTCCTGGATAGGAATTATAGGGATTGTATTTTTAATTTTTTCAAGAATGTCTGTTCGTATCGGGTTGATCGCGATCCCTCGGTTTGTTACAATCGCATCAATCACAGACCCTGGTGTTGTGATGGTAGTGACTTTCTCTCGAACTATCGGGTTGGTTTTTCTAAAAATCGGGGTGGTGATTATTGTAAGATCAGCACCAGCGGCAGTATCCTGATGGCCTCCTATCCCATGTAAAAGTCGCCCATCGCTATGTGTATTAACGTTAACGTTGTAGTGGACGTCGACCTCGGTTGCCCCAAGGACTACTGCATCAAGGCTATCAGCGGTGCGCCCCTTAGATGTCGGATCAGCATAATGACCGATATCTGCAGGTAGACCCAGATCATTTTGAATAAAATGGATTGATTCAGTATCAAATACCTGTGAGTAATATATTTTCTTTACCCGGCCTGCCTTATAGATATCGATGATGTATTTCGTAAGCCCCCCGGTCGCACATCCGGCAACAACGTTTTTCTCCTCAAAGCGTTCCCCAAGGTATTTGATTGCGGCAAGGGAGATACCCCCTGCTCCTGATTGGAATACCATCCCATCTTTGATTAAGCCTGTTGCATCCATAAGATCGACACACTGATGAGCGATATTTAATTTCTCAGAGTCATCCGTGATATTCAAGGAACCTGAGGCAATCTGGTTCGGATCGCCTATCCGGTCAATTTGTACTACATAATCTACGTAACGCTCCTGAATCTCCTGAGGTTTGCAGGGGTAATCCACGATGGTGTCTGTGACAACGATGACATGCTTTGCCTTCATTGCGTCAATCTGCGAATAGGAAATAGGACCAAACGCACTATCACCTAGCAGGCCGGTGCAGTTCCCCTGTTCATCGGATGCTGATGCAGCAATGATTGCGATATCGATAGAAAGCTCACCTGTTTTGACTGCCCCCCATCGTCCCCCATGGGAGCGGAGGATCACCGGGCTTTTCAAGGGATGTTTGGAGATATAATCCCCTACAGTATCATTAAGACTTCCTTCAATACGTGTGATCACTCCATCTTTAATAAAATCAATCACTGGTTTATGAACCGTGAATAATGCGGTCTGCGCGATGCGGATGTCCTTTATCCCAAGGTCTTTGATCGTAGTAAGCGTCTGGTTAACCACAAAATCCCCGTTGCGAAGCTGATGGTGAAACGAAATCGTCATTCCGTTTTTCAATAGGCAGTTCCGTAACGCTTTTTCAAAGGTAGTCAGTTTTGATGAAAACCCGTACTTCCGTGCCCCTGAAAACGGTGTAAATGTCATGTCCCCGATAGTTGTCTCAACCATTCTACCTGCAGCGTTCTGTACTTTCACCCTATCACTTCCTTTTTTTGATTTCAAAATCGATAAAATCACAATGATGAATGATGATTGCTTCAGCAGTCCGGTTCATGGTGTCACCTTCATGGGAATGCGCTGCGATGATATGGACGATTTCTCTGGGTAGGTTGCATTCTTCAGCAAGCTGCGAACCAGCGGCGGGATGGCGGGTTTTTTCCCCAAACCCACTTTTTACGATTTTTCCCTCCTTCGGTTCATATTCTAGGAGTTTTCCTACATCATGAAGTAATGCTCCTGCGACAACATAATCTTTATTCAGGGGTTCTTCCCGAGTGTTTGCCACTTTCCAGGCAAGTTTTGTGATTCTTTTTGTATGATCCACTAGTAGACCTGAGTTTTCAAATAAAAGAGTAAAAGGTATCTCTTGAAGATTCGTCCAGCCTCCGCGATCAGCAGCGTTTTTCCACACTTCTACAACTTTATTTCTGAGATTTTTTTCTTTTATCAAAGTAAGCTCTGTAAAATAGTTTTCAATATCGCGTTTTTCAATCATAGAACGCCTCCATGGATGGTTGTGGGTAATTGTTGACTATATTAATAAAAATATGCGCATTTAACAAATAGGTAGTGATTGTACAAGAAATTATTAATATTCTCCCGTCAGAAATACGTTATAACGATATCGTTTGGTGGAGAATGAAAATCAAAAAGATAGATACGATCATCATCGTAGTACTCGTCGTAGTTACTATGCTTTTTTTGGTTAGGGCAGACTATATCAGCTCGATTCTCCCGGATGTTCATACTTTTCCCCCTGGAGATAATACGACTGTGGTCACTCCTCTGCTACCTGAGAAATTACCAACTCCACCAACCTCTCTTATACCAGCATATCGACGTGATGTCTCTACAGTTGATGAAGGCGCGCATTTCAGCAAGGTACGTATCTGTCGGGAATGGTGGTATTTTACAGCTGTTTTTAATGATAGTTCAAGCCAGTTGAAAGATTGGGTGGTTGCAGTCAGCTTCAACCATATGGCACGTGGTGATCTCCTTGGGACCAATAAACCTGATTTGCTTGTTGTCAGTCTCCTTGGCAATAAAAGTGAGACCTATGGTGGGATGGTCAATAAAGAGCATTATTTAGGAATTCTTCAGGATGGGACTCTTATTGCGGGTTCACCGGGTGTGAAAATCCAGTTTGTAAATTCCTGGGCGGAAGGCTCGTTTCCGCGATGGCATGTCCATGCGGAGGATGCTGATATCGACCCGTCTGTTGAGCTTGTGATAGATCTGGATTATACCGCATGGACTCTACCAATATGGACCCTTGGACCACAGGCGATTGATATCTCAGATAGCGAGGTAGCAGGTTACGTAGTCCTTGGTTGTTCAGTCTCTGGCACAGTCACGATCGATGGTCGGACTTACTTTGTTAAAGGAACAGGCTCTCATGAACATTCCTGGACCCCAAATGCAATCAACAGGCTTGTAATTGGAGGCTGGGATTGGTTCTCCCTTACCTTAGAGAACGGATGGAACATTTACGGTACAAACTACTTGTTTAATCCTAAGATAGTCTCCAGTACTTTGTCAAGTTTGGATCCGTTTGGTACACTTCTGATTACAACAGACAAAGCAGAGACTGTAACGGAGTTAAAGGACGTGAACTTAAGGATAACACAAAGGGATGAACAAGTATTTCCTTTGATAAAACTCCCATCTATGTTTAGCATCAAGGCAGATCCAAGTATCAATCCATTGTATGTAATTAGTCAATCCCTCTTATATGGGACAAAAACAACAATAAGTGGAGATCTCTCTATCAGCCATTCGACAACAAAGATATGGAAGTTCCCTACCTACCTAGGGATGAAAATAGGGTATTGTTTCATTGATGGATCGATTTCCTGGACTGATAATGACGGGGATCATGAAGTTCCTATATATGGGATTGGTGTATCCTGGAATATGCGAGCCCTTCTGTAAGTGGTTAGTGCGCAACTTCCACTATGGCGTTATCCGCGTTTAATACAACCATGTCCCCATCTTTAATCTGCTCGATATCTATCTTGTCCACACAGGGGATTCCTGCCAGGATGACCCCAGTTGCGACAATGGTTTCTGTTTCTTTGTTAATAATCCCTTTAGGAGCGACACCGTTTTTTTGTAACCCATAGATGACATAGGAACCCACAGTTGAACCTTTCCCGCAGGGGAATACAAGGATTTTGTCTTTGACATTTTGCCCCTCAAGTGGATGACCTTTTTCGATGACTATGCCTGTCTTGATATCGATACCACCGTAAAACCCAATGGGGTCTTTGGAGACTAATGCTATCCCTTTGACTTTCCCTGGTGAGATGGTTCGTCCTTTCATCATACTACAGCCTCCAGGAGCTTCTCGAGATGTGCGAAATACACGTTTTGTTTGCAGAATCCTGGCAAGTAGTTGCCCGCTTTCCCAGAATTAACCCCTGTGGTTTTATATCCCATCTCCTCTATGGGTGAGACGACCATACAGGTATCCGCGACGATATGTCCTCCTGCGTTTTCAATGATCTCTGAGTATCCCATGCGTTCAGCAGCTTCCTTCATCATCCTGGAGGTGCACACCCAGACCGGTTTGCGCAGTTTTCTTCCCTTAAGTCTCTCAGCAACCGCAGAGATCTCTCGTAAGGAAGCATGTGGACAGCCGAGGATGACGATGTCAGGTTCTTTTCCAGTATTTAACTTCTCGTATGCCTCGTCTAACTCTTTTTTTGTGACCGTGATGTTTTCAAGGTTGTCTTTTCTCACA
>LSSI01000078.1 GCA_001595945.1 Thermoplasmatales archaeon SM1-50
CGATTTGAGAAAGAAGGCTCCTTGCTTATTTTCTATATTAAAAGGATGAAATAAGGATGAAATAAGGGATAGATATGAAAGATGAACATTCAATCCTTTACGTGCAAACGACAGATCAACCGGAAAAACAATACTCACCTCTTGTGCTTGCACAGACCGCGAAAATGATGGATCTCACCCCACGACTTTACTATCTGGGCACGGGACTAAGAATTCTTATGCCTGATATCGCAGAGAACATCAAAATCGGGACATTCCCTAGTGTGGCTGAGATGCTAAAGAAAACCATGAACATGGGTATTGAGGTCTATGTCTGTGAAGCGTCAAAGCAGATGCTAGGTCTTGAGAAGGTCACATTGATTCCCGGTGTGAAGATTGTTGGTGCCGGGACTTTAAATGATCTTGCGCTTGACGCGGGAGCCACTATGTGGTTCTAGAAGAGGAATACTATGGCAAGGATATACCTTGATCACGCAGCAGCACTGCCGGTTGATTACCGAGTGTTTGAGTTCGCAAAACCTTATCTTACCACATTGCATGGGAACCCCTCCTCGCTTCATTCTGTCGGGGTAGAGGCAAAACAAGCGGTGGAGGAATCACGACAAAAAATCGCTAAGTTCATCCACGCGGAAAACGAAAGCACCATTATTTTCACAGGCAGTGCGACCGAGGCAAATAACCTAGCGGTGAAAGGCACCGCATTAAGAAACATCACTTCAGGGAAAACTGTGGTTGCATCTGCTATCGAACATATGTCCGTGCTCAATCCGATGAAGGAGCTGCAAAAAAATGGTTTTTCATTCACAACGATTCCTGTTGATTCAACAGGGATTGTCGATCTTAACAAACTTGAAGATATGCTGACAAAGACAACGACACTGACTTCTGTTATGTACGCGAACAATGAGATAGGGACGGTTGAACCAATCCGCGAAATAAGTAATATTGTGCGTGAGAAAGGAATGTATCTTCATGTCGATGCGGTTGCTGCAGCTGGAAGGATTCCCATTGATGTCCAGAAGGATGGTATCGATCTGCTCACACTGTCATCAAACGATCTATATGGCCCTCAAGGAGCGGGAGCACTATATGTGAAACCTGGTGTGAGACTTCAGTCCGTTCTCCTTGGTGGTGGGCAGGAGCGGGGTCTTCGCTCAGGCACTGAGAATGTCTTTGCGATCGCAGGGATGGGCGAAGCAGCACGTATCGTACAAGAGGAGATAACACAAGAAAGCAGCAGGCTCATTCCCATCAGAGATACACTTATCAACGAAATCCTTAAAATCGAGCAGTCCTATCTCACCGGTCATCCAACGCAGCGCCTGCCACATCATGCAAGCTTCCGGTTTAGCTCTATCGAAGGAGAAAGCATTTTGTTAAACATGGACATGTATGATATTCAAGTTTCCACTGGTTCTGCCTGTTCATCAAAGACGCTTGAACCATCACATGTGCTTCTTGCGATTGGTTTAAAACACGAGGAGGCTCATGGGTCCATGGTGCTGACACTTGGTCGTTCCACCACCATGGATAATGTCGAGCCGGTAAGCAAAGCGACGTATGAGACTGTGCAACGCTTACGAAAACTCTCACCACTGGATCAAGAATGGAGGAAATAAGAATGGCAAATGTAGGATATAGTAAAAAAGTTATGGAACATTTCATGAACCCACGAAATGTCGGTGTGATAGAAAACCCTGATGGGTACGGGAAGGTTGGAAACCCTGTCTGCGGGGATGTCATGGAGATATTCATAAAAATAAAAGATGAGAAGATCACCGACATCAAGTTCCGGACGTTTGGATGCGGTTCTGCAATTGCGACTAGCAGCATGGTCACTGAGCTAGCAAAAGGAAAACACGTCGATGAGGCAGTTAGGATTACAAGGGGCGATGTTGCAAACGAACTTGATGGTCTGCCTCCTCAAAAGATGCATTGTTCAAACCTCGCTGCTGATGCATTGCATGAGGCGATTAAGGATTATAAAAACAGGAAACAAAAGAAGTAAAATGGAGGTAATAACCTATGGCAAAGTTAAAGGAAATCTATAAATGTAATGTATGTGGGAATATCGTGGAAGTCATCCACGCTGGTGTCGGTGAACTCGTCTGCTGCGGGCAACCAATGCAGTTGCTTGTAGAAAAATCACAGGAGGAAGGAAACGAAAAACATGTTCCAGTGATTGAAACAACCGCAACCGGTGTGATAGTAAAAGCCGGATCAGTTCCGCATCCCATGGAGGAGAAACACTATATCGAGTGGATTGAGCTGCATACTGATGGAGCCGTGTATCGGAAGTTTTTACAACCAGCGGAAAAACCAGAAGCGGAATTCTGTGTGACTGCGAAGAATTTGTCTGCACGGGATTACTGCAATATACACGGGTTGTGGAAATCGAAATAATTCAGTCTTACCTTTTCAAAGATTTTGATTCGAACTAGGTCAAAACTTAATAGAATAAATAATGAGCTAGTATAAGATGGTCAGAAGATTATTAAAACTTTAATTCTTCGCCGACTTTGACGTTCTTAAATGTTTGTTTACTTGTATATATTGTTTCTTTAACTGATTGGGTTATTTCAAGAAACTGCTTGTCGAAGTCTTCAGGGACAGACTTGGTGTCACATTTATTTTTGGGTTGGATGATGACCCGGTCATCATCAAGTAGGATGTATTCGGTACACCCCGAATCAAGATACTTTTTGACTTTTGCCATTCAATACCTCCTAATAATATTTGTAGGTGTTGCTTAAGAACAAGAACACGATTATATAGTAACTGCAGCACTCTTTGTTTAAAAAGTGAATCAGATATTCGATAAAACTTGAATGTGTTTCTACCATGTCCTTTACCTTTGGATTTTTCACAATACATAGTAAATAGATCTATGTTGTATGGCGCGTTTTACAGATATTCTCTTATGCCTCGCAGTCCAAAGAGTTTTCAACGGAGATCATATCATTACCTCAAAGTATTTCTGTAGCGTTCTTGTTTTGATGGATCCTGGAGGTTGACATGATGTTTGATTTCCTTGTTTTTATTTTTTCAAAATCTTTTAGCGAACGCTAGATTTACCTTATGATTTTTCATTGTAAACGCATGAGGTTTTACTAAAATAACATAATTTTTCTTATACAGAATTATATTATCGACACACATTATACCAGTTTTTGTTATCTTGTAGTTCTTTGGTAGGAACTTTCGGAACTACTGGCTAATTCGTAAAAGTTAAATAACCCCACTGTATACTAATTGTTAACAATTAACCAGGGAGGTAGGAAATTGTCTGAAAGACATAGAGAAAAAACATCAATAACAAACGTCGCAGAAAAAGAACTTGACCTTCTCATTAGACATATTGATGTGCTTAAAACTGTTCGTGATTACGGACCCATCGGCATCATACGCCTTTCTCAGATAACGGGTCAACCACAACACGTGATTCGCTACTCACTGCGAACACTCGAAAACGATGGCATCATCAAACCATCTGCACAAGGAGCTATCGTCACCGATAAAATCCATGAGACACTTGGTACACTTGAGTTAACCCTTGACGACATGATAACTACTATGACCGATTTGAAAAAAAAACTAAAATAGCAGTATTTTTTTCACATAAATAGCAGAAGTTGATAACTCCAAAATTTTTAAATAGGATTAGTCAATAGACTGTCTAAAATTAAAACGAGGTCTATGGAATATGAAACACAAAAATCTATGCATCATAGCAGTGATACTAGGCAGCCTCATGCTCATCGCAACATTTCCAGTCCAGGCTGCAGATATAACAATTTCTGACCCAATGGATGATGTAAGCTCAATTGATTATCTAACAGGAGAAACCATTGTAGTCACTACTCATCCAGAAATCGATGTCGAAAATATTGATATCACCAAAGCAGAATACACACAAGAGGGAGCACAGGCAACAGTCAGCCTGCAGGTGAAAGGAAACATTGAAAACAGAGGGAAAATCATAGACCCGGAAAGCGAAGATTTTTTTGAATTTATTGATGCTGTTGAATACGGGTTTCAGCTAATCACCTCTGAAGAAGACTATATGATTAGCTACTCCAACGGAACCGGACAGCTTTTATACGGCATTGAACAAATAAACCTCACCTCAGAGAATTTTACAGTTGTTGGCGGAACTCTTTCAATTACATTCCCCTTAGTAAGCGCAGATGAGGTCTATGAAGAATTCATCGTAACCACCACCTTTATAAAAGTGGATTTCACCTCAATAGAAGAAGAAGGCTTCGAAGACTTCGTCTACCTCTCAGATATTGCCCCGAACCCTCCCCTTGAAATCATTGAAGCATACGCACCAAACATTGGCTCTGTAGGAGAGACAATTCAATTTAATGGAAGCGTTCAACCCCTGACCGGGCAACCCCCCTATCAATATCAGTGGGATTTCGGCGATCAAGGCACATCAACACAATTAAATCCAACACATGTGTATACAACCTCTGGTGAATATACTTATACCTTTACCGTCACTGATCAATCAGGTGATTCCGCAAGTGAAACAGGTACAATAAGCATCGCTGCAGAGGGCGGATCAAGCGGTTCTCTATCCGACCAGATGATTCTATTCCTAGCAGTTTTGGTTATTATCATCGTGGTTGGTGTCGTGGTCATCGTCTGGATAATACGACGATAAAACACACCTCTTCATCTCCCTTTTTTTCCTAATATTTTTTCGCATGGGTTATCTTTTTATGTTCTTAGATGATGACTTTCACATCAAGGAATGTGCACCATGAAAGACGGCGAAAGCAAATACGCATATAAGAAAAAATCTGCTTGGGAGCGTTTTTCCAAAACTCAAATCACAAAAGCCGTTTCATTTGCAGAACCATACAAAACCTTTCTTAACGTAGCAAAAACAGAGCGAGAAGCAATCCATTTCATCGTTTCCACTGCGAAAACGAAAAAGAAGGAAATACTCGTAAACCAAGAAAAGTCTGCCGCTATCGTGATACGGGGAAAAAAACCGGTACGTGAGGGATTTCACATCGTAATTTCCCATATTGATTCACCCCGACTTGATTTAAAACAAGTGCCTCTCTATCAAGATTCAGAGAGTAATCTCGCTTTGTTCGAAACACATTATTATGGTGGCATAAAGAAATTCCACTGGGTCGTCATCCCCCTGGCATTACATGGAGTTATAGTAAAAAAAGACGGCACAAAGGTAACATTCAGAATAGGTGAGGATGAAAAAGACCCTGTCTTCTCTGTACCAGATTTACTTCCACATCTCTCGCATGATGTCCAAGACAATAAAAAAATAAATGAGGCAATAAAAGCAGAAAGCCTTGATATCGTTATTGGGAGTATGCCTGCGAAAGGGGATTTCAAAGAAAAAATAAAAGCAGCGATTCTTGAAAAGCTCCATAAAGAATATGCCATCACAGAGCATGATCTTATCTCTGCAGAGCTTGAGGCAGTCCCAGCGTTTAAGGCTCGTGATATTGGCTTTGACCGGTCACTTGTCGGTGCGTACGGACAGGATGATCGAATCTGCGCCTATGCACTGTTACAGGCAATCCTTGATATAAAAAATCCGAAGCATACCGTCATAGCTCTCTTTGTCGATAAAGAAGAGATCGGCAGTGAAGGAAACGTATCGGCACAGACAGCAACGTTTCTGCGATCTGTTATACGGAAACTTGACGTAAATGTCGATATCGATAGTGTCCTGCTCAAATCTAAAATGATTTCCGCAGATGTCCAGTCAGCGGTCACCCCAAACTACACCGATGTCTTTGAACTGAAAAACGCTTCATCATTAGGAAACGGTGTGGTGATGACGAAATTTACAGGGCATGGCGGGAAGTACATGGCCAATGACGCATCAGCAGAATATGTCGCTGAGATCAGAGCCATGCTTGACAAGGCAGATATCCCCTGGCAAACAGGGGAGCTTGGCAAGGTCGACAAAGGAGGTGGTGGGACTGTGGCAAAATATTTCGCACGGTTAGGTATGAACGTTATCGATCTCGGTGCTCCTGTGCTCTCGATGCATGCACCTTATGAGATCACAAGCAAGGTTGATCTCTACTCCTCGTATCTGGCATACCTTACATTCTTAAAGAGCTGATGTCATTGGTTTTTTTTGTCCTTAGAGATCTTATTATCAGTCGTTTCGGAGAAAAAAGTTATCTTGGCAATATTCAGGAGTACAGAGTTTATCGGTTTTTTGAACCATAGGAAATCCAGCGAGATGCATCATCGGCTTGGTTGCTTTTTTCCCATGTTTCCATCGCGCGTAGAACCAATGCGAGAAAAAAAACATCGGATTTAAAATCCATTTTTTATCTGGTGACCAGAAATCGATATTGTTTCGCCAGCATCGAGAAATGACCTCCCATTGGAGCTCAGTAAGGGTCTTTAGAGTGGTCCGCCGTTGGTTTCCTAGTAATGCTTCTTTTAAAGGGATGAACAGGACAGGTGTGTAGAACATCTTGGAGTTGTGATTCCGCAGATCATCGATGAGGTCAAGGGTTGCACGGACGTCCTCCTCGGTCTCATCAGGTTGACCGGTCATAATGGTGCATAACGGCCACCAGTCATAGTCGTTCATGATTCCTACTCCTTGGACAACCAGTTCTGGCCAGGTTTCAACACTGTAGGGAAGTGCCTTTCCCTTCATGTATTTCTCCATCAGTCGAACGCTGCCTGTTTCAATCCCGACCTCGACAGAGATAAAACGTTTTGAGTACGATTTATGCAACTTCGGTGTCCACCGTGTTTTCTCAAGCAGAATCGGTGAGAGCTCTTCTAAGAGTTTATGGTCATAGATAACAGGTGCAAGGGATGCATGTGACAACAGAATGTAATCAACACCAGGGTACGATGCGATGGTCTTGTATAGTTTGACGATTTCCGCTCTGTTAGGAATGAAGCCGGTTTTTGATTTATAGAGAAAGATGTCCTCGGTGACGGTGAAAATCGTCTGTGCTCCCCCTTTGACGTTGGTTTGTACCTCTTTCATGATGTACTCAAGGGGAAAGGAGTATTTTGTGCGATTCGTTGGGCTGCAGAATTGGCAGCCTCGTCCGCATCCGCGTGTAATTTCAACCATGCCATAACATGCAGCATGTACAATCGGAGGGATTTTCTTCCTATTTGGTTTCTGTGCGATAAAATATGCAGGGACTTGCTGGTTGTTCATCATTTTCTTAAACACGCTGACAAGATCTTCCTCTCCTTCTCCCTGAAAAAGTACGTCAATACCCCATTTGTTCTGCATTCCAACTTCGTTGATTTGCCAGGAACCAGCGCCACCAACAATGATTTTTGGTTTGTATCGCTGGATAGCTGGATGGGTGACGAGTTTTTCGAATTCAGCTGCATTTAAAGCCTCTCCACCAAATCCAATAAGTGAATTGTAGGTCGTGGAGACATACGCAAGTCCCATAGGATCCATGGATGAGATGCCGACTATCTTGGTGTTTTTCCCGATGAATTTATGTAACTGGTCGAAATGCGCAACGACCACATTTTCTTCGCCAAATTCTTTGATGAGCAGTGATTCTACCTTTCGAAGACCATAGATGGTTCGTTGTGCAGTCCCATCGTCATTGTTTGATAGGTTCTCTAGGTGCTCTCGCAAGGCTAACCCGGAGAGTTTCTTTGGAAAAGTACAAATGAACGCCGCGAATGGGTTATCATCGTATTCATTAGCCTCTGCGCGGGATGCAGTCAGAACGATAGGATAACCTTCTACAGGTTTATCCATCGATTATCACCTGTCGTTTGTCTTTCCCAAGAAGAACGGTTTTAAACACAGGGTCTTTGATAGTGTCTTGAAGTTTTAATAAAAAGTCTTTCCAGGATAGCGCGTTGCGGGACCAGCGGATCATCTCTTTTTTATGAAGAGAAAGTATTTTTAGGAAGCTTTGCCAAGTATATCCTTCGGCTTTTAAAGGTTTTGACCATCCTGCATCGTTCCAGAGATAAGTGGGGAGTCTGTTAGCGAACCACAGGCTAATGGAATCAATATCCCATTCTCTTCCTTTTTGTTCTATGGATTGTTTTTTTAATACAAGCGGTTCTGGTGGTATGAGCAACTTCATAGGGTATCCCCCATATACATGGTAGATGGTATATGATAATGTCCGGCTCTTTTTATTACTTTATAAAAAATCAACTCTGTTATTCCGCTCAAAACAACAAACATTTATATACGGTGACCTCTTTATAGAGAACCATAGAAAAAAAAGATAAACTAAGGGGAATAATATGAAAAAACAAATTCTAAAAATTATATGTACACTTGTAATTCTCACTTCGTTAATTGTACCAAGCTCTGCAATGCTTCAATCAAAAAATCCGGTTTCGTTATTCACACCTTCTCCGGATGATTTTGACCCGCTGGTCGACAATATCACTGTCACAGTTTCAATTCAAGAAATTCGTGCATTAGACACGATCGACTTGATATCAGATCCTGATTTTTTTGTGCAAGTCACGATTAATGATAACGAGTTTGTCAGTGACGTATGGAAGAATATGAAATATGTGGAAAACCCGAATTGGTCTGCTTCCTGTGAAGTACCCAAAGACAATGAATTTGTTAATATAACAATTGCTCTCTGGGACGAGGATCCGGTAAGAAATCACCTTTGTGATATTAGCCAAAATGGCGATGGGGAGTTTACCCAACAATATACTATCGACATTAGATATAGCATCGCAACCGGTGTTTGGTGGGGTGATGATGAACTAGGGGATGTAAGTGGATACGGGCGATTAAACGGATGCGATGACAATAGTATCTATCAGCTGGACCAAGACTGTGAACTGTGGTTTGATATTACACAAAACGATTTTGATGGAGATGGATTTCCCTACTGGCTTGAGACGACTATATACAATACAAGCCCTCTCATTGATAATCTTGGTGAGGATGCAGATCACGATGGTGTTCCTATCGAATGGGAGTATAGATTTGGATTAACCTATTTTGAATGGGGTCATAATTCAGGGTACTATATGGAGTATGATCCGTTCACGTGGGAGAACCATTCAATTATTGACGAAGATGATGATGGATTAACGAATATAGAGGAATATAAAACATGGCAGTGGGGATCTGACCCGTTTCGACAGGATATTTTCCTTGAAATTGACCAGATGGACATAGGTCCTAACGGAGAAGGAAGTTTCGTACCAATTGAAGCATTTGATCTCCTACGTGATTCATATGCGAAACATAACATCGTGTGGCATATCGATGACGGTCGGCTTGGTGGCGGTGAGGTGTTTCCCTTTAAAAACCCCTATACCGAACAAGACCTTTCTCTCTGGTATTGGAACTACTTTATGCATAATGATGCAAATAACTGGCGTAGAGGCGTCTTCCACTGGGCAATTATTACATATAATTGGTCATGGGCAAAGGGATTTGTATTTCAATCGCAAATTAACGGGGTACGAGCTATCGATTGTCTTCTTCTCTCCTCGAAGTATCACGATTCCCGAGTTAAAAACATACCTCTGATTGACAGTCTCATAAGAAAAACATTTAACAGTGAAAAACAACGCGCTATCATCTATGCTGGGGCGATTATGCATGAAACAGGTCATACGCTAAATATCCGAAACCCTGGGGTTGATAATCATAATGCGGTATGGCCATGGCAAATAGGTTACTGGCAATATGGACCATATAAAAGCGTTATGAACTATCGATATATCTATACGGATCTAGTTGATTATTCGGATGGGTCTCGGGGGAAAAACGATTTTGATGACTGGGGTTCCATTGATCTTACCTATTTCAACCCAAGACCTCATTGGTAACTATAACCTTGGCAAGATACATTGAAAGAAAGACGCAGATCATTCTTTCTTCTTTCTTTTTACGTGATTACACTATGTATTTAATCGGTAGTTTTTGAACGAAAAATTGGTATTTCCCCCGGCTGGTCCGAGGAATGTGATTCGTATAAGAGAGAGACACTGAGAATTCATCTCCCAATCTTTTATGGATATTATCTTTTATCTGTCGAGCGTCATCCTTGGAAAACCCATCTTTTTTAACGATATTAAGGATAAGCTCTCCCTCTTGTTCTTGGTATAGCTGGTATTCTTTCATATGCGCGGATGATTTTGAGATAAGTTGCAGCACCCCCATCAAAGGCACAAGTCGACTGGTTCTTGAGACCATGAAATCCTGCACTCTTCCCTCTATTGACTTAAGAAGCGGATAGTTTCTCCCGCATTCGCACGGGTGCATTGACCAAGTTGCGATGTCCCCAGTTTTGTACCGTATAAAAGGGAATATCCCTGTATGAAAACCAGTAGCGACGATTTCCCCGGATTGTCCTTCTTTCGTGATGGGGTAACCGTTTCTGTCGATAAGCTCGACGAAGCCGTAGTCAGGGAAGATATGGTAGGCGTTACTTTTTTCACAGGTTCCTGCAAAGACGCATTGCTCCCGGTGCCCATATTGACCATGTACCCGACAGGAGAAGTAGGTTTCGAGAAATTCCCGTTGCCAGTCATAGATGGTTTCTCCGAAGCAGAAAATCGCTTTCAACCGCTCTAACTTCATCGTATCTTGTTTTGTTGAGGATGCAAGCATCGTGATCGCGGAGGGATATCCTATTATATAATGTGGTTGTAACCGCCTGATTTTTTTTATATATCTTGGTAGGTTTAGGTCTGTCATCTGGTATGAAGAAAGAACAAGGGTTCGTGAGAAAGGACGATATTCCCAGGTTTTCTCCCTGCCGATAAGTTGAACAGATTTATCCATAACATTGCAACCAGCCTGTTCAAGGAGTATTTTAAGATACGCAAGATGTTTTGCGAACCAAACTCCTTTTTCAATGGAGAATCTGAGGGCAAACCCTGTAGAGCCACCAGTATTAGTCTCCTCAAAGGCGTACATCGGGTAATTCGTTGCCTTAAATTCGTTTGTGTGTTCTTGAATGGTTTCCTTGCCTAGAATTGGTAGGTGTTGAAAGTCCTCAAGTAATTTGATATCCTTTGGGGTGATGCCTTGAGTTTTGAAGAGTGTTCTATAGTATGGCACATGTTCATATGCATGTGTAAGAAGAGAAGTGAGTTGCTCCCATTGATACCTTTGTATTTGCTCAATGGTCCATCTTTCTGTGCGTTTTACGAATTTGTAGGTGTTTTGATAGGATGAATTATAGAAAAGTGTGGTGAGTGCGATTCCAAGCCCTGTGTCTTCGTTAAAGAGATGTTGCCAGAGTTTTTGCATATCTTCTCTGCTCTTTGCCTTGTTGTGGGAGTTGATATCTGCTACATAATAGTTTCTGTGTATCTGGTTGTAGAAGAAGCATCACTCTGTTGCTTCCTTGAAGGAGTTTGAAGGCTGAACCGTTCATAATATTTAAATACTTATATATTTACTATATTATATATAATAAGATATAACAAAGAAATTGATGCAAACAAAAACACGAGGAGATATATGAAAAAAATTGTAGCAATATCTATACTAGGACTTTTGATAAGTAGTGGATGTGTTGCAGCATTTGAACCAAATCAACCTATCGAAAAAACAATGAATAGGAAAAACACTACCCTATCAGTGCACTTTTCACCACTACCCACCATTCAAGAAAAAGAAGAAACACTCATGATAGAGGTAGAAGGAACGACCTCGCACATAAGACAACCGCATAGACCGACACTACCTCTCTTTACACACACATACCTCCTGCCATATGGATCACAAAACATACAAGTCACTTGCATCCCAAAAAATATTACAACAATCACCCTAACAAAAAAAATTCTACCCGCCCGTATCGCACCCTTGTCAAAAACAAATGAACACACAACCTATGTACAGGATTCTACCGTTTACGATAGTACAGCATATTACCCAAACGAATGGTATCGCTATCATGTCGGCGCAGGACGTGATAAAAACAACAACCAAACCCTTTTTGTAAAAATCCTCTGCTATCCGGTTCGCTATTCCCCTGTCAATAACCAGATAAAGTACGCATCGTCCTTTGATGTTCTGCTGACCTACGAAACACCCCCTGTCTCAACACAAAACAATCTAACTTACGATATGGTCATCATCGCCCCAAGATCGTTTAAACCATGGATACAGCCGCTTATCGATTTTAAGAATTCCAAAGCACTTAAGACAACATTCAAAGCAGTCGAAGACATCCTTGCAGAATACACAGGAACAGATCCACCAGAACAAGTGAAATATTTTATCAAAGATGCCTACGACACATGGGGCATTACCTATATCCTGCTTGTCGGTGGTTTGAAATCTCATATCTTCGCCAACGATAAAGATACGCGATCAGCAGGATGGAAAGCATGGTGGGTTCCTGTACGATATGTCAACATTCCCCAATTTGATGATGAAGGGTGCCTCTGTGACCTGTATTATGGTTGCATATACAACGAAACCGGTGGTTTTGACAGCTGGGATTCAAACGGTGATGGGATCTACGCTGCCTGGGATGCACCAGGGGCTGAGAGAGATACGTTCGATATGTTCCCGGAGGTATACGTGGGACGCTTACCAGTCACAAACAAAAGAGAGATCGATCACATCGTAAAAAAAATCATTACTTATGAAAGCACCAGTCCGCAGGAGAAGTCATGGTACAAGAACTTCATCGGCATCGCTGGGAAAACATTTGACTATTATGATGGAAAACCAGATGGTGAATACCTCTGTGATCTTTCGTTCAACTACATAAAAAATGCAATCCCTGATGTGCATCTCATAGATGTCTACTCTTCGAACAAGAACACTAGCGGATTTATTCCCGTGACAAAAGACATCCAAACAGCCCTTTCTCAAGGAGCTGGTTTTGTTGATTTCCAAGGACATGGCAACCCATTAGTCTGGGATACGATCTGGTTCGATGGACAGTACCCAGATGACTGGTGTGGTGGGATTGCTCTGTATCATTTCCTGAAATTATCAAACAATGAAAAACTTCCGATTATCGTCGTCGGTGGTTGCCATAATGGTCTGTATAACGTATCACTTCTCAAAACACTACTTGACAAAAGTGGTAAGAATTATTTCTGCTATGGTATTCCAATCCCTTTCTGTTTTAGTTGGGGACTTGTGGTAAAACCCAGAGGTGGTGCAATCGCGTCAACTGGTTGCACAGGCTATGGAATGGGATACGAAGGCGATCCGATCAGTTTGAGTGGAGAACTTGAATCAAACTTTTTCTATGAAATAGGCAATGGTTCAACCAATCTTGGGCAGATTCACTGTGGCGCGATTCAAAAATTCCTTCTTGAAGAAGAGATACACCAAGTCGAGGCGTTTGTGATCACAAACTGGGCACTATTCGGCGACCCAAGTTTACGCCTTGGTGGATATCTATAACGAATTATTTTTTCTTTTATGATTCAATTAATAATGTCACCTATCTCAATAATTTTGAGTACTTTCCTACATCAAGTTACTCTCAAAAAAATTGAGTAAATTACTCATTTTCAAGCTCGTCTCAAAATGAGATATTTTTTGTCTCAACCTACTACTATAGTATTTTTTCAGATTGAGTTTTCAGATTTTAGATATTCAGACAAAAACACTGTCAGATTGACAATATTTTGTGACCATGTTACATTTTGAGAGTTTGGGACTATCTTCTATCCTATATTTAAAAACTTTTTAACAAAGTCAAAAGGGGTCTACATGAAACATACACATGTAGGTTTTGCACCTATATTCATTGAAAACAAGTAATTTGGGTGCAAGTTGCTGAATTTAGGCGCAAACTTGAATTAGGTTGCAAAGCCCATTTTGTCTTTTGTCATAAACCTTAAATAATTTCCGTCATCGATCCATATAAGAACATTATGCTTGTTAATTTTACTAATCTCTTCTTATTTATCATAAAAATATGGGGAAATTTTGTTTAGAATAAGAAATAGAAAACTATATATATAAGTTATGTTATTCCCCTTAAAAGGATATCGAAAAGTATAAAAAATTTACGGGGGCATAGGTCCATGGTTCAAATGCAATCTAAAAAGAAAAAAGAAAAAAGACAAAGCATTGAAGAGATTATTCAATGCCCTGAATGCAATAGCACACATTTAAGTAAAGATTACGCGCGCGCAGAGCTTGTCTGTGCAGACTGCGGCCTTGTTATCGATCAAGATTTCATAGACCACGGTCCAGAATGGAGAGCTTTTGATAGCGATCAACGTGAAAAAAGAGCACGTGTTGGTGCACCAATGACCTATACCATTCACGACAAAGGTCTAAGCACCATGATCGGGTGGAAAAACCGAGACTCCTACGGAAAATCCATTCCTACCAGAAACAGAGCCCAGCTCTATCGATTACGAAAATGGCAACGACGCATCAGAATCAGCGATGCAACCGAACGAAACTTAGCGTTCGCACTCTCAGAGCTTGATCGAATGGCCTCTGGCATGGGCTTACCAAGAACCGTACGAGAAACCGCTGCAATGGTTTACCGAAAAGCAGTCCTGAAAAACCTGATCCGTGGACGCAGTATCGAAGGTGTATCCGCATCCGCACTTTATGCCGCTTGCCGGCAATGTAACGTACCACGAACCTTAGATGAGATTGCAGCATCCTCCCGGGTATCCCGCAAAGAAATCGGAAGAACGTACCGGTTCATCGCCAGGGAATTAGGCTTAAAACTAATGCCAACCTCACCACAGGATTACATCTCACGATTCTGCAGTGAACTCAAATTAAGCGGAGATGTACAAGCCAAAGCAATAGAGATTTTAAAAGACGCTGCTGATAAAGAACTAACCAGTGGTCGTGGACCAACAGGGGTAGCAGCCGCATCGATCTATATCTCTTCAATCCTATGTGGTGAGCGACGAACCCAACGAGAAGTCGCAGATGTCGCTGGTGTGACGGAAGTGACCATTAGAAACAGATACAAAGAACTCGCTGAACGACTTGACATCGACATCATCCTTTAAACACTTATGACTCGTTGGTACACCGAAAAAAAGAAGGAGCATTTTTATAAAGAAGCAAAACGCACCGGTTATCGCGCACGTTCCGCTTTTAAACTGCAACAGATTCAACACCGATTTCATCTTATTCAAAAGAACAGTATCGTCATTGACCTTGGTGCCGCACCTGGAGGATGGAGCCAGGTGGTAAAAGAACTGGTCGGAACACAAGGCATTGTTATCGGAGTAGATCTCAAAACAATCAGACCATTGGAAGGTATAGTATTTCTCCAAGGTGACATCACAAAACCTGAGACTATCGAACAAATCAAAGATCAGATAAAAGACAAGAAAGCCGATGTGGTCTTATCAGATATGGCACCTGATATCTCAGGAAACTACTCTATTGACCAGGCGCGAAGCGCATGGCTATGCAACTGTGCACTCAAAGTTGCCATTGAGATCCTACGACCTGGTGGCCACTTCCTCTGCAAAATCTTCGAAGGAGAGGATACAAAATCATTTATCGAAAAGGTCAAACAAAAATTTATGATTGTGAAGACTTTCTCTCCTCAAGCATCACGTAAAAGTAGTTCTGAGATCTATATTGTAGCAAAATCGTTTAAAAAACTTTATAAAGAAACCAACATATCCTTTGAATAGGCTGATACAAGAGTATATTATATAGGAGCCGATATCAGTTAAGTTTTATACAATGGTAGAAACAATGGCTGATCAATCACTTGCCCTTGAAGTGTTTCTGAAACATACACATGAAGATATAGAGAAAAAAATAACAGAACTTATCAAAGATCAACACATTTTAATGATATTAAAAGAAGGGAAACGACTACGGCCACTACTCGGCGCAATATCGTTTAAAGTCTGCACTGGGGGTAAAGAGTCATCACAACTCTATCAACAGTTTTTAGAAGGAGCGGTTGCCATAGAGCTTGCTCATGGAGCATCCCTGGTTCACGATGATATCATCGACGGAGACTTAACCAGGAGAGGTGAACCTGCCTTCTATATAAAAACAGGCGTCGATAACGCTATTCTGATTGGCCATAAGATGCTAGTGTTAGGATTTAACCTTGCGTTATCCCATGGGGAGAGAATTGCGAATCTATACGTACGCGCATGGAGTGGTACCCTTGATGGTCAACTTAATGAAATCAATTTCAACAGCAAAGACCTCCAGGATTCCAGTATCACTGCAGATTCAAAATTCTTCCAGGTGTATAGCAGGATTATTGATCTGAAGACTGCGACATTGTTTTCTGCAGCATGTAAGGCCGCTGCGTATTGGGCGAATGCATCAGATCAGATCGCAAACCTCCTTGCGGAATACGGCCGGGAGGTTGGCTTTGCATATCAACTCGCCGACGATCTGGTTGATCTTGAAAAGGGTGAGATGATCGATAGTGTGGTCATCCCGCTGCTGACACGACTGGAGAAGCGGACTGCAAAGAACGGCAATGTAAAACCCCGAACGATACGTAAGAAGATTGAGAAAAAATCGCCTGACATTAAAAAACTCTATCTTGAAGAAATCTCAAAGCATGTCAATAAGGCACAGCAGCTATGCAAATCCCCTCTTCTTCCTAATAATCAATACAAGGCATTTTTACTTGATGCTCCGTTTTATAGTATCAACAAGATGCTTAAAGAAATCTTCATAACCATCTGATGTTCATTATCGTGTGAGAAGAATCGCTGCGTGATCTTTTTCAAAGGGTGCAAGTTCGATAGTCTTTCTGATGGTGAATCTTCGTTTTTTCAGAGAACTGCAGACAAGTTCATAAGCTTGCTTTGGTCTAAGTGCAACATCAATGCTTCGTGCTTTTACCATGATAAGCCCGTTTCCGTTGGCTTTAAGATACATCACCATGTTACGAGTAAAGATATCAGCTTGGTTCCGCTGGGAGATGTCCTGATAGATAAAATCGACAGGAGGGACGATGTTTTTGTAACGTTCCGGGTGGTTTGCATTTGAAAGAATCGGTATGATGTTCGGTCGTTTTTCGCACACGGTTAATAGTTTTATTGTCGCAAAAGGTGATGTCTCAATCGCGTAGATAGTTCCTTTCGTGATAATATCGGAGAGATGGCTTACCGTTGTCCCTGTCGCTGCACCAAGGTATAGGATCTGCGCATCGATGGCCATATGTAGGGGTAATCCTTTGAGCAGTGCTGCAGCAAGTTTGCTGCGGAACGGGTTCCAGGACCGGTATTCAATACCATCTTCAGTGATAAGTTGTTCATTGTAGACTCTGGTTCCTTTACAGACCGAAGGGTTTTGCGTAAAGAGCTTGTCGTTTTTTTTATAGACCCCTGGATGTTCTGTCAGTTGCATACTCATCGGTTATCAGTTGTGGTTGATAAATAGTTTTGTCGAAATCTTTAACAGGTGTTATCCTATAATTCCTCGTTAAATAAAAAAGTCTAGTAGAAGAGATTCTACCATAATGTGTTACTCTCCCCTAAAACGAGGGTATAACCCCATTTTTTATACAATACCCTCTCCAATATTCTTCATACTAAAATCTGTAATTATAATATAAGAGAATGTAATACTATTGCTTTTGAGCGATGATTCTACCTCTCCCGACCTTGGATTCATCAGCTGCCTGTACCCATTTTGCTAATCCACTATCTGCCGCTTCAAATAATTCTTTTCCATATTGAGCGATGATACTATCTTTTAACGTTTTTCGTAACATGTCTTGATAGATATGGCAATGGGCTGTGAAATCAACACTTACATCTTCTGCTTCAAGAATTTTAAAATCAAGTCCTTTTAGCTCGTTAACGTATCCATCCAATGTCTCCATATAGGGAAATACCATAAAACTGTTTAAATCAATCCATTCGCTTTCAATCATCGTTCCTATCTGTAACCAATCGGTAAATGCGATAATCCCTCGTGGTTTAAGGACTCGTTTTGCTTCTTGTAATAAGCGGTTCTTATTGGTGACGTAACACCATGCATCTTGACCTAAGACGACGTCAAAGGTTTCTGATTTAAACGGCATATCAAGGGCGTTACCAAGTTTATAGGTAATTAGATGGGAAAGCTCTTGCTGCTCTGTCCGTTTCATCGCCTCATCAATCATTTTTTGTGTCGCATCCAACCCTGTGATGGTGCAGCCGTATCTTCGTACAAGATAGCGTGCTGGGCCACCTAGGGCAGAGCATACGTCAAGAACAGTTGAATTTTTCTCTAGGTGTGCTTTTTTTGCGAGGGCGTCTGTCTCTTTTTCACCACCAACATGTATCTGTTCGCCCATGAGCATTTCCCAAAGTATCCCAACAGGCCCTGAATACACATCGACTACATCTGCAATGGTGAAGTCTAGTTTTTTACCTCTTTTTATTGTCATGGTTCTTCCTCTAATTCATTTTTATTAATTATATATTTCTATAGCATTTTGGATCTGTTCCACAGCTGTCCCCCTTGTCATAAAACGCTGCTGCTCTGCATCCCCAGCAGACCTCATTGTTTTCACACTGGGAACAATACCCCGGGAGGTTCTTCGGTACTCGCAAAAGGATCCATAGGAGTTCATCTCGATGCTTTTGTATAATCTCATCGAGGGGGGTTTCATGGATGCTGCCTACGCTTTTTCGGATGACTGAGCATGGTGTAACATCCCCATTTACGGTTACACAGATCATGTTCCCACAGTAATATTTGTTGGTGTCCATGGAGCTAAATGAGTACGGGGAAGTAGGGTAATTAATGCTGTCGCGGATATCACATGCTTTTTTGATTTCCTCTATACTTGGTGCCCATTCTTTATGATCGGTTGCAAGCCCCGTTACGCACATTTGTGTTAAACAGGTTCGCATTCCCCATGTTTCATAAAAATATTGGATGGTACGTTGTATATCCTGAAAAACAGGTTTTGTAAACGTGATGCAGTTAATCATCTCGTCTGGGGATTTCCCAAAATTTTGGACGTTTTCAACTCCTTTTAATATCGCTTGAATCTGCCGATGCGGGTTTCCTTTATGAAGCATTTGATAGATCCGTTCATTTAAAGTGTCAAGATGTACAGCTATGAACCCGCCTTTTGATACCTCAACTGCTTTCCTAGCAACCTCCTTGTTTTCTAAAGGGATCCCACTTGTCCAAATATTGTTTTTCAATCCTAACTTTCCAGTATCTTTCATCAAAGGATACCAATCGCTTCTAACAAGGGGGTCTCCTCCAAGCCAGTCTATTTCCCGGACTTGTAATTTAACCGCTGCGGTAAGTATTGCTGTGATATCCTTTTTTGATAGTTCTTGAACTGGTGGGTTTTCCAAGGAAGCATAGCAGTATAAACAACCTTGAGGGCAAGCAAGATTTGATTCTATCTGAATGGAAAATACTTTGTTTTCTTTGAAATATCGTATCTCTTCTTTGTAATCAGGATGTAGCCCCCCTCTTGAGGAGACAGCGTCAAGTTGCAGGATATAAACCCCCTTTTTAAATGATTTTTACAGGAGAAAACACAGGTTATATAATAACGTTTTCCATGTGGTTCCATCTTTTAGGGCATTTTTTAAACTCTGCATGTTAAAAAATCAACAAGGTTGTTTACAGTAAAAAAACATAAGATTTTACTGTTCTTTTCCAAAAAAAGCTTTTTTTTCTTTATCATAATTCAGATGAACGATTATACACGTTGTTCTGGAAGAGATTAAAAAATACGTCTACGGCTCCCTTTCATGTATTTTATCATCGATTCATACAAAATATCGAACCATATGGATATGTTTTTATGGTAAGGGAACAGGAATATGAACCTTTGGGTAATTTATATAACTATATTAGATTTTCATCTTTAAGGAACTACCATATTTCTCAAAAAGATTACGTTTTTTACTATATTTTTCTGTGAAATCAAACTTTAATTGATATGATTTCTAAGGCGTTTCTGGGAATGCCTTTTTAGAAATAATTAACTAGGCTTTGTGAGATACAGGCGGGGGCGAAGAAGGTTATGGTGCTACGATCTCCGTTATATAAGACCCAGGTGAAGCTCGGTGCGACATTTACCCAGTTTGCTGGTTTTGAGATGCCGATACAATACAGTTCAATCCGACACGAGCATTTTACTGTTCGCAAGAAAGTCGGCTTATTTGATGTCAGTCATATGAGCAATCTTTGGATCACCGGTCCTGATGCAACAAAGCTTATTAGTCTTACGACCGTCGAAGATGCATTCCGGATAGAGGATGGTAAAAGCCAGTACACCGAGATTTTACGGGAGAATGGAACGATCATCGATGATACGATTTTCATGCATCTGGGTGAGAAATTCATGATGATTCCCAATGCCGGGGTGAATCAGATTGTCACCGCATGGCTTATGCAACAGGCGAAGAAACATCATCTGAATGCAAAGATTGAGGACGTTTCCCGGGAGTATGTGATTCTTGCGATACAAGGTCCAAAGGCAAAGGAGGCGTTACAAAAAATTACAGAGACGGATCTTGCCACCGTCAAGTTCTTCGGTTGCCAGATTGTGAAGATTGCTAGTGTCGAATGCATTCTCTCCTATACCGGGTACACCGGTGAGTTTGGCTTTGAGCTGCAGATTTCCCCGCCAGCAAACGCAACAAAAGTGTTTGACGCTATTCTTACAGCAGGAAAGGAATTCGGAATCCAGCCGATCGGACTTGGTGCACGGGATACCCTTCGATTGGAAAAAGCGTTCATGCTTGCGGGTAACGAGTTTGAGGGTGGTAGAACACCTCTGGAAGCGACATTAGGATGGACGATCTTTTGGGACCATGAGTTCATTGGAAAAGAAGCCTTGCTTACGCAGAAGGAACAAGGGGTATTCCAGCGGATGACCTGTTTGGAATGTCTCGGGAAAGGCATCCCCCGACATCACTGTGAGATCCAGAAGGATGGGACGCCTGTCGGTATCGTCACAAGCGGGACGTTGTCACCGTGTCTCAACAAAGGTATCGCCATGGGATATGTCGATCCAGACAAACGAGAAATAGGTAACCTCCTTGATATCATAATACGAGACAGAGTGGTCAACGCAAAGGTGATCAAACCGCCGTTTGTTCCAAAAGACTGGGCACAGAAACAACAAGAAAACTCATTATGATACAATACCTTTTCTATAGCGATTCTTTCCTTCCTTTATTATTTTTTAGATGGAGAAAAGATTTAAAACAACCAGGAAATACCAGTCTTCGATAGCTATGACAGATGAAGTACGAGATGGTTTAAAATATACAAAGACGCACGAATGGATCAAACTTGTGGGAAACAAAGCAACAATCGGCATCACCGACCATGCACAACACGAGTTAACCGACATCGTCTTTGTAGAATTACCAACCGTAGGAAAAGATATCAAAAAAGGAGAAGAACTCTGCGTCGTTGAATCAGTAAAATCCGTCTCAGAGGTATATGCACCAGTCAGCGGAAAGATAACAACCGTAAACAACAAACTCGATGACTCCCCAGAACTAATCAACAGCAGTCCCTACGACGATGGCTGGCTTGTCGAAATCGAACTAAAGGATACCGCAGAAATAAGCATGCTAATAGACCCAACAGCATATAAGAAACTCTAAAATTCATTCAAAGATGAATATTCGAATCAACCATAATACTCTTTTTTTTGTTACATACAATCCAACTATTCGTAACAATTTTTCTTCATAGAAGGAGAAAATTCTTTACGGGAAATTTATTTAAAGAGGTGACTGATAAGTATATCACTAAACTAGTGGTGATGGGATGAAGGATGACCCTATAGAACATGTACTTGATGATTTAATGCGACTTGATGATATCTTAGCCTGCATGGTCGCACGGCGGAATATGATCAGCGTAATGCCATCAGGTGAAGGGTTCAAACCAGAGGTAAATCAAATCTGGGATGTAATCAAGCGCGCAATGGATGATGTCTTTGCAGTGATTCGTGAGTACTCCGGCGCTGGCCTTGGTGAGATGGAGTTCCGACTGCAGGATTACGAGGTCTTATTCTATGTGTTCCCTGATACTGAAAATGCATTGGTTGCGATAGTACCTGCTCTTGCAAATAAGGGGTTACTTGAGGTAGAAATGGAGAACGCACGTCGAGAAATCCTTAAGGCAATGGAAACACCAAAAACAAAATCCACAGTTTCGAAAAAAACCGATGAAATAGTAGTGAATGCATAAGACATAATATCCAATTGACGATAAATACTCCCAAAAATAAAGCGAGATTGGATGTACATTTAAGAATTACAGTAGTGTAAGTACACTACTACCTATTTACTGTGAGGTTGAGTATGATTGAACCAACATTTGAAGCAGCAATTGGAATGAGCCGGAAATGGGATGCAAGAGCGGCCGGGAGAGAAGTAGCTAGAACCACAATAGACAAATTAACTCGTCCACCTGATTTCTTTTTATTGTTTTCTACAATTCATTATGAAAAATATGGGGGGTTTCAGGAGTTCTTAAATGGGGTTTGGGATGTTTTACCAAAAGGTACACCATTGGTTGGAGGAACTGTTGCTGGATTTATGAATAATTATGGTTGTTATACACATGGAGCAACTGGTTTAAGTGTTAGTGGAGAAGATATATTTACAATATCTGATGTAGTACATAACACAAAACGGTCACCAATTAATGCAGCTAATAAAGTAATATCCAAAATAAAACCATATTATAACAAAAAAAATGGGATACTTCTAGAATTTATTTCTGGACCAACAATTCCTGAACTTCCTGTTCTAGGAAAGATGAATCTAATAAAATCAAGGATAACATCTGAATTTTTATTAAAATTTGGAATAAGAGCGACTTCATTATTTGGATACGGGATTGCTAAAGATTCGATAATTCTAGGAGAAATAAAGAAAAGTTTTCCAGAAATGAATATAATTGGCGGAGCGACAATGGATGATGGAAAGTTAATGAGAAATTATCAATTTTGGAATAATTCTGTTTTTGAGAATTCTCTAACCTTTTTATATATACATCTAAAAAATAAATTTCAAATGGACGGTGTTCTTGAACTCGTTCCAACCAATATTTCATTCGAAGTAAACAAAACTAGTAATGGAAATACAGTACTAGAGAAATTAGATAATATGCCGGCTGTTGATGCATTTTTTAAGAAAATAAATAAGATTGATTATCCACTAAAAAGTAAAGATCTTTTATATCGAGCAACAATGAGCTATCCTATTGTATCTGAAGATGGAAAATCATCAACAGGAATAGGTGCAATATATGGAAAAGGAATACTTCTAGGTCATCCTATGAATAGAAAAAAAATATTTTTATTACGAGGATCTGGTCATCATATTTCTGATGCGACAAAAATGTTAAAAAATACGCTTGAAGGAAAAAAGATGATCCTTGGTTCAATGTGTGAAACATGTGTGGATATCCTGGGAAGAAAACTTTATGATCAAAAAACAATAGTCGATGATATGATACAAGACACTCCATATTTATTTCTCTATTTTGGAGGAGAACATTACGCTCACAAAGATGAATTACTTGTTAGGAGTCATTCAATGAATGTTTTAGGTGTCTCATAAATGAATTTTCAAATTTTCGACTATGAGCAAAAATTTGATACACAATTAATTAATCATTTCTATAAGAGTGTTTTTCACAATAGAGATGAATTTGAATATACTCGGCCTAATTCTTGGTTTCAAAGATACTCACCTTATAACTATCCAATAATAAAGATTGCGAAATATAGAGATTCCATTGTAGGTACTTTGGGAATCCTTCCATGTACGGCTATAATAAATGGAAAAAAACTTAAAGGTGGATATTTTGTTGATAACTGTATTTCACCAGATTTTTCAGAAGGTTACGATGAGATAATGTTCGAACTTTTTAAATCTGTTGAAAAAGAAATGATAAATAATAATTTAAAGTTCATAGCTGGATGGGATTATTTAAAAAATTTTGAACTTCATAAAAACCTATATATCAATTCAGGTTTTTCTTTTAGACGTGGTATTAACTGGTTTATTGGCGGTTTAGAATATAAAAGAAAAAAACCAGCAAAATGGCGTGGAAATAATAAAATTTATTGGGGATCTGCATTTATTATTCTTAAATTTTATAATTCTTTTAAAAAATTTTCTACCCCTAAAAAAATTAAAGGAGTGGCAATAAAACTTTCTGATAAAACTAATCTTATAAAAACAATCCAATTTTTAAATGAGAATCATCCTGCCAAAGAGTTCCATTCTTTTTATTCACCAGAAATTCTTGAACAATTATGGGATTTAGTAGGACTTAGAAGTTTGATAGCAGAAAAAGATAATAAAATCTTGGGTGTGGCAACTTTTACGATTTCAACTTGGGCAGGTCTGATGTATGGCAAACCTTTTGACAAAGAATATGAAGAATTTCGCACAATTACCCTTGATGAATTTATTATATCAAAGGAGTGGATAAATACAAATCTCCCAATTATAATGATACGCGCTCTACTGGATTTGGACAAGAGGTACCAGACTTCTTCTGGGTCATCCGGTTTTGTCGCTGCAATATTTGATCGAGGCATAGAATGGATGCAGCATTCATTTAAATCCGTTGGTTTTCTTGAAGCTCGAGCTGATTTCGGTGTGTTTTTAGTAAAACCTATAAATGAATTCTCATTTAATACTGAAGCTCCTTGGTCAATTCCAGCAAGGGGAATAATTGCCCCGTATCCTGATTGGATTAGAGAATAAGGCGATCATATGATCTTACTTAACAAAAACAAATGTATAAGTTGTCTTGCTTGCATTGCAGCTTGTCCTTATGGAATAATCGAAATAGAAGGGTTATTTATCTCAATAAAAGATACTAAAAAATGTGACATTTGCAAAGAAAAAAATTGTAAAATATTATGTCCGACAGGCGCAATTATCGTAAGTTGATTTCAATGTTCATTTCTTTTTTTATAATCAATTTTTTTGCATAGTCAGTTAAATCTTTTATGCTCTTGTATTTTAATGCCGTCTTTAGTTCTTTACCATCCCACTGGATCATTTCAAGTTCAAGCATTGCCGTGAGCATGGATTTAATGTCATTGGGAAGATCCATTGCGATAACACTACTAATATTGTCTTTTATTTGTACTGTTCTCCTTGCTTCTTGACCTATAAAACTTGCTTCATATTCCTCGGCATATTGCTTTAAAACTTCATAAGAATTTGATTCTATCGCTTCTGCGACTTTTTGTCCAGCAATTACTGCTGCTTGCAATCCAGGAATGATGCCCTCGCCAACATAGGCAAAGTTCTGATTTGCTGAATCACCAACTAAAATAGTATTACCATAGACAGGGTACAATGGTGCTGATAAATCGATGATTCCACCTTTTATTTCAAGGGGAGAAGCACGCTTCAATTGTCGATTCATATCTGGATTTAATTCAGCTAATATGTAAAAATCTTCAAATGGAGAACGAGATGTAAAAGGATTTTTTCCATAAAATGGTCTTGCACCAACTCCTACATCTGCCCGGTCATTTCCCTTTGGAAATATATACCCATAACCACCTATTATATCACCCATAAATAACTGCATAGAATTTTCGGAGTCTAAATCTAAATTAGTTACCTCAATCTCAATGGCACACCCCCAATCCTTTATGCCAGAAAACAACGTATCCCCAAGAAGTTTTCTACGAATTATGGATGTTACTCCATCAGCCCCAACAACAATCTTAGGTTTGATCTCAATTTCTCCTTGAATTGATTTCGCTTTAGCATAGTCGATATTTTTGCCTTTCATGACAATATCTGTAACTGTTGTACTAAGACGAAGTTTGCTTCCAGCTTTAATAGCAGCTTGAGCAAGTGTCTTTTCTGTTTCTTTCCGATTCAACATAAAAGATTTCCATTTTTGCTCTTTAGTAATGATTTTTGAAACAGGATTGTAAATCACTGTATCTTCAATTGGCCATGTATGCATTTTTTCTAAGAATGGGAGGTCTTGATAGAATTCTTCAAAGAGGAATTTGCTAACGGCCTCCCCACCCCTTAGAGGAGCCGCAATTTCATTTTTTCTGTCTACTACTACAACATCCAATCCTTTTTTTGACGCTATATACGAAAAAGTAGTTCCAACTGGTCCTGCACCTACAACCAACACATCGCACTCTATTCTCATCTTATGACTAACATCTTAGAATTATTTAAAAAAGTAACTAAACTTCGATAGTATTAGGCACATATGGTTTTACTTATCTGTTCGCGAGATCTGCTATACATTCGTACCACGAGGTAAGCCCCGTCAAATAATAGCATCGCAAGAAAGAAGTACCAGGGAAAAACGCCAAGCAACGCAACATACAAGACCGCAATTTTTGTGACCCAACGCTGATCAAAAAAAGCGATTATCCCTTTATGGAGAAAATTCGATTTATCAAGACTTGTCCTATTGTAGTCAACAATGTCATTACCAACTTCATCAAGGACTGCTGCCGCAATAAGAACAATTAACGGAAGGAAAAGCAACTGAACACCAGCGGCAATTAAAATTACGGCGATAACTGCAAGCCCAAGGCCATGTGCATAGTTATCGATTTTTCCTTTTAGAAAAACTCCTATTAATACTGCAAGTAGTATAGTCGCAGAAACCGGATCGATAATCATAGTATACGCCCAAAAGAGTCCAAGAATTGGAGCAAGCAGTACCGCGATTTTCTTGTTAAACGTAAGTTCATCGAACGCATCGTCAATATATTTTAATCCTGCCCCAAGGATGGGGTAGGCTATCAGGAAGAAATACATAGCGTTCCAGCCTATTGTTTTTTTTCTTAACGGCTTTTTTATGTTTTCAAACGCTCTTTTCCTTAAGTATATTTATATCAGCTAGGTATGCAGATGCCTCTGTAGACCACTTTTTTTTTTTATGCTTGAGAGATGTCAGAAGTAGTCGGGGACATAAGCAGAGCCTTTTGGCGAATCTGACTAACCGACCGAACACCAAGATAAGCGCCGTCAAAAAGCAACATCGCGACAAAGAAAAACCAGGGTAATATACTCACCACCACAAGCCCTAGAATGGCGACCTTTGCGACCCATCGCTGGTCAAAGAATCCAATCACGAGTCTCTGCCACCACTTTCCCCCAGCAAGGCACCTGCTCTTATAAACCAAATCATTGCCAACTTCATCAAGTAACGCAGCAACCGCAAGAATGAGTAATGGAACAAACAAAAGCTGAACACCAGCAACCACAACAATAGCGATAATTACTGCCAGACCAATCACATGGGCGATATTATCGATTTTTCCCTTCATTACCACACCAAGGAGTATTGCAAGAAGGATTGTTGCAGCGACCGCATCAATTATCATTGTATAAGCCCAAAGAATACCAAGTAACGGAGCGATTATATAAGCGGTCTTCTTATTGAATACTTTTTCATCAAATGCATCATCGATATATTTTACCCCTGCACCTAAAACCGCAAAAGCAATTAAAAAGAAATACATCTAGATCATACCTCCAAGGTAAGGAGAAACACCAATTGAATTCGCGCTCTTCTTTTGGTTCATTCTTTTCTAGCCCCAATGATATCAATTCTCCTGGAGAACATAAAACCCTCTTCCTAGAAAACCCTACAAAATTCCAAAAATGATATATTTTTTTTACTTTTGATGGAAAAGAGTGGCTTTCAAAAAATATAATAAATTATAATTTTTTATTAATAACAGCACAACGAAGTATTCTGCCCTATAGTCTTGTAAGAATCACCAGATTAAATTTTTCTTTTTTATGATAAAATACTAGAAAAAACAAAGAATAAAATTACGGTGAAATGTTCACAAGGTATTCTCTGTCTTTCTCTACTGTGTCTTTTACACGACAACGTAACGGGAGGGCTAGATAGCTATCATCCTCGACGTACAGCAGCCTGTTCTGCTCAAAGCTTTGCAATATAGCGGTTAGTTCAAATTCCGGCACGTCAAGGAATCGTTTCTGGAGTTCTTGGAATGATATGATGTCGATGCAGCTTAGGAAGATCTTTCGTTCGAGTTCGTTTAACACATGTATCTTTACGTTCAAAGGGTCTCGTTTGTCATAGATTTTTATAAAACTTCCCCCATCAACAAAATAAAATACGAACTGATCGGTCATGGTCTGTTTTCTATTTTTTTCAGACTGGGATGTTTCTTGGTCTTTTTTCCATTCTGCAACAAGCGGCTCCCAGGGGGGATTTAGTGTTGGATTTTTTGGGACGTATTCATAGAAAAAAGCGATCCCTTCCTTGAGTATTTCTGCGGGGTACATGAGCTGGTCGATAGATGCTGGTTGTAGTTGCTGGATATTGAATTGTTCGGGGTGGCGGTAGATTATGCTTCCATGCATGACCCGTAGTTCGCAGAGCTGGGGAGCATCGAGATAAGCCTTTAAAAGTTGTATTGTTTTTTTTGCCTCCTCATAGTCCGCCGTGTCTTCATTTGGGTATCGTACAAGGAGATTGTAGTTGTTTTGTATCTGGTTTTCTTTGCAGAACTTAAGGGCTGCAATATTGTCGATCACCCGTGCGCCCTTATTCATCTTTCGTAGATAACTTTTACTAAAGGATTCGATTCCTGTTTGAATGCTGGTGAACCCTGCTTCTTTCATCAATGTATAGTCTTGGCTGGTCAGTTGCCCTGCGCGTGCTTCAACGAAAAACGAAAAGTCTCGTCTAAGGTTTTTTAGTTTTTCAAATAGGGTTCTGTATTCGATCTTTGGTAATGTGTTTCCGATGAGCTGGAACTCTGTCATGCGGTATCTTTCAGAGAGCGATTGGATTTCTTGGATGATACGACTCGCCCTTTTTTCTCGGTAGCAGTGATGCTGGATGTTCAGGTTGCAAAACGTGCAGCGGTTCCACCAGCAGCCCCGGGAGATCTCTACAGGGAGTCTGCCATAATAGTGATAGTACTGCTGAATATCAGCAGTTGTTGAAGCAAGCTCCTTGTAGAATTGATCGTACGAGGGGATTGGTAGGCTATTAAGGTCAAGTTTTTCATCAGATCTGTTCCAGTGCGTCTCCTCTTGTTTCCGGTAAGTTACTTGAGGAATTGATTGGTAGTTCTCATACTCTGTGGCAAGGCGGAAGAGTGCATCTTCTCCATCGCCGGAGACAATATAGTCGACATAAGGGAATGCTCGTAAGACGTGTCCCCCAAGGGTGTCTGCTGTTCTGCTGCCGCCTAGAATAATCGTCTTCTCCGGGTGTAAATCTTTTATTTTTTTTGCAATGGCAAGGGAGGGGAGAAGTTGTCCATAATTTAAGGTAAATCCGATAATGTCAAAGGAACGCCAGTTGACATGTTCAAGGACCCATTGATAGAACAGATCGGTACGGTGGACATAGTCGTCAAATGAAAACGAGTGGGTCTGCGGTGATTGTGTGAAATGCTTGTAGAAGTATTCCCTAAATCTTGTTGCGTTTTTCTTCCAATGCTCTGGGAATATGTATCGGGAGAATACCATTTGTGCGGTGTAAGAATCATGGGGTGGATAGATCAGTAAATGATAGTTCTTAAGACCGTATATTTCTGCTGCTTTGAGGTAGAGATGGCGGGTCTCTATAGGCATTTCTTTCTCTTTGCAGTATCCCTCTAATACGGAGAGCTGGATAGAAGGTATCGTAACCCCAGCAAACGGCATAGCTACAAGTAACACACTTTTTTGTTTGTTGTGCATCAGCCAATCCAAGACTACCAATCACGTGAGTTCTTTTATAATTAACTCAAGAGATCTCTTTTTCTTTGCATTGTAATCGTGATAGTACCAACTGTAAGTTTAAATATATCCTATAATATAGATAATATAAATATAGGAAGATGAACGTATGAAAATGAATAATTTATTTCTTATTCTTTGCACATTTCTTTTCTTTGCAACCACTCTGTTTCCTCTCGTACAAGGGATGTCTTTTGATTTGGAGACAAATCTATTTTCGTACGTAGAGAAGAACCATAGTATAGGGGAAACCTTGGTTCTTCCCTCTTCATTTAGCTGGCGTGATATACATGGCGTGGATTTTACCACCCCAATACGAAATCAAGCCCCCTATCCAAGTTGTGAATCCTTTGCGCTGGTTGCAGCGGTTGAAACGATGGTTCAGTATCAGGTCGGATTTCCTTTTGGATGTGACCTTTCAGAGGCACATCTATTCTTCTATAGTGGAGGAAATATAATTTGGGGCTCGTATCCCGAGAATGACACTAAATTTCTCAAAGAGTACGGTGTCCCAGACGAGGCATGTTGGCCCTATCCAAAGGATTTGTATCAGTATCCTTTAAACACGACGAGTCCTGATTGGATGAATAGGACCGTAAAAATCACTAATTGGTCGTATATCCCTGATGATCCTGTAGCCATTAAAACTGCGTTACTTACGAACGGACCCGTGCCAAGTTATTTTCTTGTTTACGATGATTTCCTTTACTATAAGAAAGGGGTTTATCAACATCGCTGGGGGAGGGTTCGAGGGGCTCACTATATGGCGATTGTCGGCTACAATGACGACCCGGGGTACTGGATTGTGAAGAACAGCTGGGGAACACACTATCAGGATGAAGGATGGATCAATATTAAATACGGAGAATGTGGGATAGGTACAAAAAATTTCTATTTGACAGGCGTCTATGGGAAATTCCCTATTGTGTATGTAGATGATGATAACACGAATGGACCCTGGGAGGGAACTAAGGAGTACCCGTATCATACTATTCAAGAGGCTATACATACGGTGTATGACGGGTATGCGATTTATGTCATGAATGGAACATACAGGGAACATGTCATTATTGATAAAACAATCTCTTTATATGGTGAAAATAGGGAAACGACGATCCTTGAAGGAGAGGGATCTGATGATGTAGTGACTGTCACGGTTCCTGGTGTAAAAATCTCTGGGTTTACCATTCAAAACAGTGAGAGCCAACTCTATCATGCTGGTATTAAAACGCTTTCGTTAAATTCGAATGTTACTATCGAGGATACCATCATTCAAAATAATGCGATTGGTATTTACCTTAATTACGCCTATGAAACCTCCTGGAACATTGTTCAAAATAACAGTATCGTTCATAACGTGAAGGGTATCTATGCACATTGGGCTAATAACGGGCAGATCACCAGAAACACGATTGCTTTTAATGAAGAAAGCGGAATTGAGACGCAGCATTGTAAAAATTTATACATCGCAGGAAACATTATTAGTGATAACGGGGCGTATGGTATCTTTTTACGGGGTGCGTCCGATCACAATACTATTACAGGAAGAAATGTGATTCGACACAATGCTATCGGTATAGGAATCAGTGAATCAAAAAGAAACGTGATTAGTAAGAATAATTTTATTGGGAATATCGACCATGCATCTTTTTACAATGCATTTTTGACTACTTGGAGGAGTAACTATTGGGATGATAATATGTTGTTCCTTCCTAAGATCATATGGGGGAGCATTGGCAAACGACAGTTCCCCTGGATGAATTTCGACTGGCTTGCCATGAGGAAACCATTTGACAGGTGACCCAGATAATGAAATTGGAGGTTGAAACAGCTTACTCCCAATCCTTTTTCACGTAATTCTAAAATACCAGTTATTGTTCTATTCTTATAAAAAATTGGGAAGAATATGGTCGACATAGATCTCAAAGATAGGAAAATACTCTATGAACTTGATCTTGATGCTCGACAGTCACTAACCCAAATCGGAAAAAAGGTCGGATTAAAAAAAGATATTGTCTCTTATCGAATTCGCAGGATGCAGGATGAAGGAGTCATAATAAATTTTTGGACTGCGATTAACACTTTTAAATTAGGATATGAGGTCTATAGGATTTATATAAATTTTCAATACGTTAGCTCACCGATTAAAGAAAAAATTATTTCGCATTTTGTCACCCATAGGAATGTTTGGGCGGTTATCTCTCTGAAAGCAGAGGTCGATTTTGATGTTCTCGTATGGGTGAAAGATATTTATGAATTTTATAAATTCTGGGATCGAACGCTTGATGAATTTGAGGATTATTTTGCAAAAGTTACGATCTCTATATATGTTGAAGCGTTTAATTATAAGAAATCTTTTTTGCTTCCAAATCACCCCGACAAAGGAGATAGGTTGCTGTATAGAACAACATGTGGTGGAAAATCAGTGGAAATTGATAAAGTTGATTACGGGCTTTTAAATGAACTAGCTGTTAATGCACGTATTCCCTTGATAGATCTTGCTGAAAAACTTGGGATCTCTTCGCAAGCGGTGAATTATCGGGTTAATAAACTCATGAAACATGGTGTCATAAATGCGTTTCGAGTGAATGTTGATCTAATAAAATTGGGGCTTCAACATTATAAGCTAGAGATATATCTAAAGGATCATAAACAGAGACGTGCAATTTGGCAGTATCTAAGAGAAAAACCTTATTGTGATACATTGAATGTTGCAATTGGTTGGAGTGATTTAGAATTCGAAATTATTGTTGAAAATGTCCAGCAGTTGGGGGAAATCATGGAAGAGATTGATGCAAAATTTCCCAATACTATTAAAAAGCAGAATTTTTGGATTTTTGACAAGGTTCATAAAGAAAGATGGTTACCTGAGTTTTAATGTGATGGCTCCTATGAAAACATCACAGAATAATATATGGAGTAATAACGTTTTAAAAAAATAAGAGTTTTATAATAATGTAAAGAAATATAAAGTAGCATCAAATATTTTTTTATTTTTCCCTGTAGAATTTTACTTTTCTTTTATTTTATAATGAGGGACAAATACTTGGGCAAATGCTTGATGCTACCGCAGTTACTCCTACTAGAGCGCCTATTATTATTGTTTCCATACCTTACTCACCATCCTACATTGATATCTATTATCATGATATACTTTCTCTGTCATTATTTATATACTTGTCGTGCAAAAATGACAAATTGAAAATACAGAAAACCCAAAAAATCCTCTCCTGGTACAATCCTATAAATTATACCTATACATAATACCAAAATGACTGGTAAACCCCTCCTTATAAAAAACTATCAATACTCTGATCCACATCAGTCAGATACTGGTTGTAAACCAGAGCAGGCGCAAAAAAAGTTATCAAAAAAACGGTTTGCGTTTTGAGCACTTCCACCTGCTTAACAAACTCCATGACTCCCTCCCGTTCATACAAATATTCGATTTCATAAGCCTGCATAATTGAAATCGATCGCCAACCACGATGTAAAATCGAATAATTCCCTTCATTCTCAGATAACTCCTCCTCCACTTGATCTGCAAACGTGCTTAATCCTTGCCCCTCAAGAAGTGAAAACGGGACACTGATAATCAATGAGACATTGGAAGAATTTTCTGGGGAAAACCAAACAGCAACCGTCGATAAATTAGTCTCAATCTGTTGCCAACCCGATGGGGGGTCCAAAGAAAATCCATACTTATTATTATAAGAACGAGTGACTGGTTGCTCCACACATCCACCAAAGAGTAGGACACCAACCACAAATATCCCAATGACCATAATATGACTGTTCATAAATCTCTAAAAAAAGACAAACAATATCTGATATAAAAACACGTCAGCCCCTAACCCAAAATGTTCCGTCCGATCAAAATCCTATAGAGACACGCCACATGGAAAGGAACAGCATCTACCTTATTAAAAAAAACAAGAAAAAAAGTAGAAGGAGAGGTATCAGCATGCTTTTCCGATTTCATCAACTGCTTCAGGGTTTGCAAGCGTTGAAGTATCACCGACTTCTTGACCAAGTGCTTTAGCCCGAATGACTCGTCGCATAATTTTTCCACTCCGAGTCTTAGGTACATCAGAGACAAACCAAATCTCATCAGGTCTAGCGAGTTTACCCATTTCTTTTGCCACATGTTCACGGAGTAATTTTCTTAAATCATCGGTCGGTTCTATCCCCTTTTTTAGCACCACAAACGAGGTGATCGACTCACCTTTCGCCTCATGTGGTTTCCCAATGACTGCTGCCTCAGCAACCATCGGATGACTAACAAGGGCGGACTCGACTTCGGAGTTCCCAATACGATGACCAGAGATCTTTAAGACATCATCTGCTCGACCCTGGATCCAGAAATATCCATCGCTATCCTGACGGGTGACATCACCAGCAAGGTAAACACCTTTGTATTTTCCCCAGTAGGTCTCTTTGTACCGATCCGGATTCTTATAGATCCCGCGGAGCATTCCAGGCCATGGA